>NZ_JBAKHP010000012.1:0-166953 GCF_036902745.1 Micromonospora sp. CPCC 205554 | reverse complement strand
TGCCGCCCGGCGCGCCGCCCTGCGCCCCACCGGCAGCGCCGGGGCCGCCCGCCGCGCCGTGACCGCCGTGCGCGCCGCCGTTCGTACCGGCGCCGCCGTCGTGCGTCACGGTGCCCGGCAGCGGCGGCAGCAGCTCGACCGTCGGCGCGGGGTGCGCGCCACCCGCCGGGTCCGCCCACCGGACCACGGTGCCGTCGTCGTACGTCTGCACGACTGTGAACGTGAGCCGGTCGGTGGCGGGCATCGGTCCCATGCCCAGCGGCAGCCGGGCCGGCCCGGTGCCGGTGCCGGGCATCCGCAGCCAGCTCACCGCGTGGGTCACCTGGTTCAGCTCGGCCGCGTGCATGCCGGGGACGGGCTGGTCGAGCGTGCGGGTGGTGATGGTCGGCGCCCAGTCCGGCACGGACAGCGGGTACACCTCGCCGATCGGGGCGTCAGCGGGCATGGTCAGCTCGATCCGGGTGGTCCGCGTGCCGGGCCTGTCCGCGGGCACCAGCACCGCGAGTTCGATCGCGTCCCCCTGGCGTACCTGGGCGGGCGAGGTCGTGACCGTCACCCCGGCCGCGTTCGCCGCGCCCGGCCAGCCCACCGCCCCGGCGAGTACGGCCGTCAGCAACGCAGCCGCCCACCGGCCCTGACGGGTCATCCTCATGGTCGTCCCCATCCTTGTCGACTGGGGTCGGTACCGGCTCCGGCCCCACCTGGTAGTTCGGGCGGCGCGGCGAAAAGGTTCAACACGGCACGGAACTCGCCGGGAACGGGCACCGGCGTCGGCGGCGGTCCGGGTCCGGGCGACCGATAGCATCGCAGGGGCCGGTCACCGGCCCTTCCGTACCGTCGACGACAGGAGTCACCGTGTCCGCACCCCGTACCCCCGTCGTGGCCGACCCCGTCGTCGTCGCCGCCGGGACCACGGCGGCCGACGCGGTGGCCGCGGCCGGCCTGCCGATGAGCGGGCCGAAGGCGATCGTGGTGGTCCGCGATCCGCAGGGCCAGCTCCGCGACCTGGACTGGCGCCCGGCCGAGGACGTCGCCGTCGAGCCGGTCACCCTGGACAGCCCGGACGGGCTGAACGTGCTGCGTCACTCCACCGCCCACGTGCTGGCCCAGGCGGTGCAGGACGTCTTCCCGGACGCGAAGCTCGGCATCGGCCCGCCGATCGAGAACGGCTTCTACTACGACTTCGGCGTCGACAAGCCGTTCCAGCCGGACGACCTGGCCAAGCTCGAGAAGCGCATGCAGGAGATCGTGAAGTCCGGCCAGCGGTTCCGCCGCCGCCGGTTCGCCGACCTGGACGAGGCCCGGGCCGAGCTGGCCGCCGAGCCGTTCAAGCTGGAGCTGATCGACGTCAAGGGGGAGGGGCTGGACTCCTCCGAGGTGATGGAGGTGGGCGGCGGCGAGCTGACCATCTACGACAACCTCGCCGCGAACGAGGACAAGGTCTGCTGGTCGGACCTGTGCCGCGGCCCGCACCTGCCGAACACCCGGCTGATCGGCGCGTTCAAGCTGATGCGCTCGGCCGCCGCGTACTGGCGGGGGTCGGAGAAGAACCCGCAGCTCCAGCGCGTGTATGGCACCGCGTGGCCGACCCGCGACGAGCTCAAGGCGTACCTGAAGCTGCTCGAGGAGGCCGCCCGCCGCGACCACCGCAAGCTCGGCGCGGACCTCGACCTGTTCAGCTTCCCCGACGAGATCGGGTCCGGCCTGCCGGTCTTCCACCCCAAGGGCGGCGTGCTCAAGCGGGTGATGGAGGACTACGTCCGGGCGCGCCACATCGAGGAGGGCTTCGACTACGTCGGCACGCCGCACATCTCCAAGGAAGGTCTCTTCCACACCTCGGGACACCTGCCCTACTACAAGGACACGATGTTCCCGCCGATGGAGATGGAGGGCAGCGACTACTACCTCAAGGCCATGAACTGCCCGATGCACAACCTGATCTACCGGTCGCGCGGGCGGTCCTACCGGCAGCTGCCGCTGCGGCTGTTCGAGTTCGGGTCGGTCTACCGGTACGAGAAGTCGGGCGTGATCCACGGCCTGACCCGGGTGCGCGGCTTCACCCAGGACGACTCGCACTCCTACTGCACTCAGGAGCAGGCGCCGGCCGAGATCAAGCACCTGCTCGGCTTCGTGCTCAGCCTGCTGCGCGACTTCGGCATCGACGACTTCTACCTGGAGCTGTCGACCCGTGACGACTCCCGGCCGGACAAGTTCGTCGGCTCGGACTCCGACTGGGCGACCGCCACCGCCGTGCTGGAGCAGTGCGCGCTGGAGACCGGCCTGGACCTGGTGCCGGACCCGGGCGGCGCGGCGTTCTACGGCCCGAAGATCTCGGTGCAGGCGAAGGACGCGATCGGCCGGACCTGGCAGATGTCGACCATCCAGTACGACTTCAACCAGCCCAAGGGGTTCGGGCTGGAGTACCAGGCCGCCGACGGCACCCGGCAGCAGCCGGTGATGATCCACTGCGCCAAGTTCGGGTCGATCGAGCGGTTCGTCGGTGTGCTCACCGAGCACTACGCGGGCGCGTTCCCGGCCTGGCTGGCGCCGGTGCAGGTGGTCGGCATCCCGATCCGCGACGAGCACGGCGACTACCTGGTCGACTTCGCCGCGACGCTGCGCCGGCACGGCATCCGGGCCGAGGTCGACCTGGGCGACGACCGGATGCAGAAGAAGATCCGCAACGCGCAGCAGCAGAAGATCCCGTTCATGGTGATCGCCGGTGACGACGACGTGGCCGCCGGCACCGTCTCGTTCCGCTACCGGGACGGCTCGCAGCGCAACGGCGTACCGATCGACGAGGCGGTGGCGCACGTCCGCGAGGTGGTGGAGTCGCGCACCAACGCCGGCCCCACCGCCACCGCCGCCGAGTAGACGGTCCGCCGAACCGCGCCGCCGCCCGGCGGCGCGGTTCGGCGGCGGTCCGGCCCGGATCGTAGGATCGCCTGTGTGACAGGGGCGGAGCGGGACACCGGGTACGGCGGCGACAACGGTCTGGCGGACGGGCTGGACCGGCTCTGGACGCCGCACCGGATGACCTACATCTCCGGCGAGGACCGGCCCGAGGGCGGCTACGAGAAGCCGACCGGCTGCCCGTTCTGCCTGGCCCCCGGGCTGCCGGCGGAGGAGAGCCTGGTGGTGGCCCGGGGTGAGCACGTCTTCGCGGTGCTCAACCTCTACCCGTACAACCCCGGGCACCTGCTGGTCTGCCCCTACCGGCACGTGGCCGACTACACCGAGCTGGACGAGCCGGAGACGGTCGAGCTGGCCGCGTTCACCAAGGCCGCCATGCGGGTGGTCCGGCACGTCTCCAGCGCGCACGGCTTCAACCTGGGCATGAACCAGGGCGGCGTCGCGGGCGCGGGCATCGCCGCGCACCTGCACCAGCACGTGGTGCCGCGCTGGGGCGGCGACGCCAACTTCATGCCGGTGATCGGCCGGACGAAGGTGCTGCCGCAACTGCTCGCCGACACCCGGGAACTGCTCGCCAAGGCGTGGGCGGCGGCCTGACGGCGGCCCGTTCCGACAGTACGATCTTGCGCATGGCTCTCCTGCACCGCGCGGAACTGCGCCCCTCGAAACTGGAGCTGCTCGTACCCTGGCTGCCCGGCCGGCCCTGGTTCGCCGGTGAGGCGGGCACGGAGGTCACCCGCGTGGCGGCGTACCGGTTCGACGACCCGGCCGGTGAGGTCGGCGTCGAGACGCTGCTCGTGCGCGCCGGTGACGGCCCGGTGCTCCAGGTGCCGCTGACGTACCGGGGCGCGCCGCTGGACGGGGCGGACGACTTCTTCGTGGGTCTCGTCGAGCACTCGGTGCTCGGCCGCCGCTGGGTGTACGACGCCTGCGGCGACCCGGTGTACCCGCCGCTGCTGGCCGCCGCCGTGCTCGCGGACGCCGGACAGGCCGAGGAGTACTTCGAGGTCGACGGGAAGCGCGAGGTGCGCCCGGCGAGCATGACGCTGACGGGGAGCCGTACCGGCCGCCCGGTCCCGCCCGGTCCGGTGTCGGCCGCTCCGGTGTCAGCGGCTCCGGCTGGTCCGGTTGACGGCGGCGTGACGGTGGTCCGGGTGGGGGACGTCGAGCTGGCGGTGGTCCGGCGGCCCGTCCCGGCCGACGTGCCGGCGGCGGGCGGGCTCACCGGCGCGTGGCCGGGCCAGGACGAGCCGGTGCTGCTGGCCTACGCCCGCTGACGGACCGCGTCGAGGGACGGGGCTCGGCGCCCCGAGCGCCCGGCACCCCGACGGTCCGGCCGACGCCGCGGGCCGAGCCGGTGGTCGCCCCACCACGCCTGTTCCCGTTCGGCATCACGGGGCGTGACCATGGCCGGACTCCTGGGCTACGAACCGGCCCGCGCTCGCCGGGAAGGTGACAGGATGCGGCGGTGGCAGTCGACACGCGACAGTTGGGGCGCAGCGGCATCGAGGTGAGCGCCCTCGGCATGGGGTGCTGGGCGATCGGCGGCCCGTGGGCCGAGGGCGCCCGGCCGCTGGGCTGGGGCCGGGTCGACGACGACGAGTCGGTACGCGCCGTCCGCCGCGCGCTCGACCTCGGCGTCACCCTGTTCGACACCGCCGACACGTACGGCGCCGGGCACGGCGAGCGGGTGCTCGGGCGGGCACTCGCCGGCCGGCGCGACGAGGCGGTGATCGCCACGAAGTTCGGCTACACGTTCGACGAGCGCACCCGGCAGGCCACCGGTGAGAACGCCTCCCCGCACTACCTGCGCCGGGCGGTGACCGACTCGCTGCGCCGGCTGGGCACCGACCGCATCGACCTCTACCAGCTGCACCTCGGTGACCTGCCGCTGCCCCGGGCCGAGGCGCTCGTCGGCACGCTCGACGACCTGGTCGACGCCGGCCTGATCCGGTCGTACGGCTGGAGCACCGACCGGGCCGACCGTGCTGCCGCCTTCGCCCAGGTCGCCCGCGGCGCCGCCGCCGTGCAGCACGCGTTGTCGGTGCTCCGGGACGCCCCGGCCATGCTCGACGCCTGCGACAAGCACGACCTGGCCAGCCTGGCCCGGGGGCCGCTCGGGATGGGTCTGCTCACCGGCAAGTACACGCCGGAGTCCACGCTGCCCCGCGACGACGTGCGCGGACTCGGGCCGACCTGGCTGGAGTGGTTCCGCAGCGGCCGGCCCGCCCCGGAGTGGCTGCGCCGGGTCGCCGCGGTGCGAGACGCGCTCACCGCCGACGGCCGCACCCTGGCGCAGGGGGCGATCGGGTGGATCTGGGCGCGCAGCGACCGGGCCGTGCCGATCCCCGGCGTCCGGACCGTGGCCCAGGTCGAGGAGAACGCGGCCGCGCTGGCCCGGGGCCCGCTCGCCCCGGACCACTTCGCCGAGGTGGAGCGGCAGCTGGCGGCGGTACGCTCGGCGGCCCTCCGGGACGCCGCCCGCCCCCACTGGCCGATGCCCCCCGTCCCCGCCGTCCGCCCCTGACCCGAAGGACACCCACCCCCAGCGCGGCCCTCGACGCGGCCCTCGTCCTGGCGTGCTCCCGCCCAGCAAGACGTCCCTTCCGCCCACTGAGACCCCCAGAGATCTTGGTAGGAAAGGGCCCTCATAGGGGCGCCTTCCTACCAAGATCTACCCCGCCCAGCCCCGCCCGCGATCGCGCCGGCCCGGCAGCACCCCAACCCTGCCCTGTCGCCGTCGATCTTGCGGCTGTGGCCCTTTGAGTGACCGGAATGCGCACCTTGTGAGGGCCAAAAGTGCAAGATCGCGGGAACGAGAGGGAGGGAGGGAGGGAGGGGTCGGGCGAGGGTCAGCGGGTTGTGGACTCCTTGCGGGCCTGGTCGGCCAGGTGGGCGGGCATGGGCTCGTGGCGGGCGAACTCGCGGCGGAACGTCCCGGTGCCGGCCGTCATCGAGCGCAGCTCGACGGCGTACCGCAGCAACTCGGTCGCGGGCACCTCGGCGCGGACCAGCGTGCGGCCCTCGGCGTCCGGGTCCGGCTCGGTGCCGAGCACCCGGCCGCGCCGCCCGGACAGGTCGCCCATCACGGCACCGACCGACGAGTCGGGCACCCGTACGGTGATCTCGTCGACCGGCTCCAGCAGCGCCGGCTGGCCCCTCTCGGCGGCGTCGCGCAGCGCCAGCGCGCCCGCGGTCTGGAACGCCGCGTCGGAGGAGTCGACGCTGTGCGCCTTGCCGTCGACGAGCGTCACCCGCAGGTCCACCACGGGGTAGCCGGCGACCAGGCCGCGTTCCATCTGCGCCCGTACCCCCTTCTCCACCGACGGGATGTAGTTGTGCGGGACCGCGCCGCCGACCACCCGGTCGACGAACTCGAAGCCGGCACCCCGGGGCAGCGGCTCCACCTCGATGTCGCAGACCGCGTACTGGCCGTGGCCGCCGGACTGCTTGACGTGGCGGCCGTGCCCGCGCGCGGCGGCGGTGAACGTCTCGCGCAGCGGCACCCGGACCGGCTCGGTGTCCAGCTCGACGCCGCCGCCGCGCAGCCGGTCGAGCACCACGTCGGCGTGCGCCTCGCCCATGCACCAGAGCACCAACTGGTGGGTCTCCGCGTTGCGTTCGAGCCGCAGCGTCGGGTCGCCGGCGACCAGCCGGGACAGGTTGCGGGCCAGCGCGTCCTCGTCGGCCCGGCTGCGCGCCACGATCGCCACCGGCAGCAGCGGCTCCGGCATCTCCCACGGCGCGATCAGCAGCGGGTCGTCCTTGGCCGAGATGGTGTCGCCGGTCTCCGCGCTGCCCGACTTGGTGATCGCGCACAGGTCACCGGCGACGCAGGCGGGCACCTCACGCAGCGTCGCGCCCAGCGGGCTGTAGACGTGGCCGACCCGCTCGTCGGCGTCGTGGTCCGGGTGGCCGCGCTCGGCCATGCCGTGACCGGACACGTGGATCACCTGGTCGGGGCGCAGCGTGCCGGAGAAGACGCGCACCAGCGAGACCCGCCCGACGTGCCGGTCGACTGTCGTCTTGACCACCTCGGCGACCAACGGGCCGTCCGGGTCGCAGGTCAGCGGCGGGCGGGGCGAGCCGTCCACGCCGGTCACCGCGGGCAGGTCGTGCTCCAGCGGCGACGGGAACGCCGCGACCAGGCCGTCGAGCAGCGCGTCCAGGCCCACGCCGGTCTCCGCGCAGACCGGCACCACCGGGTAGAAGTGGCCGCGCGCGACGGCCGTCTCCAGATCGGTGATCAGCACCTCGGGGTCGATCTCCTCACCGCCGAGGTAGCGGTCCATCAGGGTCTCGTCCTCGCTCTCCGCGATGATCCCCTCGATCAGCTCGTTGCGGGACTCCTGGATGGCCGGCAGGTGCTCCGGGTCCGGCTCGCGCACCGCCGCCGGCAGCCCGTCGGAGTAGTCGAACACCCGGCGGGTGATCAGCCCCATCAGCCCGGCCACCGACTCGCCGTCGTCGCCGAGCATGGGCAGGTAGAGCGGGAGCACGTTGTCGCCGAAGACCCGCTGGCACAGCGCCACCGCCTCGTCGAAGTCGGCGCGCGGGTGGTCCAGCCGGGAGACGGCCACCGCCCGGGGCATGTCGACGGCGGCGCACTCCTCCCACAGGGCGGCCGTGGCGGCGTCCATCCCGTCGACGGCGGAGACCACGAACAGCGCCGCGTCGGCGGCGCGCAGTCCGGCGCGCAGCTCGCCGACGAAGTCGCCGTACCCCGGGGTGTCCAGCAGGTTGACCTTGACGTCGCGGTGCGTCAGCGGGGCGCAGGCCAGGCTCACCGAGCGCTGCTGGCGTACGGCGGCGGGGTCGTGGTCGCAGACGGTGGTGCCGTCGGTGACGGCGCCGGCCCGGCCGATCGTGCCGCTGGCGGCCAGCAGCGCCTCGACGAGCGTCGTCTTTCCGGCGCCGGAGTGCCCGACGAGCACCACGTTGCGAACCCTGCCGGGCTCGGTCACCACCGGCGCGCCGCCGGTGACACCCTTCTCGTTCTTCTGCGCCATCGCGGCGCACCTCCCTCAACCGGTGGTGGTGGCGACCGCCGCGGGCGACGGGGGAGCGGACCCGGGACGGGCGCCGCGGCGATATCTTCCGGTGATCTCCTGCTGGACGGGAACGCGGACCGGTGATCCGGTGAACTGGCTCACCTCCTGGCTCGATCTCACACCCGCACGGGTGCCCGCACAAGGGTCGCCGGGCGGGTCGTACGCCCGGCTGTGTCCCCGGCGGTTGCGGGCCGTTATCGTGGGACCGCCATGGCGAAGATCTTCCAAGTGACGGCCCGCGCGGGCATGACCCGCGTCGTGGAGCCGGTCGCCCGCGCGCTGCTGCGTGCGGGCGTGTCCCCCAATGCGGTCACCGTGACCGGAACCGTCGGCGTGCTCGTCGGCGCGCTCGGCTTCGGCGCGCGCGGCCATCTGGTCGCCGGCGCGCTGATCGTCACGGTCTTCGCCCTCACCGACCTGCTCGACGGCACGATGGCGCGGATGAGCGGCGGGTCCACCCGGTTCGGGGCGTTCCTCGACTCGAGCATGGACCGGGTCGCCGACAGCGCGGTGTTCGGCGCGGTCGCGTACTGGCTGGCCACCGAGCACGACTACTCGGGCGTGGCGGCGGCGCTGATCTGCCTGGCCGCGGGCGGGCTGGTGTCCTACGTGAAGGCCCGCGCCGAGGGCCTCGGGATGACCTGCAACGTGGGCATCGCCGAGCGCACCGAGCGGCTGCTCATCGTCGGCGTCGGCGGTCTGCTCACCGGCGTCGGCGTCGGTCCGGCGCTGGAGATCGCGCTCTGGCTGCTCGCCGCCGTCTCGATCTTCACGGTGGGCCAGCGGATGGCCCACGTGTACCGCCAGGCCCAGCGGGTCGGCGTCGAGTGAACCTCACCGAGGCGGGCTTCGTCGCGGGCTGGCGCCTGGTCCGGGCGCTGCCCCGGCCCGTCGCGGTCGCGGCCTTCCGGGCGGGCGCCGACCGCGCCCACCGCAAGGACGGCGGGGGTACGCGTCGACTGCGCGCCAACCTGCGCCGGGTGGTCGGCCCGCAGATGCCCGACGCGGAGCTGGACGCGCTGGTGCGCGCCGGGCTGCGCTCGTACGCCCGGTACTGGATGGAGGCGTTCCGGCTGCCCGGCCTGAGCCGCTCCGACATCCTCGCCGGTTTCCGCCTGGACGGGCAGGAACTGCTCGCCGCCGACGTGGCGGCCGGTCGGGGCGCCGTGGTGGCGCTGCCGCACGCCGGGAACTGGGACGCGGCCGGCGCCTGGGTGGCGGCCACCGGCTGGCCGATGACCACCGTGGCCGAGCGGCTCCCGGACGGCGTCTACGAGCGGTTCGTCGGGTTCCGGGAAGGGCTGGGGATGGAGATCCTGCCCAACACCGGCGGCCCGCGTCCCGCGTTCGACGTCCTGGTGGACCGGCTGCGCGCCGGTCACGTGGTGCCCCTGCTCGCCGACCGGGACCTGTCCGCCCGGGGCGTGGAGGTCGACTTCTTCGGCGGCCGGACCCGGATGCCGGCCGGGCCGGCGCTGCTGGCCATCCGCACCGGAGCCCCGCTCTACGTGGCCTCGATGTGGTACGAGCCGGACGCGGCCTGCGCCTCGATCGAGGGCCCGCTGGCGCTGCCGGACCCGGACAGCGCCCCGCTGGACGCCCGGGTCCGCGCGGTGACCCAGCGGATTGCCGACGGTCTGGCGGCGGGTATCGCCCGGCATCCGCAAGACTGGCACATGTTGCAGCGGATGTGGCTGGACCAGGGCCGGGACGGTACGCCCACGTCGGCGCAGCCGCCGGCCACCACCGGGACGGTCTAGGGGGAGGGCGCAGTGCGTATCGGCATCGTGTGCCCGTACTCGTTCGACGTGCCGGGCGGCGTGCAGAACCACGTCATGGACCTGGCCGAGGCGCTGCTCGGGCTCGGCCACGAGGTGAGCGTGCTGGCGCCCGCCGACGAGGACTCGGCGCTGCCGCCGTACGTGGTGTCGGCCGGCCGGGCGGTGCCGCTGCCGTACAACGGGTCGGTGGCCCGGATCGCGTTCGGCCCGGTCTCCACGGCCCGGGTGCGGCGCTGGATCACCCGGGGCGACTTCGACGTGCTGCACGTGCACGAGCCGCTGACGCCGAGCCTGTCGATGCTGGCGGTGCTCTGCGCGCGCGGCCCGGTGGTGGCGACGTTCCACACCGCGATGACCCGCTCCCGGGTGCTGTCGGCCGCGCAGGGCGTGCTCCAGATCGTGCTGGAGCGCATCACCGCCCGGATCGCGGTCAGCGCGCTGGCCCGCAAGGTGCAGGTCGAGCACATGGACGGCGGCGCGGTGGAGATCCCCAACGGGGTGGCGGTGGCGAAGTTCGCCGGGGTGCCGCCGCTGCCGGGCTGGCCGGGGGAGTGCGCCCCGGGCACCGGCGGCACGCTGGGGTTCCTGGGCCGGTTCACCGAGCCGCGCAAGGGCTTCCCGATCCTGCGGGACGCGTTCGTCGCGCTCGCGCCGCACCGCCCCGGGCTGCGGCTGCTGGTCGCCGGGCCGGGTGACGCCGACGAGCTGTACGGGCGGTTCCCGGCCGGTCTGCGCGACCGGGTCACGTTCCTCGGCCTGGTCTCGGAGGCGGACAAGGCACGCATGCTGCGCAGCGTGCACCTCTACGTCGCACCGAACACCGGAGGGGAGTCCTTCGGGATGATCCTCACCGAGGCGCTGGCCGCCGGCACGACAGTGGTCGCCAGCGACCTGGACGCGTTCCGCCGGGTGCTCGACGGCGGACGGGCCGGCCTGCTGTTCCCGACCGGCGACGCGGCCGCGCTGGCCGGTGCGCTGTCCGAGCTGCTCGACGACGACGGACGCCGCGCCGGGCTGACCGCCTGCGGCGACCAGGTGGTGGCGAATTTCGACTGGCCCGTGGTTGCCCGCCGCGTTCTGGAGGTATACGCAGCCGCGATCGAGGCCACCGACGGCCGGGTCATGGACCAGGAGTGGGCGGGTCTGGGCTGACCGCTGTGGCCGCTGCGGCCGCTGTGACGAGCGCGTCGACCGGTGCACCGCGCCGGCCGGCCGGGATGAGGAGCAGCACTACGATGCCGGGCATGTGGTGGGTGGTGGGCGCGGTCGCGGTGCTCGGGCTGCTCTCGGCGTACCTGATCTGGACCTCCGGCCGCGTGCAGCGGCTCCAGGTCCGCGCGGACTCGGCGGCCCGCGCGCTGGACGCGCACCTGCTGCGCCGCGCGGCCGCCGCCGCGGTCCTGGCCGAGCAGCGGTACGGCGTGGAGCTGTACGCCGCCGCCCGGATCGCGCTGGACGCCGCTCCCGAGGAGCGCGAGGCGGCCGAGAACGACCTGACCCGGCAGTTGCGCGGGGTGCGGCTGGACCCGGACGACCCGGCGTGCGCGGCGGTGATCGCGGCCAGCCGGCGGCTGGCGCTGGCCCGGCAGGTGCACACCGACCTGGTCCGGGACGCCCGCTCGGCGCGGGGGCGTCCGGTGGTACGGCTGTTCCGGATGGGGCGCGGGCGGGAGTGGCCGCGCTACTTCGACATCGACGACCCCACGCTGGCCCCGCACGTGGACGTGACCACCGGCTGATGCACCGCCGGTGACGGGGGCCACACGGCAGGCCACCGGGGGTTCGATTGGCGCTCGGATCGGCGTCGCGCCGGTCGTAGCATTCCTGCGCAGTCACCTCCCGAGCACGCCGAGGAGCGATGTCCCGTGTCTGAATCCGCAGCCCCGACCACCACCGCCACCGCCGTCGGCACCGCCCGCGTGAAGCGCGGCATGGCCGAGATGCTCAAGGGCGGTGTGATCATGGACGTGGTCACCCCCGAGCAGGCGAAGATCGCCGAGGACGCCGGCGCCGTCGCCGTGATGGCCCTGGAGCGCGTGCCGGCCGACATCCGCGCGCAGGGCGGCGTGTCCCGGATGAGCGACCCGGACATGATCGACGGCATCATCCAGGCCGTCTCGATCCCGGTGATGGCCAAGGCCCGCATCGGCCACTTCGTCGAGGCGCGGATCCTCCAGGCGCTCGGCGTCGACTACGTCGACGAGTCCGAGGTGCTGACCCCGGCCGACTACGCCAACCACATCGACAAGTGGGCGTTCACCGTCCCGTTCGTGTGCGGGGCGACGAACCTGGGCGAGGCGCTGCGCCGGATCACCGAGGGGGCCGCGATGATCCGCTCGAAGGGCGAGGCCGGCACCGGGGACGTCTCCAACGCCACCACCCACATGCGGAAGATCCGGCAGGAGATCCGCCGGCTCCAGTCGCTGCCCTCCGACGAGCTGTACGTCGCGGCCAAGGAGCTGCAGGCCCCGTACGAGCTGGTCAAGGAGGTCGCCGAGCAGGGCAAGCTGCCGGTCGTGCTGTTCACCGCCGGCGGCATCGCGACCCCTGCGGACGCGGCCATGATGATGCAGCTCGGCGCCGAGGGCGTCTTCGTCGGCTCGGGCATCTTCAAGTCCGGCAACCCGGCCCAGCGGGCCGCCGCGATCGTCAAGGCGACCACGTTCCACGACGACCCGGACGTGCTCGCCAAGGTCTCCCGGGGGCTGGGCGAGGCGATGGTCGGCATCAACGTCGACGAGATCCCCCAGCCGCACCGGCTCGCCGAGCGCGGCTGGTGAACCGGGCGTGACAGGACCCGTGATCGGCGTGCTCGCCCTTCAGGGCGACGTACGCGAGCACGTCGCCGCGCTGGCCGGGGCGGGCGCCGACGCCCGGCCGGTGCGGCGGCCGGGCGAGCTGGACGCGGTCGACGGCCTGGTGGTGCCCGGCGGCGAGTCGACCACGATCAGCAAGCTGGCGGACATCTTCGAGATGCGCGAGCCGATCGACAAGCGGATCGCCGCCGGCATGCCGGTCTACGGCTCCTGCGCCGGCATGATCATGCTGGCTGCCGAGGTGCTGGACGGCCGCCCCGACCAGCGCGGCTTCGCCGGCGTCGACATGACGGTGCGGCGCAACGCGTTCGGCCGCCAGGTCGACTCGTTCGAGGCGCCGGTGGCGCTCACCGGCGTCGGCGGCGGCCCGTTCCACGCCGTGTTCATCAGGGCGCCCTGGGTGGAGCGCGTCGGCCCGGACGTGGAGGTGCTCGGCCGGGTGACCGGGGGCCCGGCCGCGGACCGGATCGTCGCGGTGCGGCAGGGCAAACTGCTGGCCACGTCCTTCCACCCCGAGCTGACCGGCGACCTGCGGTTGCACCGCCACTTCGTGGAGCTGGTCCGGGCAAGCTGACTGAGCGGCCGGTCCGTCCCTGGTTGTACCGGTTCGGGTGGGCCGGGACGGGCCGGTGCCGTGCGGCGCGTGACAGTGACCCGCCCGCCGCCGGTAGGATTGCCGAGATTCGGCAGGGCCATCAGCCCGCCGCGGCTCCCAGCGAAGATCACGGCACCTCGACGTGCGCCGGCGGGGGAGCGGGGCGTGTGCGGTGCGGTCGATGCAGACGGCGGGTAGCAACGGAGGTAACAGATGTCCGGCCACTCAAAGTGGGCGACGACCAAGCACAAGAAGGCGGTCATCGACGCCAAGCGCGGCAAGATGTTCGCCAAGCTGATCAAGAACGTCGAGGTGGCGGCCCGTACCGGCGGCGGCGACCCGGCCGGCAACCCGACTCTCTACGACGCCATCCAGAAGGCGAAGAAGAACTCGGTCCCGAACGACAACATCGACCGCGCGGTCAAGCGCGGCTCCGGCCTGGAGGCCGGCGGCGCCGACTGGCAGACGATCATGTACGAGGGTTACGGCCCGAACGGCGTGGCGATGCTGATCGAGTGCCTCACCGACAACCGCAACCGCGCCGCCACCGAGGTGCGTACCGCGCTGACCCGCAACGGCGGCTCGCTGGCCGACGCCGGCTCGGTGTCGTACATGTTCTCCCGCAAGGGCGTGGTGATCGTCCCCAAGGGCGGCACGACCGAGGACGACGTGATGATGGCCGTGCTCGACGCCGGCGCCGAGGAGGTCAACGACCTCGGTGAGGCGTACGAGGTGGTCTCCGAGCCGGGTGACCTGGTCGCGGTCCGCACCGCGCTGCAGGACGCCGGCATCGAGTACGAGTCGGCCGAGTCCTCCCTCATCCCCAGTGTGAACGTGCCGCTGGACGAGGAGGGCGCGCGCAAGATCTTCAAGCTGATCGACGTGCTGGAGGACTGCGACGACGTGCAGAACGTCTACGCCAACTTCGACGTCTCCGACGAGGTGATGGCCGCGGTCGGCTGAGCCCGACCCGGCGTGCCGAGCGCCGGCCCTCCGCTCCGGGGTGGCCGGCGCTCGGCGTGTCGCGCGGTCAGCCGATCGGCTCGCGCTGCCGCCACGCCGCCCGCACCGAGGTCCGGCCGTTGGTGCGCAGCAGCGAGCCCTCGTAGATCCGCGCCCCGGCGAGCAGGAACCCGGCCGCCGCGAGCAGCAGCAGCGCCAGCGACACGAACGGCTCCCACGGCGCCGCGTCGCCGGTGAACAGCCGCACCGGCATCGCGGTGGGCGAGGAGATCGGCAGGTACGACAGGATCCGCATCGCGGCGGCGTTGTCGTTGAGGAACACCACGGCGAAGAACGGCGCCATCACCGCGAGCTGCACCGGGGTGGACGCCCCGGCGATGTCCTCCTGCCGGTTCACCAGCGCTCCGGCGGCCGCCCACATGGCCGCCAGCAGCAGGAAGCCGCACAGGAAGAACGGTACGAACCAGCCGATCGCGGGCGCGATCAGGCCCAGCAGGTCGCCCCCGTCGGTCAGGCGCATGCCGATCAGCGCGACTGCCGCGATCAGGGTGATCTGCCCCAGCGCCAGCGCGCCCGCGGCGAGGATCTTGCCGGCCAGCAGCGCCCGGGCCGGCACGGCGGCCACCAGGATCTCCACGATCCGGGTCTGCTTCTCCTCGGTGACGCTCTGCGCGATCTGCAACCCGAACGTCTGCGACATGAAGAAGAAGACGAACGCGAACGCGAACGGCACCAGGTACGCGACGAGCGGGTCCACCGCGTCCGGGTCCAGCAGCCGTACCTGCGGTGCCGCGCTGAGCGCGGAGACCACGTCGTCCGGGGCCCGCTCGTCGGCGACCACGACCGGACCGGCCACCACCGCGGCGTCCGCGTCGCCGTCGCGTACCGCCTGTTCGGCGGCGCCGTCGTCGGCGACCAGCATGACGTCCAGCCCGGCCGCGCGCAGCGGTTCGGCCCCGGCGGCGGTGACCGCCACGGTGGACGGACCGCTGCTCAGCATCGCCGGCACCACGGTGGCGACGACGGCGAGCAGCAGGAAGATCAGCGTGCTGTAGAGGAACGTCTTGTCGCGGACCTTGACCTTGATCTCGCGGGCCGCGACCAGCCGGGTGGCCTGGAACGTGTTCACTGGTTGACCTCTCGGAAGATCTCGGCGAGGGACGGGGTGACCGGGCCGAACGCGCGCACCGGGCCGCGGGCCAGCGCCGCGCGCAGCACCGACTGGTCGTCGGCGGGCGGGTCCAGGTCGAACACGGCGCGCGCGCCGTCGAGGTCGACCAGCCGCACGCCGGGCTGGTCCCGCAGCCAGCCGGCGTCGCCGTCGACCACGAGCGAGAACCGGGGCAGGGTGTACGCCGCGCGCAGCTCCTCGCGGGCGCCGGCGGCCCGGATCGTGCCGCCCGCGATGAGCACCAGGTCGTCGCAGAGCCGTTCCACCACGTCGAGCTGGTGGCTGGAGAAAAGCACCGGCGCTCCGGCGGCGGCGCGTTCCCGCAGCACCGCCACCACCATGTCGACGGCGAGCGGGTCGAGCCCGGAGAACGGCTCGTCCAGGATCAGCACCTCCGGGTCGTGCACCAGCGCGGCGGCGATCTGCGCGCGCTGCTGGTTGCCCAGCGACAGCGTCTCCAGCAGGTCGTCGGCCCGCTCGCCGAGACCGACCCGCTCCAGCAGCGCGTCGGTACGGCGGCGCGCCCCGGCGGCGTCCAGCCCGTACAGGCGGCCGAGGTGGACCACCTGCTCGCGGGGCGTCATCTTCGGGTAGAGGCCGCGTTCCTCCGGCATGTAGCCGAACCGGGTACGGGCCTCGCGCGCGAGCGGTCGCCCCCGCCACGTCACCTGCCCGGCGTCCGGGGCGAGCACACCGAGGATGATCCGCATGGTGGTGGTCTTGCCGGCGCCGTTGCCGCCGACGAAGCCGGTCATGCGTCCGGCGGTCACGTCGAAGGAGACGTCCTTGAGCACCTGACGGCCGCCGAAGCTGCGGTCGACGCCGTCGAGGCGGAGCACGCTGGTCATGATCCCGACGCTACGGGCGGCCTCCGCTCCCGTCGTCCCACCACGGGGCGATCATGGGGTCCGCCGCGCGGCGGACGGGCGTCATCCGCCGGGCCGCACCACCCCGTGCTCGTACGCGAACACCACCGCCTGCACCCGGTCGCGCAGCCCGAGCTTGGCCAGCACGCGGCTGACGTGCGTCTTCACGGTCGCCTCCCCGACGCGCAGGACGTCCGCGATCTCGGCGTTGCTGGCCCCCCGCGCGACGAGTTCCAGCACCTCCCGCTCGCGGGGGGTCAGGTCCGCCGTCGCCGCGTCGTGCCGGGGGTCGGGCGGTGCCGCGCCGGGACGGGCGAACGTGGAGATCACCCGCCGGGTGAGCGCCGGCGCGATCAGCCCCTCGCCGCGCGCCACCACCCGGACCGCCTCGATCAGGTCCTCCGGGGTGCCGTTCTTGAGCAGGAAGCCGCTCGCCCCGGCGCGCAACGCGGCGAACAGATAGTCGTCCCGGTCGAACGTGGTGAGGATCAGCACCGCCGGGCCGCCCGGCGTCGCGTCGGCGGTGATCCGGCGGGTGGCCTCCAGCCCGTCGAGCACCGGCATCTCCACGTCCATCAGCACCACGTCCGGCCGCAGCGCGGACGCCATCGACACGGCGCGCTGCCCGTCGGCGGCCTCACCGACCACCTCGATGTCGTCCTCGACCTCCAGGATCACCCGGAAACCGGTCCGGACCAGGTGCTGGTCGTCGACGAGCAGCACCCGCACCGGCGCGCTCACGCCGCCCGCCCGGCGGCCTCGACCGGCAGCGGCATGCGGGCCCGGACCCGGAACCCGCCGCCGGGGCGCGGTCCGGCCTCCACCTCACCGCCGTGCGCGGCGACCCGCTCGCGCATGCCGATCAGCCCCAGCCCGGCCCCGGCCGCCGGTACGCCGCCGTGTCCGTCGTCGCTCACGTCGATCTCCAGTTCCCTGGCCAGATAGCGGATCCGCACGTCCAGCGTGGTGGCGTGGGCGTGCTTGACCACGTTCGTCACCGCCTCCTGCACGATCCGGTACGCCGCCTGCGACACCGAGCGGGGCAGCGGCGCCGGTTCCCCGTACACCCCGAGTTCGGCCCGCAGCCCGGTGTCCCGGGCCCGGTCGACGAGCGCGGCGACCTGGTCGATGCCGGCGGTGTCCTCCGGCGCGGTGGCAGCGCCGGACGCGGCGTCCGGGTCGCGCAGCACGCCGAGCATCCGGCGCAGCTCGTCGACGGAGGTGCGGGCCGTCTCCTCGATCGCGGCCAGGGCGGTACGCGCCTTGTCCCGGTCCCGGTCGAACACGCGCCGGCACGCGGCGGCCTGCACGCCCATCACCGACACGTGGTGGGCGACCACGTCGTGCAGCTCGCGGGCGATGCGGACCCGCTCGCCCATCACCGCGCGCTCCCGCGCCTCGACCTGCGAGCGGCGCAGTTGCTCGGCCTGCTCCCGCAGTTCGTGCCGGCGGCGCGCGGCCACCCAGGCGGTCTGCCCGGAGTAGTAGGCGAACCCGAAGAACAGCACGTTGTAGAAGACACCGTTGACCACGGCGGCGAGCACCGGCGGCACCGGACCGGCGGCGTCGGCGAAGGAGGCCGCCGAGATCTGGTCGGCCCGCAGCGCGAGGGACAGCGCGAGCCAGCCGAACATCGCCACGATGATGCCGGCCCGCAGCCGCCCGGCCAGCCGCCGGTCGGCGCCCCACGCGCCGAGCGTGAAGAGGGCGGCGAACAGCGCGCCCGACGGGAGCTGGGCCAGCGGGACGGCCCGCGCCTGCCCGGCGACGAACGCGATCGAGACGAGCACCGCGACGGTGGCGGGCCACCGCCGCCGTACGGCCAGCGGGGCGGTCACCGCGACTGTCCACCAGACCTGCTCGGCCACGCTCGGCGGCGGCCCGAGCAGGAACGCGCCGGTGCTGTGCGCCAGGGTCAGCTCGAACAGGGCCAGCACGGTGACCGCGAGCCCAACCCAGAGGTCGGCACGGAACTGCGCGGACGTGGGAGCCGGCCGGCGCCAGGCGGTGGTGGGTGCGGTGCTCACCGTACGACCATGCCACCGGCCGGGCCGCCGTGGTGCCCGGGGCGTAATCGGGTGGGCCGGACGACAGCCACGACGTAGCCTGCCGGGGTGTTCGTGCCCGATCTGCCGATACGCACCGAGCGGCTGCTGCTGCGCGCCTTCACCGCCGGCGACCTGGCGGTGCTGCGGGACTACCGGGGCCGCCCGGAGGTCACCCGGTTCCTCTACCACGAGCCGTACGGCGACGACGCCGCCCGGGCCGCGATCGACCGGCTGGTCCGGCGGACCGCGCTGCGCGCTCCCGGCGACGTGCTCAACCTGGCGGTGACGCTGGCGGACACCGGCGAGTTCCTCGGCGACGTGCTGCTGAGCTGGACCAGCGGGGAGCACCGGCAGGGCGAGATCGGGTACGTGGCCCACCCCGATCACACCGGCCGGGGGTACGTCACCGAGGCGGCCCGGGAGATGCTGCGGATCGGCTTCGACGGGCTGGGGCTGCACCGGATCGTCGGCCGGCTGGACGCCCGCAACACCGCGTCGGCCCGGGTGCTGGAGCGGCTGGGCATGCGCCGGGAGGCGCACCTGCGGGAGAACGAGTTCGTCAAGGGGGAGTGGACCGACGAGGTGGTCTACGCGCTGCTGGCCCGGGAGTGGCGCGCGGCGGCCTGACTGTCCGCGTACCCGGAAGGCCCGGCACGCCCGTGTCGGGGCGTGCCGGGCCGGGCGGGGCTCAGGCGGCGCGGCGGGCCTTGATCGCGCTGTCGACCACGTCCCAGATCGCGACCAGCACGACCACCGCGCCCGCCACCCGGGCGACCTCGACGGTCCCGCCGTCCCGTAGCCAGGCGAACCGCTCGACCAGCTCCGGGTTGAGCAGCCGGTCGGTGGCCAGCAGCCAGAGCACCGGGGCGGCGAACGCCACGTTGAGCACCGCGTTGACCGCCACCAGCGGCCAGGTCCACCGGCCCGAGCGGTACTTGGCGATCTCCAGGCCGACGGTGGCCAGCAGCACCACGATCAGGGCGGGCAGCCAGAAGCTCCAGAGTGCCGGGTCGAGCGCCGGCAGCCGGGTGCCGTCGTCGGTGGTCCAGCGCTGGAAGTGCTGGCCGACCAGGAGGCCGACGGTGGCGAGCAGGAACACCACCGAGGCGATGCTGTCGGAGTGGCTGATCTGCCGTTCCCGCGTCTCCTCGGGGAGCTGGTCGACGGTCCACTCGGGCAGGCCGAGCGGCGTGCGGGTGCGTTCCAGCACGGCGAACACCAGCGTCACCCAGAACGCGATCTGCACCGCGGTCTGCAGCGCGGCCACGACCGCCGTGCCGATCGCCGCGCCCGGCTCGCCGTCGACGAGCGCCTTCGTGACGCCGGAGAGCACGCCGACGATCGCCGGGATCCAGGTGAGCAGCAGCCGCAGCAGCCGCCACCAGGTCAGGTAGTAGCGCGGGCCGATGAGTTGCAGCGTGCGGTCGCTGTAGCGGGCCGCGAGTTTCTCCGGGTGGCCCAGCTCGGTGAGCACCTCGCGCTCGGCGGAGGCGTGGTCCTGCCCGCCCGCGGTGCGGTCGTCGATCATGTCGGCGATGGAGCCGCGCAGCTCCTCGGCGAGCTCCAGGCGTCGCTGCGCGGGCACGGCCCGCATGGTGGCCGCGACGTAACGGTCGGTCAGGGAACTCATCGTTCCGCTCCTTCGATCAGTTCGGTGACGGACGACCGCACCGCGGTCATGTCGTCGAGCAGGCGGTTCAGGACGGCCTCGCCGTCGTCGCTGGTCCGGTAGAACTTGCGCGGCCGGCTCTCCTCGGTGTTCCACTCGCTGGTCAGCAGCCCCTGGTCCTCCAGTCGGCGCAGCAGCGGGTAGAGCGTGTTGGCGTCGACCGCGAAGCCGTGCGCGGCCAGCCGTTGCAGCAGGGCGTATCCGTAGTCGGGGCGGCGCAGGGCGACCAGGCTGGCCACCACGACGGTGCCGCGTCGGAGCTCCTGGAGGTGGGTCCGGAGGACCTCTTCGCTGACCATGTCCAACACGATAGTGTGTGCCACACAGTATTGCAATAGAGAAGAACACCGCGTGCCGCACACCGGCCACTCGGAGAGACCCGGACCACCCTCGGCGCGGACGGTGGAGCCCACGAGATCACCTCGGTAGGGTGGGTCGGTCGGCTCCGACGCAGCTTGATCCACAACCCGGGGGGCGCCACGCATGGGCGATTCGTTCGCGCATCTGCACGTACACACCGAGTACTCGATGCTCGACGGGGCGGCCCGGCTCAAGGACCTCTTCGCCGAGGCGGCGCGGCTCGGCATGCCGGCGGTGGCGATCACCGACCACGGCAACATGCACGGCGCGAACGACTTCTACAAGCAGGCGATGGACGCCGGGGTCAAGCCCATCCTCGGCGTCGAGGCGTACGTCGCGCCGGAGTCGCGCTTCCACAAGGCCCGGGTCAAGTGGGGCCGTCCCGAACAGAAGAGCGACGACGTCTCCGGCAACGGCGCGATCACCCACATGACCATGTGGGCGAAGAACCGCGACGGCCTGCACAACCTGTTCAAGCTCAACTCGCGCGCCTCCATGGAGGGCCACTACGTGAAGTGGCCCCGGATGGACATGGAGCTGATCGCCGAGCACGCCGAGGGCATCATGGCCACCACCGGTTGCCCGTCCGGCGCGGTGCAGACCCGGCTGCGGCTCGGCCAGTTCGACGAGGCGCTCAAGGTCGCCGCCGCGTACCAGGACATCTTCGGCAAGGACAACTACTTCCTGGAGATCATGGATCACGGCCTCGACATCGAGCGCCGGGTCCGCGACGGGCTCACCGAGATCGCCCGCAAGCTCGACATCCCGCCGGTGGTCACCAACGACTCGCACTACACCCACGAGGCGCAGGCCGAGGCGCACGACGTGCTGCTCTGCGTGCAGACCGGCAGCAACGTGGCCGACCCGAACCGGTTCCGCTTCGAGGGCGGCGGCTACTTCGTCAAGTCCGCCGACCAGATGCGCGCGGTCGACTCCTCCGAGCTGTGGCAGCAGGGCTGCCGCAACACGCTGCTGGTGGCCGAGAAGGTCGATCCGGCCGGCATGTTCACGTTCCACAACCTGATGCCGCGTTTCCCGATCCCCGAGGGCGAGACCGAGGAGTCCTGGTTCCGCAAGGAGACGTTCGCCGGGCTCAAGCGGCGCTTCCCCGGTGGCATTCCGGAGGGCCACGTCGTCCAGGCCGAGTACGAGCTGGGCGTCATCATCCAGATGGGCTTCCCGTCGTACTTCCTCGTGGTCGCCGACTTCATCCAGTGGGCCAAGAGTCAGGGCATCGCGGTCGGCCCCGGGCGTGGCTCGGCGGCCGGCTCGCTCGTGGCGTACGCGCTGGGCATCACCGACCTCGACCCGATCCCGCACGGTCTGATCTTCGAGCGGTTCCTCAACCCCGAGCGCGTCTCCATGCCCGATGTCGACATCGACTTCGACGAGCGCCGGCGCGGTGAGGTCATCAAGTACGTGACCGACAAGTGGGGCGAGGACAAGGTCGCGCAGATCGCCACGTTCGGCACGATCAAGGCGAAGGCCGCGATCAAGGACTCGGCCCGGGTGCTCGGCTACCCGTACGCGGTCGGCGACCGGATCACCAAGGCCATGCCCCCGGCGGTGATGGGCAAGGACATCCCGCTGTCCGGCATCTTCGACCCGAAGCACCCCCGCTACGCCGAGGCGGGTGAGATCCGGGGCCTCTACGAGTCCGACCCGGACGTCAAGAAGGTCATCGAGACCGCCAAGGGCATCGAGGGCCTGATCCGGCAGACCGGTGTGCACGCCGCCGGCGTCATCATGTCCGCCGAGCCGATCATCGAGCACATCCCGCTGATGCGGCGCGACTCCGACGGCGTCATCATCACGCAGTTCGACTACCCGACCTGTGAGTCGCTCGGGCTGCTGAAGATGGACTTCCTCGGCCTGCGCAACCTGACGATCATCGACGACGCGGTGAAGAACATCCAGCTCAACCACGGCCGGGAGCTGGACCTGCTCGGCCTGCCGCTGGACGACAAGCAGGCGTACGAGCTGCTGGCCCGCGGTGACACGCTCGGCGTGTTCCAGCTCGACGGCGGGCCGATGCGTTCGCTGCTGCGGCTGATGAAGCCGGACAACTTCGAGGACATCTCCGCCGTCCTGGCGCTCTACCGGCCCGGCCCGATGGGCGTGGACTCGCACACCAACTACGCGCTGCGCAAGAACGGGCTCCAGGAGATCACCCCGATCCACCCGGAGCTGGAGGAGCCGCTGCGCGAGATCCTCGCGCCCACGTACGGCCTGATCGTCTACCAGGAGCAGGTGCAGCGCGCCGCGCAGATCCTCGCCGGCTACACGCTCGGCCAGGCCGACCTGCTGCGCCGGGCGATGGGCAAGAAGAAGAAGGAGATCCTCGACAAGGAGTTCATCCCGTTCCGGGACGGCTGCCGCGAGCGCGGCTACTCCGACGAGGCCATCCAGGCCGTGTGGGACGTGCTGGTCCCGTTCGCCGGCTACGCGTTCAACAAGGCGCACTCCGCCGCGTACGGTCTGGTCTCCTACTGGACCGCGTACCTCAAGGCGCACTACCCGGCCGAGTACATGGCCGCCCTGCTCACCTCCGTCGGTGACGACAAGGACAAGATGGCCATGTACCTGTCCGAGTGCCGCCGGATGCGCATCCAGGTGCTCCCGCCGGACGTGAACACCTCGGCCGGGCCGTTCACCCCGGTCGGCGAGGAGATCCGTTTCGGTCTCGGCGCGGTGCGCAACGTCGGCGCGAACGTGGTCGCCTCGATCATGCGGTGCCGCGAGGAGAAGGGCGACTACACCGACTTCTACGACTTCCTGTCCAAGGTCGACGCCGTGGTCTGCAACAAGAAGACCATCGAATCGCTGATCAAGGCCGGGGCGTTCGACTCGCTCAAGCACCCGCGCAAGGGCCTGCTCGCCGTGCACGCCGACGCCATCGACGCGTACGCCGACGTCAAGCGCAAGGAGGCGGTCGGCCAGTACGACCTGTTCGGCGCCGGCTTCGGCGAGGCGGAGACCGGCGGCACCACCACTGTCATGCCGGTCATCGGCGAGGGGGAGTGGGACAAGCGCGACAAGCTCGCGTTCGAGCGCGAGATGCTCGGCCTGTACGTCTCCGACCACCCGCTGTTCGGCCTGGAACACGTGCTCGGGGCCGCCGCCGACACCACGATCGCCGCGCTGTCCGAGGAGGGCACGGTGCCCGACGGTGCGGTGGTCACGCTCGCCGGCATCCTCTCCGGCGTGCAGCGCCGGGTCACCAAGCAGGGCCGGGCCTGGGCGTCCGCGACGCTCGAAGACCTCGCCGGCGGCGTGGAGACGCTGTTCTTCCCGAACACGTACGAGGTGATCGGGCAGTACATCGCCGAGGACGCCATCGTCGTGGTCAAGGGCCGGGTCGACCGGCGCGACGACACCCCGCGCATCATGGCGATGGACATGTCCATGCCGGACGTCACCAGCAACCCGGCCAACAAGCCGGTCACGCTCACCATCCCGGTGCACCGCTGCACGCCGCCGCTCGTGGAACGGCTCAAGGAGACGCTCGTGCTGCACCCCGGCGACACCGAGGTGCACGTCAAGCTGCTCAACGGCGGCAAGGTCACCACGCTGCGCCTCGGCCCGTTCCGGGTCGCGCCGACCACCGCGCTGATGGGTGACCTGAAGAGCGTGCTCGGCCCGGCCAACGTGAGCTGACCGGGCCGAGCGCCTCCGGCGCGAAACCGGGACGTACCGCTAGACGCGGGTGATACGGATGGCGTCGGCGATCACGTACCCGGTGCTGCCGGACCACCGGCTGACACCCACCTTGTTGGCGTCCCCGGCCGCCAGGGTGAAGGTGCCCAGCGAACGCCACGCGCCGCCGTTCGCCGTCTGGTTCACCGCGACCGTCTGGTTGCGGCTGGTCGTCGCCACGATGTACGGCGTGGAGGTGTTGTAGCCGGCCACGGCCGGATACCAGACCTCCACCCGGTAGGTGGCGGTCGCCGGGATGTTCACCTTGTACCAGGCGGTGTCGCTGGCGGCGACGGGGTTGGCGTACCGGTAGTCGGCGCCGTAGCGCTGCGCCGAGTACGTCGAGGTGCCCCAGTTGGCGCTCGCGGTGAACCGGCCGGCGGTGGTGTTGTCCACGACGGTCGACCAGGCGGTCGGCGGGGGCGTGGTGTCGCCGGTGACGAGCTGCATGTAGTAGGTCCAGTTCCAGTTCGGACCCGGGTCGGTGTGCGTGGCGCCCGGCACCTGGTTGTGCCCGATGATGTTGGTGCGGGTCTTCGGGATGCCGTACTTGTCGCACAGGTACCGGGTCAGCGCCGCCGACGACCGGTACATCGCGTCGGTGTACCAGGAGGCGTTGTCGACGTACCCCTCGTGCTCGATGCCGATCGACTGGGTGTTGTAGGTCCAGTTGCCGGCGTGCCAGGCGATGTCCTTGTCCCGCACCATCTGGGTCACCGCACCGTCCGAGGAGCGGAGCAGGTAGTGCGCGCTGGTGCCGGCCGCGGCGTTCTGGAACCAGCTGATCGAGCCGGCGTAGCTGCCCTGCATGGTGTGGATGACGACGTAGTTGATCGGGTACGCCGACTCACGGCTGGAGACCGTGTAGTTGGACGAGTTGGCCGGCACCCAGGCCGCCGGGCCGTAGTCGGTGCTCAGGGTGCCGAAGTCGCCGGTGCCCAGGGGCGCCACGTCGGCGTACCGGCCCCGCTGGGGCGCGACCGGACGGCCGTCCACGCTGACCTCGCCGCCGGCCGTGGTCGCGACGAAGCCCCGGGCGAGCAGGTCGTACACGGAGTCGGCGTACAGCCGGGCGGTGGCCGCGTCCGCCGAGCCGCCGTAGCGGGCGATCGGGCCGTACCACTGGTTGACGTCGTCGCGCTGCGCCGCGGTGAGTCCGGCCTCGTCGGCGTAGGAGCGCAGCACCGCCGCCGCGCCGGCCACGTTCGCCGCGTCCCGGGTACGCAGTTCGGCGCGGTCCAGCCGGGTCCGGCGCGCGGCCTCGTCGAGCGTGCGCACCTTCGGGTTGCTGGTCAGGTGCATGACGCCGTATCCGCCGGATGCGCTGGGCTCGCCGCCGTGGCCGTCCAGGCGGGTCTCGGCGTACCCGAGCGCGGCGAGCAGGTCGCGCGGCACGTCGGAGCCGGCGGCGGCCCGGTCGAAGGCGGCGGCGAGCGGCTGCGCGCCGTGCTGTGGCGCGGCCTGGGCCGGCTGGCCGGTCAGGCCGATCATGAGGATCAGGGCGCCGCCGAGCAGGTGGCTCACCCGACGCGAGGGTCTCCGAATCGTCACAGGCACTCCTCGTCCACTACTGGGGGCGACTGTGCTCACGTCGCCGGTTCGCCGCACCCTATAGCGTGACGTTCGTCTATGTCGATACCTTGCATCGGCACTCTCCTTGCTGAAGACTTCCTTCATAGGCGGGGCCGGCCCCGTACCGTCGCGGTCTTGCCCGGCGCGCCACGGCCGGGCAGCATCGTGCGGATGCCGCCCACCGAGCTGCTACGCGTCCGCGACCTCGTGCCCGACTTCCTCGCCTGCGCCGGCCGCTCCGGCCCGCCCGAGCCGTGGACCTCCCGTTACCTGGCCGCGCACCCGGACGTGGCGCGGGCGCTTCGCCGCGACGGCGACTGGTCCGACGCCGCCGGGGTGGCGTCCGTCCTGGACGGGCTCCGCGACCGGGTCGCCGACCTCTCGGCAGGAGCCGAGAGGGTACGCGCGTCGCTGCCCGACGGTGTCGCGGCGGTGGCCCGCGCGCTGGGCTGGTCCGGTGACGGCGGGCCGGTCGAGTGCGTGGTGCTGGTCGGCCTGAACCAGGCCAACGGCTGGGCCGGCGAGCTGAACGGCGGGTACGCGCTCTTCCTCGCCGTGGAACAGCTCGGGCCGCCGGAGGACCTCGACCTGCTCATCCGGCACGAGGCCGCGCACGTGGTGCACGACCGCGGCGCCGCGATCCGCGACTGGCCCGAGCACGGGGTGGCGAACGCGCTGTTCACCGAAGGGCTCGCCACGCAGGTCACGGCGGAACTCGACGCCGGACGGCCGGACGAGGCGTACCTCTGGTTCGGCCGCCCCGGCCACCGGCCCTGGCTCGACGAGTGCCGCCGCCGGTGGCCGGAGATCCTGCGCCGGGTCCGCGCCGACCTCGACGCCACCGACGCCGAGCACCACGCCCCGTACTTCCTGATGCGGGACTCGCCGCTGGCCGGTGACCTGCCCAAACGGTGCGGCTACCTGGTCGGCCTGACCGCCGTGCGGCGCCTGCGCCGCCACCACACCCTGCGCGACCTGGCCAGCTGGCCCCTGCCGAGGGTGCGATCGGAGATGGCCGAAGCGCTGACCGACCTCCCCCCACCCCCCTGACGCCCCCGCCCTGCCCCGCCCCCCCGCCCCCGCCCTCGCCCCGCCCTCGCCCGCCCCGCCCCACTGCGTCGATCATGAAGTTGGCGGCGACAAATCGGACCGCAGACGCCGCTAACCTCATGATCGTCCGGGCGAGGGCGCTGGTGTGGCCGCCCCGGGCTCCGGCTCGCCGCCTCACCCCGCGATCTTGCGGTTTCGGCCCTGCGGTATGAGGCTTCGCACCATTTGCCTGGGCTGAAAGTGCAAGATCGCCGGGGGTGGGGTGGGGGCCACGGGGGTGGGATTGGCGGTGTCGGGGTGGGGGAGGGGGTGGTTAGCGTCGATGGCATGGAGCTGGAGCAGGCGCGGAAGTTGTGGCAGCCGGAGCCGGGCTGGTTGAACACGGCCACCTACGGACTGCCGCCGGAGCCGGTGTGGGACGCCGTGCAGCGGGTGCTCGCCGACTGGCGGACCGGGCGGGTGTCGTTCGAGGTGTGGGAGGAGTCGGTGGACCGCTCCCGGGCCGCGTTCGCCCGGCTGACCGGTGTGGACGTCGCCGACGTGAGCGTCGGTGCCAGCGCGTCACAGCTCGTCGCGCCGATCGCGGCCGGGCTGCCGGCGGGCGCGACCGTGGTGGTGCCCGAGACCGAGTTCACCTCGATCCTGTTCCCGTGGCTGGTCCAGCAGGAGCGCGGCGTACGGGTACGCACCGTGCCGCTGGCCGGCCTGGTCGACGCGATCGACGCCGACACGGACCTGGTGGCGTTCAGCGTGGTGCAGTCCGCCGACGGCACCGTGACCCCGTACGACGAGATCGTCGCGGCGGCCCGGGCGCACGGCGCGTTCGTGGTGGCCGACGCGACGCAGGCGTGCGGGTGGCTGCCGTTCGCGGCGGACCGGGCCGACGCGGTGGTGGTGGCGGCGTACAAGTGGTTGATGGCGCCGCGGGGCTCGGCCTTCGCCTACCTGTCCCCGGCGCTGCGTGAGCGGATGCGCCCGGACGCGGCCGGGTGGTACGCCGGACGCGACCCGCACGCCTCCTACTACGGACTGCCGCTACGCCTGGCCGACGACGCCCGGCGTTTCGACATCTCCCCGGCCTGGATGAGCTATGCCGGGGCCGCTCCGGCGCTGGAGCTGCTCGCCGACCTGGATCCGGAGGCGGTGCGCGCGTACGACGTGGGGCTGGCCAACCGGTTCCTGGCCGGGCTGGGCCGGCCGCCCGGCGACAGCGCGATCGTCACCGTGGACGTGCCGGACGCCCAGGAGCGGCTGGCCCGGGCCGGGGTGCGCGCGGCGGTACGGGCCGGCCGGGTCCGCGCCTCGTTCCACCTCTACACGACCGAGGCGGACGTGGACCGGGCGGTCGAGGCGCTGACCGGCTGACCGCTCAGGCCAGGTGGCCGCCGATCTTCGTGTAGCCGCGCAGCAGGTCGCGGGAGATGATCAGCCGCTGCATCTCGTCGGTGCCCTCGAAGATCCGGTACAGCCGGACCTGCCGGTACCAGCGCTCGATCGGCAGCTCCCGGGTGTAGCCCATGCCGCCGTGGATCTGGAGCACCCGGTCCACCACCCGGTTGACCATGCCGGCGCCGTAGAGCTTGCCCATCGAGGAGGCGTGCCGGGGGTCGAGGCCCTGGTCGACCGTCCAGGCCGAGCGCAGGATCAGCCAGCGGGCCGCCTCCAGCTCGGTCTCCGAGTCGGCGATCATCCACTGGATGGCCTGGTTGGTGCCGATCGGCGCGCCGAACGTCTCGCGCGTGTTGGCGTGGTCGATGGCCATCTGGAGGACTCGTTCGGCGATGCCGACGGCGTGCGACGGGATGGTGTAGCGGCCCTTGCCGATCCACTCCATGCCGAGCGTGAAGCCCTGCCCGATCTCGCCGAGGATGTTGCGGTGCGGCACCCGTACGCCGTCGAAGATCAGCGAGGCCGGGCCGCCCTCGCCCATGGTCTGGATGAACTCCGAGCGCCAGCCCATCGCGCGGTCCACCAGGAACGCGGTCGCGCCGCCGCGGCGGGCGCCCTTCTCCGGGTCGGTCACCGCGACCACGATCGCGAAGTCGGCGTCGTTGCCGTTGGTGATGAACGTCTTCTCGCCGTCGAGGACCCAGTCGTCGCCGTCGCGGCGGGCGCGCAGCTTGATGTTCGCCGCGTCGGAGCCCGCACCGGGCTCGGTGATGGCGAAGCAGGAGATCCGTTCGCCCTCGATGGTGGGGATCAGGAACTCGCGCTTCTGCTCCTCGGTGGCGTGGAACAGGATGTTGTCGGCCTCGCCGCCGAAGCGGAACGGCACGAAGCTGCGTCCCAGTTCGGTCCAGATCAGCGACTGCATCACCGCGGGCAGGGCCATCCCGCCGTACTCCTCGGGCGTGGCCAGCCCCCAGAAGCCGAACTTCTTCGCCTTGAGCTGGAGTTCGCGCAGCTCGGAGCGGTCCAGGCCGGGCTGGTGGGCACGCTCGCGGCGCAGCACCTCCGCCTCCAGCGGCATCACCTCGCGGGTGACGAACGTGCGAACGGTGTCCCGGATCGCGCGTTCCTCGTCGGACAGTGCGAAGTCCACGGTGCCCCCTCAGGTCGACTGGCTCTAAACTAGCGCTGGAAGTTTTCCCGCGTCCAGACCCGATGTCGAAGGGAGGATGATGACCAGGTGCCCCGACCCCGACAGGCCCTGCTCACCCGCGACCGGATCGTCGAGACCGCGCTGGCGCTGATCGACGCCGACGGGCTGGACGCGCTCTCGACCCGGCGGCTCGCCGCCGCGCTGGGCGTACGCGGCCCCTCGCTCTACAACCACTTCGCCACCAAGGAGGAGATCCTCGACGCGGTGGCCGACGGCGTCGCGGCAACCGTCGACATCAGCGTCTTCGACGAGTACGAGTGGCTCGACGCGCTCGGTCGCTGGGCACGCTCGTACCGGGCCGCGCTGGCCGCGCACCCGAACATCGTGCCGTACCTGGCGCAGGGGCCGGGCCGCCGTCCGGCCGCGCTCGCCATGGCCGACGCGGTCTACGGCGCGCTGGTCCGGGCCGGCTGGCCGCCCGCGCGGGCCACCCACATCGGCGCCGCGATGCGCTACTTCGTGGCCGGGTCCGCGCTCGGCTCGTTCGCCCGCGGCTTCGTCGAGGATCCCTCGCTCTACGCCGCGCACCCGCACCTCAACCAGGCCCACCGCCTCGCCGGCCACCAGCGCAGCGTGGACGAGGGGGCGTTCGCGCTCGGCCTGGACGCGCTGCTGCACGGGCTCGCCGCCGAGTACGCGGCCACCGTCGCCCCGCTGGAACGGGTCGGCGGTCCGGAGTAGCGTCGAAACTCCCACCGCTAGTTTCCACCGCCCCCGAAGGACGCCATGGATCTCGCCGCCGCCCCTCCCGCCCTGCTGACGCGCCGCCACCTGCACGTCGCCGGTGACTGGGTCGACCCGTCGTCGGGCGACACCATCCCGGTCGAGAACCCGGCCACCGGGAGCATCGTCGGCGAGGTGCCCGCCGGCACACCGGCCGACGTGGACCGCGCGGTCGCCGCCGCCCGCGCCGCGTTCCCCGGCTGGGCGGACACCGCCCCCGAGCAGCGGGCCGCGCACCTGGACCGGCTGCACACCGCGCTCGCCGCCCGCGCCGACGAGATCGCCCGTACGGTGGCGACCGAGCTGGGCACCCCGCTGAAGCTCGCCACCCGCGTCCAGACCGGCCTGCCACTGACAGTGCTGCGGAGCATGGTCGACCTGGCCGCCCGCCCGGCCGCCGAGCACACGGTCGGCAACTCGCTCGTGGTCCGGGAGCCGGTCGGCGTGGTCGGGGCGATCACCCCGTGGAACTACCCGCTGCACCAGGTGGTCGCCAAGGTCGCGCCCGCGCTCGCCGCCGGGTGCACAGTGGTGCTCAAGCCCAGCGAGCTGACGCCGCTCACCGCGTACCTGCTGTTCGACGCGATCACCGACGCCGGCCTGCCGCCCGGCGTGGTGAACCTGGTGCCCGGCGCCGGTCCGGTGGTGGGCGAGGCGCTCGCCGCGCACCCCGACGTCGACCTGGTCTCGTTCACCGGCTCCACCGCCACCGGCCGGCGCATCGCCCACCTGGCCGCCGAGCGGATCGCCCGGGTGTCGCTGGAACTCGGCGGCAAGTCGGCGAACGTCGTCCTGGCCGACGCCGACCTGCCCACCGCGGTCAAGGTCGGCGTCGGCAACGCGCTGCTGAACTCCGGGCAGACCTGCACCGCCTGGACCCGGATGCTCGTACACCGCGACCGCTACGACGAGGCGCTGGACCTGGTGGCGGCGGCGGTGGCCGGCTACCGGCTCGGCGACCCGTTCGACCCGGCCACCCGGCTCGGCCCGCTGGCCTCCGCCGCGCAGGCCCAGCGGGTACGCGACCACGTCGGCCGGGCGCTCGCCGACGGCGCCCGGCTCGTCGCCGGTGGCCCGGACGCGCCACTGCCGCCGCGGGGGCACTTCGTGGCGCCCACCGTCTTCGCCGACGTGCACCCGGACAGCGCGCTCGCCCAGGAGGAGGTCTTCGGGCCGGTGCTCGCGGTGATCCCGTTCGCCGACACCGACGAGGCGGTCGCCATCGCCAACAACTCCCGGTACGGGCTGGCCGGCGCGGTCTGGTCGGCCGACGGGGACGCGGCGCTGGCAGTGGCCCGGCGGATGCGTACCGGCCAGGTGGACGTCAACGGGGGCGCGTTCAACCCGCTCGCCCCGTTCGGCGGCTACAAGCAGTCCGGCCTGGGCCGGGAGCTGGGCGCGTACGGCGTGGAGGAGTTCACCGAGCTGAAGGCGATCCAGCGATGAGGGCGCTCGTGGTGCGCGGCCGGGGTGCGACCCCGGCGGTCGAGGACGTACGCCTGCCCGCGCCCGGCCCGGGCGAGCTGCGGGTACGCATCCGCGCCGCCGGCATCTGCCACTCCGACCTGGCCATGGTGGACGGTACGCTGGCGCCCGCGTACCCGCTGGTGCTGGGGCACGAGGCCACTGGCGTGGTGGCCGAGGCCGGCCCCGGCACGACGCTCGCGGTCGGCACACCCGTGGTGCTCAACTGGGCCCCGGCCTGCCGGGAGTGCTGGCACTGCCGGCACGGCGAACCGTGGCTCTGCGCCGCCAACCCGAACCCGTCCACACCCCGGGGCGAGACGGCCACCGGCGAGCCCCTCCAGGTCACGCTCGGGCTCGGCGCGCTCGCCGAGGAGGTGGTGGTGCCGCAGCACGCCGCCGTACCGGTGCCGGCCGGGCTGCCGCCGGAGCAGGCCGCGGTGCTGGGCTGCGCGGTGCTCACCGGTGTCGGCGCGGTCCGCAACACCGCACGGGTCGCACCCGGCGAGTCGGTGGCGGTGATCGGGCTCGGCGGGGTGGGCCTGGCCGTGCTGACCGCCGCGCGGCGGGCCGGCGCGTCGCCGATCCTCGCCGTGGACGTGGTGGAGGCCAAGCGGGACCTGGCGCTCGCCGCCGGGGCCACCGACTTCCTCCGATCGGACGACCGGCTGGGCAAGGAGATCCGGGTTCGCACCGAGGGACGCGGCGTGGACCACGCGTTCGAGTGCGTCGGCCGGTCCGCCACCATCCGCGCCGCCTGGCGGGCGACGCGGCGCGGGGGAGCGGTCACCGTGGTCGGCATGGGCGGCAAGGACGACTTGCTCAGCCTCTCCGCGCTGGACATCTTCCACTCCGCGCGCACGCTGCGCTCCTCGGTGTACGGCTCGACCGACCCGGACCGGGAGGTGCCGGAGCTGGCCGCCGCCCTCGCCGCCGGTGACCTCGACCTGCGGCCGCTGGTGAGCGGCACGGTGCCGCTGGCCGATGCGCCCGCGGCGCTGGACCGGCTGGCCCGCGGCGAGGGTGCCCGCTGGGTGGTCACGTTCCCGGACTGACGTCCCCCTCGACCCGGGCGGCGGCGCCGGGCAGCCGCCGCCCGGCGTCGAGGACGTCGGTCTTCTCCCACGCGGACGGACCCGACCTGCCGGAGTGCGCCGCCGGCCGGTGACGGTGCCACGCCACATGTCGACGGCCACCGATCGGACCGGACCCGGTCGGGGGTGACCGGCATCTATGGAGGCTGGGTCCGCACCGGCAGGGGTGAATGTGTGGTGGGCCGACATGGCTCGGCCGCTTCGACTCCTCGTAGGTTTCCAGCACGCGACGACCCTGTGACCCCGGTCACCGACCTGGCCGTCGCGTACGGACCTGCGAAGGGTGAGGCGATGGCCGGGCAAGCGATCCTGTCGGCCCGAGGGCTGACCCGGGACTTCCGGGGCTTCCGGGCCGTCGATCGCGTCGACCTCGACGTGGCGCCGGAGACCGTGCATGCCCTCGTCGGCCCGAACGGCGCCGGCAAGACCACACTGTTCAACCTGCTCACCGGCTTCCTGCCGCCCAGCGAAGGGCGGATCGAGCTGGACGGCCGCGACGTGACCGGGCTGCCACCGGAGCGGGTGGCCCGACTCGGCGTGGCCCGGTCGTTCCAGATCACCAGCCTCTTTCCGCAGCTCGGCGCGCGGGAGCACGTCGAGCTGGCCCTCCAGTCGCGCAGCGGGCTGGGCTGGCGGTTCTGGCGGTCGGCGAAGCTGATGCGCCGCTACCGGGACCGGGCCGACGAGCTGCTGGCCATGGTCGGCCTGGCCGACCTCGCCGAGGCGCCGGCCGAGGCACTCGCGTACGGGCGCAAGCGGGCCCTGGAGCTGGCCATCGCGCTCGCCCTCGACCCGAAGGTGCTGCTGCTGGACGAGCCGACGGCCGGGATGGGCCTGGAGGACGTCGACCGCACCGTCGACCTGATCGCCACTGTCCGCACCGGACGGACCGTGGTCATGGTGGAGCACAACATGAGCGTGGTGGGCCGGCTCGCCGACACGGTCACCGTCCTGCAGGCCGGCAAGGTGCTGGTCGAGGGGCCGTACGAGCAGGTCCGCGCCGACGAGCGGGTCATCACCGCCTACCTGGGAGTCGCGGATGCTGCGCATTGAGAACCTCTCCGCCTGGTACGGCGAGGCCCAGGTGCTGCGGGAGGTGAGCCTGGAGGTGGCCGCCGGCGAGGTGGTCACCCTGGTCGGGCGCAACGGCGCCGGCAAGTCCACGCTGCTGCGCTCGGTGATGGGGCTGCACCCCGGCCAGCACGGCGCGATCCACCTCGACGGCCGGGACGTCACCCGGCTGCCGGCGTACCGGCGGGCGCGGGCCGGGCTCGGCTGGGTTCCCGACGACCGGGGCGCGTACGCCACGCTCACGGTCACCGAGAATCTGACCCTACCGCCCCGGGTCGGCCCCGACCCGTGGCCGCTGGAGCGGGTGTACGAGGCATTCCCGGCCCTGTACGAGCGGCGCGACTCCGCCGCGACCATGCTCTCCGGCGGCGAGCAGCAGATGCTCGCGCTGGCCCGGGTGCTGCGCATGGGCGCCCGGCTGCTGCTCTGCGACGAGCCCACCGAAGGGCTGTCGCCACTGCTCGTGCAGCAGGTCGGTGACCTGCTACGGGAGGCCAAGAAGCACGGCGTGACAGTGCTGCTGGTGGAACAGAACCTGCACTTCGCCACCCGCGTCGCCGACCGGCACTACCTGCTGGCCGAGGGACGGATCGCGGAGGCGATGGAGAACGCCGAGGTGCGCTCGCGGGAACGCGAGCTGCTGGCGTACCTCGGCATCTGAATCCGGACGGCTGACCCGCGCGGACCGCGCGGTACGAAGGGGATGGACATGCGTAGGAGCGTGGGTGTGGCCGCCGCCTCGGCGGTGGCGCTGATGGTGGCCGGCTGCGGCGGCGGTGGTCCGCAGTCCGGCGGCGACTCGAAGCTGACCGGCGACAAGATCGTGCTGGGCGTGCTCAACGACCAGTCGGGCGCCTACTCGGAGCTGTCCGGGCGCAACTCGGTCAAGGCCGTGGAGATGGCCATCGCCGACTTCAAGGCCAAGCACGGCGACGACGCGGTGACCAGGAACATCACCGTGGAGACCGCTGATCACCAGAACAAGCCGGACGTGGCCAACAGCAAGGCCCAGGAGATGGTCGACCGCAAGGGTGTCGACGCCATCCTGGACGTGCCGACCTCCTCGGCCGCCCTGAAGGTCGCCGACGTGGCCAAGGAGAAGAAGAAGCTCTACTTCAACATCGGCGCGGCGACCACCGACCTGACCGGCAAGAGCTGCAACAAGTACACGTTCCACTACGCGTACGACACGTACATGCTGGCCCACGGCACCGGCACGGTGACCACCGAGCAGGTCGGCAAGAACTGGTACATCCTCTACCCGAACTACGCGTTCGGGCAGGACATGGAGAAGAGCTTCACCGCCGCCATCACCGCGGCCGGCGGGCAGGTCGTCGGCAAGGACGGCGCCCCGTTCCCGAACACCAGCGGCGACTACTCGTCGTTCCTGCTCAAGGCGCCGACGCTGAACCCGAAGCCGCAGGTGCTCGGCACCATGCAGGCCGGCGCGGAGCTGGTCAACGTGGTCAAGCAGTACAACGAGTTCAAGCTGCGGGACAAGGGCGTCGGGCTGGCCGTCGGCCTGATGTTCATCACCGACATCCACTCGCTCACCCCTGCCGCGCTCGCCGGCACCACCTACACCGACGCCTGGTACTGGAACTTCGACCAGCAGAACCGGGAGTGGGCCGACCGGTTCCAGTCCGAGACCGGAACCCGTCCGTCGTTCGCCCACGCGGCGAACTACTCCGCCGCCATGCAGTACCTGGAGGCGGTGCAGGCCGTCGGCACCGACGACGCGGACGCCGTGGTCGAGGAGCTGGAGGGCAAGGACGTCAACGACCTCTTCCTGCGCAACGGCAGGATCCGCGCGGAGGACCACCGGGTCGTGCACGACGCGTACCTGGCCCAGGTGAAGCCGCAGGCCGAGGTCAAGGAGCCGTGGGACTACGTGAAGATCCTCAAGACCATCCCGGCGGCGGAAGCCTTCCGCACCCCGTCCCCGGACTGCAAGCTCTGACATGTCCGGGTTCCTGCAGAACACGTTCAACGGGCTGGTGGGCGGGGCGTTCTACGCCCTGCTCGCCCTCGGGCTCGCGGTCATCTTCGGCATGCTCCGGGTGGTGAACTTCGCCCACGGCGCGTTCTACATGCTCGGCGCGTTCGGGGCGTACGTGCTGCTCGCCGAGGCGGGCGTGCCGTTCTGGGCCGCATTGGTGATCATGCCGCTGGCGCTGGGCCTGCTCGGCATGGTGCTGGAGCGGGCGGTGATCCACCGGCTGACCCGGCTCGACCCGCTCTACAACTTCCTGCTCACCTTCGGCCTGACGCTGATCCTGCAGGACCTGGTCAAGTCCCGGTACGGCGTGCAGTCCAGTCCGTACGCCACCCCCGACGAACTGAGCGGGACCGTCGACTTCGGGCTCTTCGACTTCCCGACGTACCGGGTCTTCATCCTCGGCTTCACCGTGCTGCTGTGCGTGGTGGTCTGGTGGGTGCTCGGGCGGACCCGGATCGGCGTGGTGGTCCGGGCCGCCACCGAGCGGCCGGAGCTGACCCGGGCGTTCGGCATCGACGTGGGCAAGTGGGTCACCCCGGTGTTCGGCTTCGGCATCGCCCTGGCCGGGCTGGCCGGGGTGCTCGCCGCCCCGATGCGGGCGGTCAACCCGCTGATGGGCGCCGACCTGATCATCGTGGTCTTCGCGGTGGTGGTGATCGGCGGCCTCGGCTCGATCTTCGGCTCGGTCGCCGCCGGCTTCGGCATCGGCCTGATCCAGGCGTGGGGCGAGGCGTACCTGTCCGACTACCCGCTCGTGTCGCAGACCGTCGTGTTCGTGGTGATGGCCGCCGTCCTGCTCTGGCGGCCGGCCGGCCTGTTCGGCCGAGAGGAGGCACCTGCGTGAACGCGAGGAGTGAGCCGGGCCTGCGAGCCCCGCAGCCGCGAGCCGAGGTGGCGGAGACCAGCGCTGTGGACACGGACACCACGCCCGCCGGGCGGCCCGCGCCGCCGTCCGGACTGCTCGCCGTCGCGCGGGCGCCCGGCTGGGTCCGGTACGCGCTGCTCACCGCCGGCCTGCTCGTCGCGCTGTGGCTGCCGAACGGGCTCTACCCGGCGGTCGCGGTGGACATTCTGTGCTGGGCGCTCTTCGCCGTCTCGGTGGACCTGCTCCTCGGCTTCACCGGGTTGATGTCCTTCGGGCACGCCGCGTTCTGGGGCGCCTCGGCGTACCTGACCGGGCTGGTCGCGATCCACGCCGGCCTGCCGTTCCCGGCCGCCGTGCTGGCCGGGGCGCTGGGCGCGGCGCTGCTCGCGCTGCCGATCGGCTACCTGGCGGTGAAGCGCACCGGGATCTACTTCGCCATGGTCACCCTGGCCTTCGCGCAGATGGTCTACTACGTGGCCAACGAGTGGCGTTCGGTCACCCGGGGTGAGAACGGCCTGCAGGGGGTGCCGCGCGCGTTCTTCGGCGTCGATCTCACCGACGACTACTACTTCTACTACGCGATCCTGCCGTTCGTGCTGCTCGGCCTGCTCGCCGCCTGGCGGATCGTGCACTCGCCGTTCGGCCGGGTGCTGGTCGGCATCCGGGACAACCCGGCGCGGGCCCGCGCGCTCGGCTACCCGGTGCACCGCTACAAGCTGACCGCGTTCGTGCTCTCCGGCTTCCTGGCCGGGCTCGGCGGCGGGCTCTTCGCGGTCGGCCACCGATTCGTCTCGCTGGACGTGCTGCACTGGACCACCTCCGGCAAGGCGGTCATCGTGGTGGTGCTCGGCGGCATCGGCACGCTGTGGGGCGGGGTGCTCGGCGCGGCCCTGGTGGTCCGCCTGGAGGACTGGCTGTCGTTCTCCGGGTTCGAGGCCATCGGGCTGGTCACCGGCGGCATCTTCGTCCTCGTCGTGCTGCTGTTCCGCCGTGGTGTCTGGGGCACCGTCGCCGACCTGGCCCGGCGCCGGGCGGCGGCCCGCCGGGACCGGTCCGGCTGATCCGGCGTACGACGGCGTCCCCGGTCGGCTGCCGCCGGGACGCCCCACCGGACCGCGCGCCGGTGTAGCCGCCCCACCGGCACGGCCTAGCCGGCGCGTCCCGTCCGGACCGGTCCGCCCCGGGCGCATCCAGGCCGCCCTCTTCCGACGAACCCCCGGTAGTGACCGTCTACCGAGGGGTGCGTCCGGTGGTGACCGATCCGATCCCGGCCGATGTCGTCGAGTCCGCCCGCAAGCACCTCACGCTCGCGGCCGAGGACCTGGACGGCAACCGGGTCGCCGCGCTGATCGTCGAGGCCGCGGGCCGGTGGGGGGTGGCGCCGGTGTGGGAGGGCGTGTGCGCGCCGATGCTGGCCGCGCTGCCCGGCCGCGGCGCCGCCGAGGTGGCCGTGGAGCACGCCTTCTCGGAGGGCGTGCGGTCCGGACTGGACGTGCTGCTGCGCGGGCCGGGGACCCCACCCCCGGCCGGTGGCATCCTGCTCGCCGGGGCGGAGCAGGAGCTGCACTGCCTCGGCCTGCACGCCCTCGCCGCGGCCCTGCGTGAGGCGGGCCTGGGCAGCCTGCTGCTCGGTGCCGCGCTGCCCTGGCCGGCGCTGGCCAGCGCGGTGCGCCGAACCCGCCCGCACACCGTGGTGGTGTGGTCGCAGACGCCGATGACCGGGCGGGCATACCGGGTGGTCCGCTTCGCGCGGGAGTTCCCCTCGGTGCGGGTGCACGGCGCCGGGCCGGGCTGGATCACGCCGCCGGCCACGCCGGCCGGACACCTCACCACGCTGTCGGACGCGCTCGCCGTGTGCCGCGAGGCCGCCGGCCACCGGAACGGGGAGCGGTAGGCGGGATCCGTCCGGCCGGGGCACCGCGCGGCAGCCGACGGGCGGCCGGTCAGCCGGCCCGGAAGCCGCGCAGCAGGACGGCGACGGCGGACTCCGGATCGAAGTGGTCGTCGGGAGCGGCGAGCTGGTTGCCGAAGAGCCCGTCGACGAGCGCGAGCAGCGCCCGGAAGTGGGCGGGCGGATCGGTCGAGCCGAGCGCGGCGAGTAGCGGCACCCCCCACTCGGCCAGCCGCGCCCGCCCGGCCTCGATGGCGGGGCGCAGCTCGGGCCGCACGGCCGACTCCACGAACAGCGCGTATCGGGCCAGCGTGACCACCCGTTCCTCGTCGGTGAAGCGCCGGATCAGCCGGCCGAGCACGCGGGTGAAGCCGTCGACGTCGCCCGGCGCCAGGTCCGCGGCGAGCCGTTGCCAGGCCGCCGTCTCCACCTCGACCAGCCGGTCGAAGACGCCGGTGACCAGCGCCTCCCGGGTGCGGAACCGGTTGGAGGTGGAGCCCTCGGGCAGGCCCGCCTCGGCGTCCACCGCCCGGTGGGTGAGCTGTCGCGGCCCGCCGGTGCCGAGCACCCGGATGGCGGCGTCGAGCAGGAGTCGCCGGCGATCGGTCACCCGGCCAGACTACAGCCGTAGTGCCGCCGACTACATCTGTAGTACGGTGACGGCATGGGCGGACGCGCGGTCGTGGTCGGTGGCGGGATCGGCGGGCTCGCGGCGGGCGTCGGCCTGCGGGCGGCGGGCTGGGACGTGACGGTCCTGGAACGGTCGGCCGCACTGCCGGAGACCGGCACCGGGCTCGGCATCTGGCCCGCCGCGATGCGCGCCCTGGACGCCCTCGGCGTCGGCGAGGAGGTACGCCGCCGGGGCAGCCGTCAGGCCGGCGGGGCGATCCGGCGCCCGGACGGCAGCCGGATCGCCGCCATCGACGTCGACCGGCTGGAGCGCCGGCACGGCGAGCCGGTGCACCTGGTCACCCGGCCGGTGCTGCTCGCCGTCCTGGCCGGCGCGCTGCCCGGACCGGCGCTGCGCCTCGGCACCCCGGTGACCGGCCCGGAGTCGCTGCTCGACGCGTACGACCTGGTGGTGGGCGCGGACGGGATCAACAGCGTGGTGCGCGCGCAGATGTACGGGCGGCGGTACCCGCTGCGGTACGCGGGCGCGGTGGCCTGGCGCGGCGTGGCCGACCTGGATCTGGCCGAGGGCGGCGAGACCTGGGGGCGGGGGCGCAAGTTCGGGCTGACCCCGGCCGGGCCGGGCCGCACCAACTGGTACGCCGCGGTGCGGCTGCCCGAGGGGCACGCGGCGCCGCCGGACGACCGCGCCGAGCTGCGCCGCCTCTTCGGTGACTGGCACCCGCCGGTGCCGGACGTGCTCGACGCGCTCACCCCGGAGGGGATCCTGCGGCACGAGATCCACGACCTGACGCCGCTGCCGTCGTACGTGTCCGGCCGGACCGCGCTGCTCGGCGACGCCGCCCACGCGATGACCCCGGACCTCGGGCAGGGCGCCTGCCAGGCACTCATCGACGCGGTCGCGCTCGCCGGCTGCGTACGCGACGGCGGCGATCTGCCGGCCGCGCTGCGCGCGTACGACAGGCGACGCCGGCGGCCCACGCAGCGGATCGCGGCCGGCGCGCGGTGGGCGGGGCGGCTGTCCGGCGTGCGGCGGCTGCTGCCGGTGCGGGACGCGGTGCTGCGGCTGGCGCTGGCCGCCGGGCCGCCCGCGTGACCTGAGACACATCCGATACGAACCGGTTCCGTATCGAAACCCGCTCACCTACGCTCGGCTCCGTTACGAGTCTGACCCGTATCGTATTCCGACGCGGGGGAACCGGGGGGAGCACGGACGTGGAACCACACGAGAACACCGGACACCCGAGGAGGTGGGCGATCCTGGGGGTGTTGGTGATCAGCCTCCTCGTGGTCGTCCTCGACAACACCATCCTCAACGTCGCGCTGCGCACCCTGGCCGACCCGGTGCACGGCCTCGGCGCCACCCAGGGCGAGCTGGAGTGGGCGATCAACTCCTACACGCTCGTCTTCGCCGGGCTGCTGTTCACCTTCGGCGTGCTCGGTGACCGGCTCGGCCGCCGCCGCTTCCTGATCCTCGGGCTGGCGCTGTTCGGCCTGTCCTCGTTGCTGTCCGCGTACGCGCAGGACCCGGGCCAGCTCATCGCGGCCCGCGCGCTGATGGGCGTCGGCGGCGCGGCCATCATGCCGGTGACGCTCTCGATCATCTCCAACGTCTTCGACCCGCGCGAGCGCGCCAAGGCGATCGGCGTCTGGGCCGGCGCGGTCGGCCTCGCGGTGGCGATCGGCCCGGTGCTCGGCGGCGCGCTGCTGGAGCACTTCTGGTGGGGCTCGGTCTTCCTGATCAACGTGCCGGTGGTGGCGCTCGGCGTGGTGCTCGTCGCGGCCCTGGTCCCCGAGTCCCGTGACCCGAGGCCCGGCCGGGTCGACCTGCTCGGCGTGCTGCTGTCGGTGGTCGGCCTGGTCGCGCTCACCTACGGCATCATCGACGGCGGCGAACACGGCTTCGGCCGCCCGCAGGTCTGGGTCGCGGTGCTCGGCGGCCTCGCGGTGCTCGGCTGGTTCGTCGCCCACGAGCTGCGCAGCGACCACCCGTCGCTGGACGTACGGCTGTTCCGGGTGCCCCGCTTCGCCGCGCCGGTGGCGCTGGTCGGGCTGGTCTTCTTCGCCGCCATGGGCGTGATGTTCTTCGGCGCGTTCTACCTCCAGCTCGTGCGCGGCTACAGCCCGCTGGAGAGCGGCCTGCTGTTCCTGCCGTTCGCCGCGGCCCAGCTCATCTTCGCGCCGCGCAGCGCGGCGATGGTCCGCCGCTACGGCGGCCGGGCCGTCGCCGCGGTCGGACTGCTGCTCACCACTGTGGCGCTCGCCGCGTTCGTCTTCATCGACGCGGACACCCCGATCTGGATCTTCTCGGCGCTCGGGTTCCTCCAGGGCGCCGGGATGGCCAACATCATGCCGCCGGCCACCGAGTCGATCATGTCCTCGCTGCCCCGGGAGAAGGCCGGTGTCGGTTCCGCGGTGAGCAACACCGTGCGCCAGGTGGCCGGCGCGCTCGGCGTGGCGGTGCTCGGCTCGGTGCTCTCCGCCGTCTACCGCGACCAGGTCGCCCCGGCGGTGGCCGCCCTGCCCGCCCCGGTGCGCGACGCGGCCCGCGAGTCGGTGTCCGGGGCGTACGCGGTCGCCGGCCGGCTCGGCCCCGACGCGCCGCGACTCATCGACGCCACCAACGACTCGTTCGTCTCGGCCATGCACTGGGCGGCGGGCGCCTCCGCGGTGGTGGCCGCGCTCGGCATCGTGATCGTGCTGCGCTGGATGCCGGGCCGGCCGGTCGTCGCCCCCGACGCGCCGCCGGTCACGGACAGGGAGTTGGCCGGTACCGCGTAGGTTCGTGGACAATGTCTGACATGACTTCCACGGCGGATGCTCCGCGGTCGCCCGGGCGACCGCGGAGCACCCGCGCGGACGAGGCGATCGTCGACGCCACGCTCGACCTGCTGGCCGAGGGCAGCACCGTCGAGTCGCTGTCCATCGAGGCGATCGCGGCCCGCGCCGGAGTCGGCAAGGCCACCATCTACCGCCGCTGGCCGGGCAAGGACGCGTTGCTGCTGGACGCGTTGCGCACGCTCAAGGGGCCCGCGCCGCGCACCGACGGGCGCTCCGTCCGCGACGACCTGGTGGTGCTCGTCGGCGCGGTGGGCCAGCACGCCGACGCCCGCGTCCGCAAGATCATGCCCTGCCTGGTGCCGGAGGTGAACCGCAGCTCGGCGCACCGGCAGGCGTACGAGGCGATCGTCGAGCCCCGGCGGGCGGCGATGCGCGAGGTGCTGCTCCGCGCGATCGACCGGGGCGAGCTGCGCGCCGACCTCGACATCGAGGTGGCGATGGCGCTGCTCACCGCGCCGATGCTCACCCAGCGGATGCTGCGCTGGCACCCCGAGCGCGACGAACGGATGCTGCCCGAGCGGATCGTGGACACGGTCCTGGACGGCCTGCGCGTCCGCTGACCAGGCCCGCCGGCCCGCCGCTCAGCGGCCGGGCGAGCGCAGCCGGTGCAGGCGCAGCGCGAGCTGCACCTCCAGCGCCCGCTCCGGCCGCTGCCAGTCCGCGCCGAGCAGGTGACCGACCCGCTCCAGCCGCTGGGTGACCGTGTTGACGTGCACGTGCAGCTGCTCGGCGGCCCGGGCCAGGCTGCCGCCCACCCCGAAGTACGCCTCCAGCGTCTTCACCAGCGCGGTGCCCCGCCGGGCGTCGTAGTCCAGCACCGGCCCCACAGTGGTGGCGAGGAACCGGGCCACGTCCCGGTCCCCGGCGTCACCCACCGCGCCCAGCAGCAGCCCGACGAAGCCCAGCTCGGCGGTGCTCGCCCCCTGCCCGGCCCGGCCCAGCGCGCCGAGCGCGGACAGGCAGCGCTCCGCCTCGGCGAACGTGACGGCCAGCGACGCCGGGCCGGTCGACGGCCCGCTCGCCCCGGCGGTCACCGGGCGGCCGGTCACCCGGGACAGATCCCGGGCCACCGCGCGGGCCGCGCCGCCGGCGTCGTGGCCGGGCAGCATCAGCACCACCCGTCCGTCGCGCGCCGCGGCCAGGCCACCCCGGGTCGAGGCGTACGTGGTGGCCCAGGACAGCACCCGCTGCCGGGCCGAGCCGGTTTCGGCGAACGCGTCGTCGCCGACCGCCACCAGCACGTGCGGGGCGTCCAGGTCCACCCCGATCCGGCGGGCACGTGCCCGCAGCGCGTCCGTGTCGCGCAGCGGCCGGGCGATCAGGTCGTCCAGCAGCTCGCCGCGTACCCGCCCCTCCGCCTCGGCCACCGTGCGGCGGAACAGCAGCAGCAACGCGGTCACCAGCGCGGCGCGCTCCAGGATGCGCTGGTCGGCGTCGACCAGCTCGTCGTCCGGGCGCAGCACCAGCGCGCCCAGGTTCTCCGCCCCGGCCACCACCGCGGCGTACCAGAGCGGGCCCCGGCGCACGCTGCGCCCCTCGGTACGGGACGCGGCCACCGCCTCCACGATGTCGGCCCGGTCCGGCTCCTCGATCTCGCCGACCCGGGCCAGCCGCCGGCCCTCGGCGTCCAGCGCCAGCAACGCCCCGCCGAGCACCTCGGTGACCGCCGCCGCGACATCCTCCATCCCGCCGCCGCGCACCACCAGCGCGGTCATCCGGTCGTGCGCGGCGGCGGCGCGCTCCACCGAGCTGCTGTGCGCCCGGATGGTGCTGTTCGCCGCCGACAGCTCCGCCAGCGCCGCCCGGGTCTCGGCGAGCAGCCGCGCGGTGTCGATCGCCACCGCCGCGTGCGCCGCGAGCGAGACCAGCAGCGACACCTCCTCGCGGGCGAACGGCCGGGCCGAGCGGTTCGCCGCGTACAGCACGCCGATCACGCTGGACCCCAGCCGCAGCGGCACGCCGAGGATGGCCACCAGGCCCTCCTCGCCCACCCCGCCGTCGATCTCGCCGGTGTGCCGGAACCGCTCGTCCTCCTGGTAGTTCGAGGTGACGTACGGCGTGCCGGTCTGCGCGACCAGGCCGCCCAGCCCGTCGCCCAGCTCCAGCCGCAGCCGCTGGAACCGGGCCGAGATCGAGCCGTCGGTGACCCGCATGTACGTGTCGCCGCGCTCGTCGTCGTTCAGCGTCATGTACGCCACGTCGGTGCCGAGCAGGATCCGCGCCCGGTGCACGATCGCGCGCAGCACGTCGTCCAGGTCGCGCAGGCCGGCCAGGTCGCTCGCGGTGTCGTACAGGCCGGACAGCTCGGTCTCCCGGCGGCGCCGGCGCGCCAGCAGCGCCCGTACCCGCAGCGCCACCACCTTCGCCTGTTCCAGCTCGGCGAGCCGTTCGGCGGGCAGGCCGGCGGCGCGCGCGGCCACCAGCGGGCCCTCGAACTCGACCGCGGCGGCCTCGCGCGCCAGCAGCTCCAGGAACTCGACCGGCGACGACATGACCGACATTGTGCGCGGGGCCACTAGTTCGCCGTCCAGCCCCCGTCGAGGGCGATCGAGGTGCCGGTGAGGAACGCGGCGGGCGGGGAGCACAGGTACGCCACCAGTTCGGCCACCTCGTCCGGCTCGATCAGCCGCTTGATCGCCGCCCGGGCCAGCATGATCTTCTCGACCACCTCGTCCTCGCCGATGCCGTGGGTGGCCGCCTGGTCGGCGATCTGGCTCTCCACCAGCGCGGTGCGCACGTACGCCGGGTTGATGCAGTTGGCGGTGACGCCGTGCGCGGCGCCCTCCAGCGCGACCACCTTGGACAGGCCCTCCAGCGCGTGCTTGGCCGAGACGTACGCCGACTTGAACGGCGAGGCGCGCAGCCCGTGCACCGAGGAGATGTTCACGATCCGGCCCCAGCCGCCCGCGTACATCCGGGGCAGCGCGCGGCGGATCAGCAGGAACGGCGCCTCCACCATCACCCGCTGGATGTACTCGAAGCGCTCGACCGGGAAGTCCTGCACCGGCGCGACGTGTTGCAGGCCGGCGTTGTTGACCACGATGTCGGCGTCGACGTCGAGTGCGTCCACCGCCGCCGGGTCGGCCAGGTCGATCCCGACGGCCCGGCCGCCGGTCTCGGCGGCCACCGCCTCGGCCGCCGACACGTCGCGGTCCAGCACCACCACGGTCGCGCCGGCCGCCGCCAGGCGCAGGGCACAGGCCCGTCCGATGCCGCCGCCACCACCGGTGACCAGCGCGGTGCGACCGGTCAGGTCGACGTGTACGACGTGGGGGACCGCCACGGGTTCTGCCGTCATGGCGCATGAACGTACGAGCCGGGTGCCCCCTGGCACATGGGGCGGCGACACATACTCCACCGCCCGCGTGTGTGGTGCGCCGCGTCACCGCCCGCGCCCGGCGTGTCCGGCCGTCCCGCTCCCGGCGCGCACCAGTAGGGTGTGTCGAACACACGTACTGCTGGCGGCTCGGGGAGGAGGCGGCGTGCGCGTGCTGGGCGTCGACCCGGGGCTGACCCGGTGCGGGGTCGGCGTGGTCGAGGGCGTGCCGGGCCGCCCCTGCACACTCGTGGCCTACTACGTGGTCTACACCGACCCCGAGGACGACCTCGCGCTGCGCCTGCTGCACCTGGACCGCTCGCTCACCGACCTGGTCGCCGAGCACCGGCCGGACGCGGTCGCGGTGGAGCGCGTGTTCAGCCAGCACAACGTCCGCACCGTGATGGGCACCGCGCAGGCCAGCGGCGTCGCGGTGCTCGCCGGGGCCCGGGCCGGGCTCCCGGTGACGACGTACACGCCGAGCGAGGTGAAGGCCGCGGTGACCGGCTCCGGCCAGGCCGACAAGAAGCAGATGACCACCATGGTCACCCGGCTGCTGCGGCTGCCCGAGCCGCCGAAACCGGCCGACGCCGCCGACGCCCTGGCGCTGGCCATCTGCCACGTGTGGCGCGGGGGCACCCGGTCCAAGCTGGTCGCCGCCGCGCAACGGGCCCGACGAGGAGGGACGCGATGATCGCGAGCGTACGCGGCACGGTGACCGCCACCGGCCCGGATCACGCGGTGGTGGAGGTGGGCGGCATCGGCCTGGCCGTGCAGTGCGCCCCCGGCACGATCGCCGACCTGCGCGTGGGCCAGCCCGCCCGGCTCGCCACCAGCCTGGTGGTCCGGGAGGACTCGCTCACCCTCTACGGCTTCGCCGACGACGACGCCAAGCAGTTGTTCGAGCTGCTCCAGACCGCCAGCGGGGTCGGTCCCCGGCTGGCGCAGGCGGTGCTCGCCGTGCACACGCCGGACGCGGTCCGCAAGGCCATCGCCAACGCCGACACCGCGGCGCTGACCCGGGTGCCGGGCATCGGCAAGAAGGGCGCCGAGCGGCTGGTGCTGGAGCTGCGCGACCGGGTCGGCCCGGTGCCGGTGGGCGCCGACGGCGCGGCCGGGGTGACCGCCGGCGCCTGGCCGGAGCAGGTCCGCCAGGCGCTCGTCGGGCTCGGCTGGACGGCGGCCCAGGCCGAACAGGCGGTGGCCGCGGTGGCGGAGACCGTCGACGGCGAGACCCCGCCGGTGCCGGTGCTGCTCAAGCAGGCCATCCGCCTCCTGGGCCGGACCCGATGAGCGGGGAGAACCTGGTCTCGGCGTACGTCGACGACGCCGAGCGGGACGCCGAGGCGAGCGTCCGCCCGAAGCGGCTCGACGAGTTCATCGCCCAGCACCGCGTCCGCGACCAGCTCGACCTGCTGTTGCAGGGCGCGATGCGGCGCGGCTCCCCGCCCGACCACATCCTCCTGTCGGGGCCGCCTGGCCTCGGTAAGCCGGTGTCCGTGGAGGCTCTGGTCCTGATGGAGGACGGATCACGGCGTCGGCTCGGTGACATCGAGGTGGGTGACCGGGTCATCACCCGAACCGGGGTGGGCGCCACCGTGCTGGCGGTGCACGAGCAGGGTGAACTGGAGACGGTCCGGATCCGGACCACGAGTGGGCGGGACGTGGTCGCGGCACCCGATCACCCCTTCTGGACCACCGAGGGCTGGACGAAGGCGGGAGATCTCACCGACCGTGACTTCGTCGCCAACGTCCTGTGCCCGGAACTGGTCGCGGACGCCGTTCAGGACGTTGCCGAGTACAAGCTCGCCGGCTATCTCGTCGGCGACGGATGCACGACGAATCAGGTCACCTTCACGGGGGGTGACGAGGACGTGCTGGCCGACTTCCGGTCTACGTGTGACCGGATCGGGCACAGCCACGTGACCAGGCCCAACAGTGCCCGTAGTTCGCTGATCCGCATCTCGGGTCTTCAGCCCTGGCTGGCCGAGCACGGCCTGCTCGGAAAGAACGCGTGGCAGAAGCGAGTGCCCGACTTCGTCTTCGAGGGTGACGCCTGGCAGGTGTCGGCGTTTCTCGGCGCCTACTTCGCCTGCGACGGCACGGTGAGCCGCCGGGGACGTGATCGGTACGACGTGGTCGTCGAGTTCTACAGCGTTTCACGGGGGCTGCTGGAGGACGTACAACACCTGCTGCTGCGGCTCGGTGTCCAGTCACGGCTCAAGCTCAAGCGCGGCCGTTACCAGGGTCGGCCGCACGAGTCCTGGCGGTTGAGCGTCACCAGCCAGGACGATGTGGCGCGGTTCGCGCAGCGTGTGACGGTGATCGGTGAGCGAGGTCGGCGGCTCGCCGAGTGGATGCCGCGCCGAGATCGATTCGACGAACGGCTCGCCGCCGACCGGGTGGCCTCCGTCGAGGCGGTGGGCCTGCAGGAGTGCCGGTGCCTGACCGTCGACGGCGACCACACCTTCACCGTGAACGACTTCGTGGTGCACAACACGACCCTGGCCAACATCGTCGCCGCCGAGCTGGGCACCGGGATTCGGGTGACCAGCGGCCCGGCCATCGAGCGCTCCGGCGACCTGGCCGCGATCCTGACCAGCCTCGCCGAGGGCGACGTGCTGTTCATCGACGAGATCCACCGGATCGCCAAGCCGGCCGAGGAGCTGCTCTACAGCGCCATGGAGGACTTCCGGGTCGACGTGGTGGTCGGCAAGGGGCCGGGCGCCACCGCGATCCCGCTCGACGTGGAGCCGTTCACGCTCGTCGGCGCCACCACCCGTTCCGGTCTGCTGACCGGTCCGATGCGCGACCGGTTCGGCTTCGTCGCGCACCTCGACTTCTACGCACCGGCCGACCTGGAGACGCTGCTGCACCGGTCGGCCCGGATCCTCGGCGTGCCGATCACCGCGGACGGCGCGGCGGAGGTCGCCGGCCGGTCCCGGGGCACCCCGCGCATCGCCAACCGGCTGCTGCGCCGGGTCCGCGACTACGCCGAGGTGCGCGCCGACGGCGTGGTCACGCTGGAGACGGCTCGGGCCGCGCTGACCGTCTACGACGTGGACGCGCTGGGCCTGGACCGGCTCGACCGCGCGGTGCTGACCGCGCTCGTCGACTCGTTCCGGGGCGGCCCGGTGGGCCTGTCCACGCTCGCCGTGGCGGTGGGGGAGCAGCCGGACACGGTCGAGGAGGTCTGCGAGCCGTTCCTGGTCCGGGCCGGGCTGCTGGCCCGTACCCCGCGCGGGCGGGTGGCGACCGAGGCCGCCTGGCGCCATCTGGGCCGTACGCCCCCGAATGGTACATTTGGTGCGGATGCCCCTCCGGGGCCCGATCTGTTCTCGGTGCAGACCGACCAGCCGTGATCCGTTCGTGATCTGTGCCGCATTCGGTCTTCTCAGGAGCAGGGACTAGACTTCGCCGCGGTTTGTACAGGACGTGAGAATCCGCTTCCGCTGCGGCGCCCTCCGGCGCCGGGGTGGAGGCCAACCGGAAGGTCTACACCGTGCTTTACGCAGCAGCGAGTGGCGGGGGAGCCGGCAGTCTGACGCCGATCCTCATGATCGCTCTGCTTTTCGTCGTCATGTACTTCATGATGATCCGTCCGCAGCAGAAGCGCCGCCGCGAGGCCGAGCAGATGCAGGCCGCACTCGCCCCGGGCGACGAGGTGGTCACCATCGGCGGCCTGCACGGCACGGTCACCGCGGTCGAGGACGAGACGGTCCTGCTCGAGGTCGCCCCGGGCGTGCAGACCCGGTACGCCCGTCCCGCCGTCGCGCGGGTGATCAAGCGCCCCGAGGCGCCGGCGGCCGAGACGATCTCCGAGGAAGCCGAGCCGGTCAAGGAGTGACCACCCGTCCCGGACGGGGCAGCGGATTCATCCGTACAAGTGGATAGTTGGGGTCGGCGCGCGGCGCCGGCATCCGGCCGGGCCGTGCGGCGCCCCCGCGCCGCGCTCCAGCCGGCGTGCCGTCCTCCGGTGCCGACCCGCCGGAGCAGTCGGGCGGACACCCCCGGCCCGACAGTTGTCGCCGCCGTGGAAGCGGCGCGACCGTACAGGGAGACAGGACAGCCGTGGCACCACCTCAGGGACAGATGCGGCCCGGACGGCAGCTCGCCGTGCTCGGGCTCATCTTCGTCGTCCTCTATCTATTGGTGTTCTTCTCGGGCGGCGCCAGCGGTGGCTGGAAGGACCGGTTGGAGCCGCGGCTCGGCCTGGACCTCGTCGGCGGCACCCGGCTGACGCTCGAGGCCACCAACACGGTGGACGGCAAGCCCCCGACCGCCGACAACCTCGAGGAGGCCCGGCAGATCATCGAGAGCCGGGTCAACGCCTACGGCGTGGCCGAGGCCGAGGTGGTCACCGAGGGCAACCGCAACATCGTCATCTCCCTGCCCGGCCAGAACCGCGACCTCACCGACGTCGGTGAGGCCGCCGAGCTGCGCTTCCGCAAGGTGCTCAAGGCCACCGACGGCAGCGGCGCCGCGGCCGCGCCCGCGCCGACCCCGAGCGCCACCCCGTCCGGAGCCGCCACGCCGTCGGGCAGCGCGTCGCCCAAGGCGAGCACGAGCCCCAAGGTGAGCGGGTCGCCGAGCGCCGGCGGGCAGGGCGGCATGGCCCCCACTCCGAGCGCCAGCGCCTCCGCGTCCCCGTCGGCCTCGCCGAGCGCCGCCGCGCCGAGCCCGAGCGCCAGCGCCGAGCCGGTGCCGCAGAGCATCGAGCAGCAGCGCAAGGCCGTCGAGCAGAAGGTCGGCGCGGCCGCCTGGGCCGCCGCCTCGGGCCTGCAGGCCCCGGCGGACCTGACCACCGATCCGTCGCTGGCCGACAAGCTCAAGCCCTTCGGCACGCTCACCCCGCAGGAGGTCGCGGTCCTGCCGGTGGAGATGCAGTTCAACGTCCCGACCATCACCTGCGCCCAGCTCGACAAGCGGCCCGCCGCCTCGATCAAGGACGAGAAGCAGAAGGCGGTCGCCTGCGAGTCCGGCGCGAAGTACCTGCTGGACGTGGCGAAGGTGCTCGGCACCGACGTGAAGAACGCCTCCGCCCAGCTCGACCAGACCAGCTCCTGGGTGGTCAGCCTCAACTTCACCGGCAGCGGCCAGGAGAAGTGGACCGCGCTGACCCGCGAGGCGTTCAACAACGAGGGTCAGGCCTGCGACCAGGCCGCGCTCGGCCCGGACGGCAAGTGCCGCGTCGCCGTGGTGCTGGACAACGAGATCGTCTCGTCCCCGGAGATCCAGGGCGTGCTGACCGGTGACTCGCAGATCACCGGCAGCTTCGACAACAAGGCCGCGAACGCGCTGGCCAGCCAGCTGCGCTACGGCGCGCTGCCGGTGACGTTCGAGCCGCAGGAGCAGCAGAACGTCACCGCGACGCTCGGCGACAGCCACCTCAAGGCGGGTCTGCTGGCGGCCGGCATCGGCATGCTGCTGGTCATCATCTATTCGTTCTTCTACTACCGCCTGCTCGGCTCGGTCATCTTCCTGAGCCTGGTGCTCTCCGCGCTGCTGGTCTTCGGCGCGCTCGTGGTGCTCGGCCGGTCGATCGGCTTCACGCTCACGCTCGCCGGCATCGCCGGCATGATCGTCTCTCTGGGCGTCGCGGCGGACTCGTTCGTCATCTACTTCGAACGACTGAAGGACGAGATCCGCGAGGGCCGCAGTCCACGCAGCGCGGTGCCGCGCGCCTGGATCCGGGCCCGCCGGACGATCATCTCGGCGAACGCCATCACGCTGATGTCGGCGGTGGTGCTCTACATCGTGTCGGTCGGCGCGGTGAAGGGCTTCGCCTTCGCGCTCGGCCTGGCGACCGTGCTGGACCTGGTCGTCGTGTTCCTCTTCCGCCACCCGATCATGACGATGTTCGCCCGGACCCGGGCGTTCCTGTCGCCGCGGGTCAGCGGTCTGGGCCGGGCGCTGCCGGCCCGGTCGGCCGAGCCGGGCACCGCCCGCAACCCGCGTGTGAAGGAGGCCTGAGATGGCTAAGAGCGGTCTGGCCGCCCGGCTCTACCGGGGCGAGGCGGATCTCAACATCGTCGGGCGGCGCAAGCTGTGGTTCGGCGTGGCCGGCGTGCTCGTGCTGATCGCCGTGCTGAGCTTCGCGATCAGCGGCTTCAAGCTGGGCATCGAGTTCGCCGGTGGCAACTCCTTCCAGGTGCCGGCCAGCGTCGGCACGCTGGATCAGGCCGAGCGGACCGTGGACGAGGTGCTGGCCGACGAGGCGCCGGGTGTCGAGGTGGTCAGCGCGCAGAAGGTCGGCGGCACCAGCGGCGAGTTCTACGAGATGCGCACCGGCCAGCTCTCCGCCGAGCAGGCCAACGCGGCCAAGACCGCGATGGCGCAGGAGTTCGGCATCCCGGCCGACCAGATCAGCGGCAGCCAGGTCTCCGAGGCGTGGGGCAGCCAGGTCACCTCGCGCGCGCTGCTCGGTCTGGTGATCTTCATCGCCGTGGTGTCGATCTACCTGGTGCTGCGCTTCGAGTGGCGGATGGCGGTCGCCGCAATCGCCTCGCTGCTGACCAACCTGGCCCTGACCGCCGGCATCTACTCGCTGGTCGGCTTCGAGGTCACCCCGTCGACGATCATCGGCTTCCTCACGATCCTGGGCTTCGCGCTCTACGACGTGGTGGTGGTCTTCGACAAGGTGCAGGAGAACACGCGCGGCATCACCGCGAACAACAACACGACCTACGGCGAGGCGTCCAACCTGGCGCTCAACCAGAGCCTCATGCGGTCGCTGAACACCTCGGTGGTGGCGCTGCTGCCGGTCGGCGGCCTGCTCTTCATCGGCGCCGGCCTGCTCGGCGCGGGCACACTGAAGGACCTCGGCCTGGTGCTGTTCGTCGGTATGGCGGTGGCGTTCCTGACCTCGATCCTGCTGGCCACGCCGCTGCTGGTGCTGCTGAAGAACATGGACCCGCGGATCAGCGCGCACAACAAGCGGGTGCTGTCCCGCCGGGCCGCGCTCGCCCGGGGCGAGATCACGCCGAAGGGCCCGCGTACCGCCGCGCCGGCCGCCGACGCGCCGATCGACCCCGAGGTGGCCGCGCTGGCCGGCGCCGCACCCAAGGTGGGCGCCCGGCCCGCGGGCAAGCGCCCCAGCGGCGCCCGCGGCGGCCGTCCCGCCGGGGGCGGCGGCAACCGCCCCGGCGGCAAGCGCCGCTGACCGCAGGGCCGGACGGAATCGGTCCGACGGCGTCCGTCATGCTGTTGTCACGGCATGACGGACGCCGTCGTCGTTTCGAGAGGACATGGGACGCACCGTGACGGAGACCCACACCGCAGGGGTACGCGGAGACAGCGGCCCGGAGGTCGCCCGGCTCGTCGCCAGCCGGCTGCTGGACGTGCCGGACTTCCCCAAGCCGGGTGTCGTGTTCAAGGACCTGATGCCGCTGTTCGCCGACGGTGAGGCGTTCCGGGCGGTGATCGACGGCATCATCGCGTACCACGGGCGGGACTCGTTCGACACTGTCGCCGGCATCGAGGCGCGCGGGTTCGTGCTGGCGGCGGCGGTCGCGTACGCCACCGGCGTCGGCGTGGTGCCGGTGCGCAAGGCCGGCAAGCTGCCCCGGGCCACCCACTCGGCCTCCTACGCGCTGGAGTACGGCGAGGCGACGCTGGAGGTGCACCAGGACGCCTTCACCGCGGGCCACCGGGTGCTGGTGCTCGACGACGTGCTCGCCACCGGCGGGACCGCCGAGGCCACGCTCGACCTGGTGGAACGGGCCGGCGGGACGGTGGCCGGGTTCACCGTGCTGCTGGAGCTGGGTTTCCTGGAGGGCCGTAAGCGGCTGGCCCAGCGCCCGGTCCATGCCCTGTTGACCGTTTGACCAGGCCGACCCGTCGGGCCGGTCGGCGCCGACCGTCCGGGGGAGCGGTGGCGTACCCTGCGTACGGGTAGCATTGCCCTCTGCCCGGCCCGGCCGAGATCTCCGGGGCGGCGAAGGCGCCGGGGCCCGGCCCCGGCGACCGCGTGGAACAACACCGGCCCCCCGGCCGGTTGAACCAGACGTCGGCCGGACGGCCGGCGCATCCCGGCGAGCGGTGAGGAGGCCGGTGTCCCACGATGTCGTCCCTCCGGTGGAGGGCACGGTGCACCCGACAGGCGACGCGGACGGCTCGGTGACCGAGCGCAGCGGCAACCCGCCGGCCCGGGCGACCGGCGCCACCGGCGGCGCGTCCGACGCGACGGCCGACGGCGGGGCGGTCGTGGTGCCGTTCCCGACCGAGGGTTCCACCGAATCCACGCCCGGCGGCGGTTTCGCCCTCTCCAACGCGCCCACCGGCCGTCGGGTACGCGCCCGGCTGGCCCGGTTCAACGCGCCCTGGCAGACCTCGCAGGTCAGCGAGGTGCTGGAGCCGCTGATCGCGACGCACCGGGAGAACCATCCCAAGGCCGACGCGCGGCTGCTCCAGCGCGCCTTCGACACGGCCGCGCGGTGGCACTCGGGGCAGTACCGCAAGTCCGGCGACCCCTACATCACGCACCCGCTCGCGGTGGCGACCATCCTGGCGAACCTGGGCATGGACACCACCACCCTGGTCGCGGCGCTGCTGCACGACACCATCGAGGACACGGAGTACACGCTCGACCAGATGCGCGCCGACTTCGGCGGTGAGGTCGCGCTGCTCGTCGACGGCGTCACGAAGCTCGACAAGGTCAAGCTCGGCGACGCGGCCAAGGCCGAGACCATCCGCAAGATGGTCGTGGCGATGGCGAAGGACCCCCGGGTCCTGGTGATCAAGCTGGCCGACCGGCTGCACAACATGCGGACCCTGACCTTCCTGCCCCGCCCGAAGCAGGAGCAGAAGGCCAAGGAGACGCTGGAGATCCTGGCCCCGCTGGCGCACCGCCTCGGTATGAACACGATCAAGTGGGAGCTGGAGGATCTCGCCTTCGGCACGCTGTTCCCGAAGCGCTTCGAGGAGATCAACCGGCTGATCGGGGAGCACCAGCCGCAGCGCGAGGCGCTGCTGCGCCAGGTGACCCAGAAGGTGTCCACCGACCTGAAGGCCGCCAAGATCAAGGCGGAGACGACCGGGCGGCCGAAGCACCTCTACTCGATCTACCAGAAGATGATCGTGCGGGGGCGCGACTTCAACGACATCTACGACCTGGTCGGCGTGCGGATCCTGGTCGACACGGTGCGTGACTGCTACGCGGCGCTGGGGGTCATCCACGCCAACTGGCAGCCGGTGCCGGGCCGGTTCAAGGACTACATCGCCATGCCCAAGTTCAATATGTACCAGTCGTTGCACACGACTGTCATCGGGCCCACCGGCAAGCCGGTGGAGATGCAGATCCGCACGTACGCGATGCACCGCACGGCCGAGTTCGGCATCGCCGCGCACTGGAAGTACAAGGAGCACAAGGGCACCCCGGTGGTGGGCCCGCCGGCGCACATCGACGAGATGACCTGGCTGCGGCAGCTGCTGGACTGGCAGCGTGAGGCGGCCGACCCGAGCGAGTTCCTGGACGCGCTGCGGTTCGACCTGTCCAGCCAGGAGGTGTACGTCTTCACGCCCAAGGGCGACGTCATCCCGCTGCCGACCGGGTCGACGCCGGTGGACTTCGCGTACGCGGTGCACACCGAGGTCGGGCACAAGTGCATCGGCGCGCGGGTCAACGGCAAGCTGGTGCCGCTGGAATCGACGCTGTCCAACGGCGACGTGATCGAGATCTTCACGTCGAAGTCGGACACGGCCGGCCCCACGCAGGACTGGCTGGGCTTCGTGAAGAGCCCGCGTGCGCGTACGAAGATCCGCCAGTACTTCAACAAGGAGCGGCGCGAGGAGGCGATCGAGGCCGGCAAGGACGCGATCGTCAAGGCGATGCGCAAGCAGGGCATGCCGTTGCAGCGGATGCTCACCTCGGACGCGCTGATGGCGATCGCGCGGGACCTGCACCTCGCCGACGTGGCCTCGCTGTACGCGGCGGTCGGCGACAGCCAGGTCTCCGCGCAGTCGGTGGTGCAGAAGCTGATGGCGTCCTACGGCGGCGAGGAGGGCGCGGCGGAGGACATCGCCGAGACCGCCGTCGCCACCCGGCCGCCGCGCAGCCGGCAGAGCAGCGCCGACCCGGGCGTGGTGGTCCGCGGCGTCAGCGACGTCTGGATCAAGCTGGCCCGCTGCTGCACCCCAGTGCCGCCGGACTCGGTGTTCGGATTCGTCACCCGCTCCGGCGGGGTCAGCGTGCACCGGGACGACTGCGCCAACGCCGAGGACCTGCGCGCCCAGCCGGAGCGGGTGGTCGAGGTGAGCTGGAAGCTCACCTCCGCCTCCACGTTCCTGGTCGCCATCCAGGTCGAGGCGCTGGACCGGCACAAGCTGCTCGCCGACGTGACGCGGGTGCTGTCCGAGGAGCGGGTGAACATCCTCTCGGCGACCGTCACCACCACCCGCGACCGGGTGGCGGTCAGCCGGTTCAGCTTCGAGATGGCCGACCCGAAGCACCTCGGCCACCTGCTGGCCGCCGTACGGAAGGTCGACGGCGTGTTCGACGCGTACCGGGTCACCTCGGGGGCCTGAACCACCCACGCACGCGAAAGCGCCCGCCGGCTGCGATCAGCCGGCGGGCGCTTCGTCGTCGTGCGGGTGCGGTCAGCCGCCCTCGACCGGGCTCATCGTCACCTTGGTCATGGTGATCTCCTTCTTCGGGTGACCACCGCCGGCCTGCTTGGCGAACGCGCCGTCGTCACCGGCCGCGGCGACCTGCTTCACCACGTCCATGCCACCGGTTATGGTGCCCAGCACGGTGTAGTTCGGGTCGAGCGGCGAGTCGCCGTACACGATGAAGAACTGGCTGCCGGTGCTGCCCGGCTGGCCGGAGTTGGCCATCGCGATGACGCCCTCCGGGTACGGCGGGCGCTTGTCGGTGGGGAGGTTCTCCTCGGCCAGGTTGTACGACGGGCCGCCGGTGCCGTCGGTGTCCCGCCAGCCCTTCCCGGTGGCGCTCGGGTCGCCGCACTGGAGCACCTTGATGCCCTCGGTGACCAGCCGGTGGCACTTGGTGTTGTCGAAGAAGCCCTTGCCGGCCAGGTGCGTGAAGCTGCCGGCGGTGCAGGGCACCTTGGCGCGGTCGATCTTGGCGGTGATCGGGCCCAGGTTGGTGTCGATGGTCATCGTCTGGGTGCCCTTGCCGGACTGCTGGGCCGGCGGCAGGCCGACGTCCTTGATCTGCGCCGGACGGCCCTCCTTGGGCACCTCCGTGTACGCGCACTGGACGGCCCCGGCGGCGGTGGTGCCGCCCTGCTTCTCGTCGTCGTCGCCGAGCGCGGTGACGAGCCAGACCGTGCCGGCCACGACGAGCACCAGCACCGCCGCGGCCCCGACGATCGCCTGGGTCTGCCGGCGCTTGCGGGCCCGGCCGGCCCGCTCCGCCATCTCCCGCTCGAGCTTGGCCCGCGCCGCCGCGCGCTGGCGGTCTCTGGTGGACGTCACGGTCACTCCTCACCTGCTGCGTATGGGGTCGGCGCGCGCGCCGCCGGGTCACGTGTGGTCACCGGCGGCAGGCCGCCGGATCGGGTTGTCGGGTCAGCCCGCGCTGGCGCTGGGCGAGGGCGCGGGGCTTTCGGCCGGCGCCGCGCCGGGCTCGCCGACGGTGACGCTCTGGACCAGCACCTGCGTCTTCGGCTTGACCTTGGCACCGTTGCCATTGTCCACCGTCGGCATGGCGCCGATCTTCTCCACCACGTCGAGCCCGCCGGTGACCTTGCCGACCACCGAGTAGGCCGGCTTGGCCGGGCTGGCGTCCTTGAAGAAGATCAGAAACTGGCTGCCGTTGCTGCCGGGCGGGTTGCCGATCATGGCGACCGTGCCCTTCGGGTACGTCGGGGGCTGCCCGGGCGCCGGCGACGCCGACGGGCTCGGCTCCGGCGCGGTCGGGACGTTCTCGTCGTAGAACGAGTAGGTCGGGCCGCCGAGCCCGGTGCCGGTCGGGTCACCGCAGCGCAGCGCGCCCTCGGCGGTGATCTCGTGGCAGGTGGTGTTGTCGAAGAACGACCGGCCGGCCAGGTAGCTCAGGCTCGCCGCGCCGCACGGCGCGTCGGTCTGGTCCAGCTCGACGGTGATCGGCCCACCCTGGTTGGTGGTGATCGTCATCGGGCGGGTGCCCGAGGTCGGCAGGCCCGTGGTGGGCGGCTGGCCGACGTCCTTGAGGTTGGTGTTGACGGCGCCGTCCTCCGCGGTCCAGAGGCAGACGTCCTCGGCGGCCTTCTTCTCCGGCTCGGAGTCGAACGCGCCGAGTGCCCAGGCGGAGCCGGCCACGATCAGCACGAGCACCACCGCGGCGCCCACACCGGCCCGGATCTGCCGGCGGCGCTTCGCGGCCGCCGCCCGCCGGGCGAGCTGCCGGTCGAGCTTGGCGCGCGCCAGTTTGCGCTGCCGGTCCCTGCTGGAAGCCACGCGCGCTCCCCTTCCTCTGCCTGATCGCCGCCGGCGCCGGGCGCCGTCCGCCGTTCCGATCGGGGTGCGCCACGCCACACGCCCGCCAGAGTGTACGGGTAGCGACTGTGAAAGTGGTGTACGAGGTCCGGTCATCTCAGCCCGACCGGGGCGGACGGGGCCGGTGGCGGACGGAACTCGCTGGCCGCTACGACTAGGCTGCAAGCAGACGACGACGGACGGAAAGGGGAGCGACGTGCTCGTGGCCGGCTTTCCCGCGGACGCCTTCGGCACCAACTGCTACGTGGTGGCGACCGGGCCGGGGGAGCAGTGCGTGGTGGTCGACCCCGGCATCGGGGTGCTCGACCGGCTCGACGCCGTGCTCGCCGAGCACCGCCTGCACCCGGCCGCCGTGCTGCTCACCCACGGCCACCTGGACCACACCTTCTCCGTCGCCCCGGTCTGCGGCGCGCGGGGCATCCCCGCCTACGTCCACCCGGACGACCGGGAACTGCTGGCCGACCCGAGCAAGGCGCTGTCGACGGACCTGACCCAGCTGTTCGGCGGCCGGCTGCCGTACGCCGAGCCGGACGACGTGGCCGAGCTGACCGACGGCGCGACGCTGTCGCTGGCCGGGTTGGAGATCACCGTCGACCACGCCCCCGGCCATACCGGCGGGTCGGTGCTGTTCCGGTTGCCCGGCGCCGGCTCGCCCTGGGAGGCGGAGCAGATCTGCCTCTCCGGTGACGTGCTGTTCGCCGGCTCGATCGGCCGCACCGACCTGCCGGGCGGCAGCATGCCCCGGATGCTGTCCAGCCTGCGGGAGAAGGTGCTCCCGCTGGCCGACGACACGGTCGTCCTGCCCGGCCACGGCCCCGCGACCACGATCGGCCGCGAGCGCGCGACCAACCCGTACCTCGTCGAGGTGGCGGGCACCGGCGGCGCGCGCCCGGCCGCGCCCACCCGAGGCCTCTAGACCCTCACCCGCGCCCGCGCGGGTTCTCAAGGAGTTCGTGATGAGCAAGCCCACGCCCATTTCCGGCTTCCCGGAGTGGACCACCGCCCAGCGGATGATCGAGCAGTTCGTTCTCGATCGCATTCGCACCACGTTCGAGCTGTACGGCTTCGCGCCACTGGAGACCCGCTCGGTGGAGCCGCTGGATCAGTTGCTGCGGAAGGGGGATACCGCAAAGGAGGTCTACCTGCTGCGCCGGTTGCAGGCCGACACCGACGGCCCGGCCGGTGACGACGCGCTCGGCCTGCACTTCGACCTGACCGTGCCGTTCGCCCGCTACGTGCTGGAGAACGCGGGCAAGCTCCAGTTCCCGTTCCGCCGTTACCAGATCCAGAAGGTGTGGCGGGGTGAGCGCCCGCAGGAGGGCCGCTACCGGGAGTTCCTCCAGGCCGACATCGACATCGTCGACCGGGACACCCTGCCGGCCCACTACGAGGCGGAGATGCCGCTGGTCATCGGCGACGCGTTGCGGTCGCTGCCGATCCCGCCGGTGCGCATCCAGGTCAACAACCGCAAGATCTGCGAGGGCTTCTACCGGGGCATCGGGCTGACCGACGCCGAGGCGGCGCTGCGCGCCGTCGACAAGCTCGACAAGATCGGCCCGGCCGGGGTGACGGAGCTGCTGGCGAGCACCGCCGGGGCGAGCGAGGCGCAGGCCAAGGCCGTGCTGTCACTGGCCGAGATCTCCGCGCCGGACGCCTCCTTCGCCGACGCGGTGCGCGGCCTCGGGGTGAGCGACCCGCTGCTGGACGAGGGCGTCGCGGAGCTGACCGCCGTGGTGGAGACCGCCGCCGCGCACGCGCCCGGCCTCTGCGTGGCCGACCTGCGCATCGCGCGGGGCCTGGACTACTACACGGGTACGGTCTACGAGACGCAGATGATCGGCTACGAGCGGTTCGGCTCGATCTGTTCCGGCGGCCGGTACGACAACCTGGCCAGCTCGGGCAACGTCCGGTTCCCCGGGGTGGGCATCTCGATCGGCGTGACCCGGCTGCTCGGCCTGCTGTTCGGCGCCGAGGCGCTGTCGGTGTCCCGTTCGGTGCCGACCTGCGTGCTGGTGGCGGTCACCGCCGAGGAGGACCGGGCGGCCAGCGATGCGGTCGCGGCGGCGCTGCGGTCGCGGGGTGTGCCCACCGAGGTGTCCCCGTCGGCGGCCAAGTTCGGCAAGCAGATCCGGTACGCCGAGCGGCGCGGCATCCCGTACGTCTGGTTCCCCGGCGCGGACGGCGACGAGGTCAAGGACATCCGTTCCGGCGAGCAGGTGCCCGCCGCGGCGGGGGAGTGGACGCCGCCCCGGGCGGACCTGAAGCCGCTGGTCGGCCCGGCCGGCACTGGCGTCTGACGGCGTTTCGACCTACGGTGGCGTAAGTTACGCCACCGTAGGGAGAACGTCGTGACCGTGCTCAGCCAGACCGCTCTGCTCACCGAACTCGAGCCGGTGGTCGAGAAGAACCTCGACCGCCACCTGTCGCTGGCCAAGGAGTGGTTCCCGCACGAGTACGTGCCGTGGAGCGAGGGCCGCACGTTCGACGGTCCGCTGGGCGGCGAGGCGTGGTCGCCGGAGGACTCGACGCTGCCCGAGGTGGCCCGGACCGCGCTGATCGTCAACCTGCTCACCGAGGACAACCTGCCCTCGTACCACCACGAGATCGCCACCCTGTTCGGGCGCGACGGCGCGTGGGGCACCTGGGTGCACCGGTGGACCGCGGAGGAGGGGCGGCACGGCACGGCGATCCGCGACTACCTCACGGTGACCCGGGCGGTGGACCCGGTGGCGCTGGAGCGGGCCCGCATGGTGCACATGTCGGCCGGTTACCAGAACGCGCACGACCAGGAGATGCTGCACTCGCTGGCGTACGTGTCGTTCCAGGAGCTGGCCACCCGCATCTCGCACCGCAACACGGGCCGGGCCACCGGCGACCCGACGTGCGAGGCGCTGCTGGCCCGGGTCGCCGCGGACGAGAACCTGCACATGGTCTTCTACCGCAACCTGCTCGGCGCGGCCTTCGAGCTGGCGCCGTCGCAGGCGATGCGGGCGGTCGCCGACGTGCTGGCCGATTTCCAGATGCCGGGCGTGGGCATCGACGGCTTCGCCCGCAAGTCGGTGGCGATCGCGCTGGCCGGCATCTACGACCTGCGCCAGCACCGCGACGAGGTGGTGATGCCGGTGCTGCGCCAGTGGAACCTGTTCGAGGTGACCGGCCTGAACGCCGACGGCGAGACCGCCCGCGACCAGATCGCCGCCCACCTGGACACCCTGGAGACCCAGGCGTCCCGCTTCGAGGAGCGCCGCGCAGCCCGAGCCGCCCGCACCGCCGCCAAGGCCTGACTGACCCCGCCCTCCCTCTCGCGCCTCCCTCCCTCGCTCTCCCGCGCGATCTTGCACTTACGGCCCCCGCGAATGCCGCGAAACCGGCAGCGCGGGGGCCGTAACTGCAAGATCGCCGAGCACAAGGGGGCGGGTCAGGGGAGGGGGAAGATCAGGCAGGTCGAGGTGGCGTGGGCTACCAGGCGGTCGGCCGGGTCCGTGAGGCGGGCCTCGGCCAGGGCGGTACGGCGTCCCCGCTGCAGCACCGTGCCCTCGCAGCGCAGCAGACCGGTGTCGACGGTGACCGGGCGCAGGAACTTCACGCTGAGGTCCAGCGACGTGTAGCCGATCCCGGCCGGCAGCGTGGTGTGCACGGCGCACGCCGCGGCGGTGTCCAGCAGTGTGGAGATGACGCCGCCGTGCACGGTGCCGAGCGGGTTGTAGTGGAATTCCTGCGGCAGCAGCTCGACCGCGACGCGTCCCTCCTCGGCCTCCATCCGGGACATGTCGACGAGGTGCATGATCGGCGGCGCGGCCAGCTCGCCGGCGATCATCGCCTGCATCAGCTCCAGGCCGCTGCGCCGGCCCAGGTGCGCGGCGCCGGCCGCCGGGTCGGACCAGGTGAACGTGCGGGTGCGCTCCTGCGTCTGTGTCATGGACTCAGCCTTGCAGCGCGTTGCTGAGTCTGTCAATCAGACCTAGCCTGGTCGGCATGAGACCCGCGGCACTGGACTGGTCGGTGGAGAACTGCACCATCGCCCGCGCGATGGAGATCCTCGGTGAACGGTGGACCCTCGTCGTGCTGTGCGAGGTCTTCAACGGCGTCCGCCGCTTCGACGACATGCGGGTGCGGACCGGCATCCCGCGCCAGGTGCTGACCAACCGGCTCGCCATGCTCGTCGAGCGCGGCGTGCTGCGCCGGGAGCCGTACCGCGAGCCGGGCAGCCGGCCGCGCCACGAGTACCGGCTCACCGAGATGGGGCTGGACCTCTGGCCGGTGCTGGTCGCGGTGCTCGGGTGGGGTGACCGCTACCTGGCCGACCCGGAGGGCTCGCCGCTGAGCGTCGCGCACCGCGACTGCGGCGCCGAGGTCCGGGTCGCGTTGCGCTGCGCCGACGGGCACGAGGTCACCGAGGCGCGCGACGTTCTGCCTCGCCCGGGCCCGGGAGCCCACCGCCGTACGCCCTGAACCGCTCTGACAGATGGTGTCGATGTTGTTGCTCCGGCGTTACATCGAGCGCTGGTGCGAATCCGGGCAAAGCCATGTCTTGCTTACGATCTTAAATGTGTGAATACTTTGGGCACCCGGGCGGTTTCCCCAGGTCGCCCGGGTTGTCCTCGGGCGCGCCCCCATGACAGCGCCCGTTCACCCCCATTCGGAGGTTGTTACATGCGACCCACGAGGTCCACGCTCCGCCGCGCCGCCGCAGTCGCCGTCGCCGGCACCCTGGTCACCGGCTCGCTGCTCGGCGCACCCGCGCAGGCCGCCCCCACGGCCCTCTCGCCGGACGCCGCCGCCACCCTCGTCGAGAAGCTCGGCGCCCGCGCGGCCGGCACGTACGCCGACGCCAGCGGCAAGATGGTCGTCACGGTGACCGACACCGCCACCGCCCGTCAGGTGCGCGCCGCCGGCGCCATCCCGAAGATCGTGGCGCGCGGCGCGGACAAGCTCAACGCCGCCACCAGCGAGCTGGAGCGCTCCGCCAAGATCCCGGGCACCGCCTGGTGGACCGACCCGGCCACGAACCAGGTCGTCGTCTCCGTCGACAGCACCATCACCGGCGCCAAGCTGGAGCGGGTCAAGGCCGCCGCCGCCCGCCACAACGGCGCGATCCGCATCGAGGCCGAGGCCGGCGTGCTGAGCACCCGGATCTCCGGCGGCCAGGCGATCTACGCCGGCGGCGGGGGCCGCTGCTCGCTCGGGTTCAACGTCCGCAGCGGCTCGACCTACTACTTCCTCACCGCGGGCCACTGCACCAACATCTCGTCGAGCTGGTACAGCAACTCCGCGCAGACCAGCCTGCTCGGCACCCGGACCGGCACCAGCTTCCCGGGCAACGACTACGGCATCGTCCGGCACAGCAACTCGGCCAACGCGGCCGGCAACGTCTCGCTGTACAACGGCAGCTTCCAGGACATCACCTCGGCCGGCAACGCGTACGTCGGCCAGTCCGTCCGTCGTTCCGGCAGCACCACCGGCCTGCGCAGCGGCAGCGTCACCGCCCTCAACGCGACCGTGAACTACGCCGAGGGCAGCGTCTCCGGCCTCATCCGCACCAACGTCTGCGCCGAGCCGGGCGACAGCGGCGGCTCGCTGTTCGCCGGCACCGTCGCGCTCGGCCTCACCTCCGGTGGTAGCGGCAACTGCCGCACCGGCGGCACCACCTACTTCCAGCCGGTCACCGAGGCGCTCAGCCGCTACGGCGTGAGCGTCTTCTGATCCGCATGATCCACGCACCGTGGTGAACGGGCCGCCGGGTCACCGGCGGCCCGTTCCGCGTACCCGGTCAGGTGCCCGCTCCGAGGCGGCCCGGACCGACCGGCGGGCCGTCCGGCCGGGGCGGCTCCGACGGCCGGGCCGTCCAGTGCCGGTGGGCGCGCCGCGCGGACAGCACCGCCGCCAGCGGCCAGAGCGTCACCGCGAGGGCTGCCACCCGCTCGGCCAGCCCGGTCCGGGAGCCGCCCGTCACCTCCGCCACCGACCAGCCGAACAACGCCAGCAGCACCGCCGTCACGGCCAGCGCCACCGGCCGGCGGAACGCCCACGGCGGCCGGCCCGCCGGGGAGGCGGCCACCGCACGCGGCACCCTGCGGGGCAGGCGCAACGCCGTGCCGGCCGGCCACAGCGCCAGCGCGAGCACCGCCACCGTGGCCACCACCCCGTGCGCCGGGGAACCGCCGACCTGCGGCCGGGGGAACACGATGAGCGCGACGGTGGCCACCCCGCCGACCGCGAGCAGGAAGCGGCTGGGCAGCCCGGCGGCGTGCAGCGCGGCGGCGGTGGCGCAGTAGCAGCAGCCGAGCAGCACCAGCGCGCCGCCCATCAGCCACGGATCGGTGGCGCCCTCACCGGCCAGCTCGCTGATCGTGTCCCGCACCGGGTCGTACCCCGGCCCCTGGCGGGCGCCCGCCACCGTCCAGCCCGCGACCAGCAGCGCGGGCGCGGCAGCCGCGGTGACCACGGCCCAGCTCGGTACGGCACGCACCCGGCCACGGTAGACCGCCGGACCCGGCCCGCACGGCGCTTTCGCCACCGTCGGGGCGGACCGGCTCGACGGGTGCCGGGGAGCGGGCCCGCCCGCCCTGACAGAATGCGGGGGAGCAGTGAGTGGACCAGATTGAGGAGACGCCAGCCGTGATCCGTACCCACAATGCCGGAAGCCTGCGCGCCGCGGACGCCGGCTCGACGGTGATGCTCGCCGGGTGGGTGGCCCGCCGGCGCGACCACGGCGGTGTCATCTTCGTCGACCTGCGCGACGCCTCCGGCGTCGTGCAGGTGGTGTTCCGCGAGGAGGACGCGCACGCGCTGCGCAACGAGTTCTGCGTCAAGGTCACCGGCGAGGTGACCCGCCGCCCGGAGGGCAACGAGAACCCGGACCTGCCCACCGGCGAGGTCGAGGTGACCGCGTCCGAGCTGGAGGTGCTCTCCGAGGCCGCGCCGCTGCCGCTGCCGGTGGACGACCAGATCGAGGCCGGCGACGACATCCGGCTCAAGTACCGCTACCTGGACCTGCGCCGGGGCGGCCCGGCCAAGGCCATGCGGCTGCGCTCGCGGGCCAACCAGATCGCCCGCGGCGTGCTGCACGAGCGGGACTTCCTGGAGATCGAGACGCCGACGCTGACCCGCTCCACCCCGGAGGGCGCCCGCGACTTCCTGGTGCCGGTGCGGCTGCAGCCGGGCAGCTGGTACGCGCTGCCGCAGTCGCCGCAGCTGTTCAAGCAGCTGCTGATGGTCGGCGGCATGGAGCGGTACTACCAGATCGCCCGCTGCTACCGCGACGAGGACTTCCGTGCCGACCGGCAGCCGGAGTTCACCCAGCTCGACATCGAGATGTCGTTCGTCACCGAGGACGACGTGATCGACCTCGGCGAGGCGATCGTCTCGGCGCTGTGGAAGGACCTCGCCGGCTACGAGATCGCCCGGCCGATCCCGCGCATCACCTGGCACGACGCCATGTCCCGCTACGGCTCGGACAAGCCGGACCTGCGCTACGGCGTGGAGCTGACCGAGCTGACCGACTACCTGCGCGGCACCGAGTTCCGGGTGTTCGCCGGCGCGATCGACGCGGGCGGCTACGTCGGCGCGGTGGTCATGCCCGGCGGCGCCTCGCAGACCCGCAAGGAGCTGGACGGCTGGCAGGACTGGGCCAAGGCGCGCGGCGCGCGCGGCCTGGCGTACGTGGTGCTGGACGCCGAGACCGGCGAGGCGCGCGGCCCGGTGGCGAAGAACCTGTCCGAGGCGCACCTGTCCGGCCTGGCCGACGCGGTCGGCGCGAAGCCCGGCGACGCGGTCTTCTTCGCCGCGAGCACGAACACCCGCGAGGCGCAGGAGCTGCTCGGCGCGGCCCGGATCGAGATCGCCAAGCGGGCGAACCTGATCGACGAGAGCGCCTGGGCGTTCTGCTGGGTCGTCGACGCGCCGATGTTCGAGCGCACCGACGAGGGCGGCTGGACCGCCGTGCACCACCCGTTCACCTCGCCGAACGCCGAGTGGGTGGACCGGTTCGAGGAGGCACCGGACCGGGCGCTGGCATACGCGTACGACATCGTCTGCAACGGCAACGAGATCGGCGGCGGCTCGATCCGTATCCACCGCGGCGACGTGCAGCAGCGGGTGTTCGACCTGCTCGGCATCACCGCCGACGAGGCGCAGGACAAGTTCGGCTTCCTGCTGGAGGCGTTCAAGTACGGCGCCCCGCCGCACGGCGGCATCGCGTTCGGCTGGGACCGGGTCTGCATGCTGCTGGCCGGCGCGGACTCGATCCGCGAGGTCATCGCGTTCCCGAAGACCCGGGGCGGCTTCGACCCGCTGACCGGCGCGCCCACCCCGATCACCGGGCAGCAGCGCGCCGAGGCCGGCATCGACGCCAAGCCGAAGGCGCCGGCCGGCCCGCACGCCGGCACCGCCGGCCCGGCCGCGCCGGTGGCCGACCCCACCTGATCCTCGCCTCGTCGAAGGGCCCGCGTCATGATGACGCGGGCCTTTTCGATCTTCAGGGGGACTGATGCGTCTGCTCGTGGTGGGAGCCAGCGGCTTCCTCGGCGCCGAGGTGTGCCGGCAGGCGGTCGCCGCCGGGCACCGGGTGACCGGCACGTACCACTCCGCCACCGTGGCGGTGCCCGGCGTCGCGCCGCACCGGCTCGACGTGACCGACCGCGTCGCCGTGCGTGAGCTGCTGACCCGGGTACGCCCCGACGCGGTCGTCGCCACCCCCTACCGGTACGACGACTGGGCGGTCACGGCGGACGGGGCGGCCCACATCGCGGTCGCCGCCGCCGAGGTGGGCGCCCGGCTGGTGCACCTGTCCAGCGACGCGCTGCACGCCGGGCGGTCCACGCCGTACGCGGACGAGGACGTGCCCACGCCGCTGCACCCGTACGGGGCCGCGAAGGCGGCGGCGGAGACGGCGGTGCGGGCGGTGGATCCGGGCGCGGCGCTGGTGCGGACCTCGCTGATCGTGGGGGAGGGCAGCAAGCAGATCCAGCTCTGCCGGGACGCGCTGGCCGGCCGGGCCACGCTGTTCACCGACGAGCTGCGCTGCCCGGTGCACGTCGCCGACCTCGCCGCCGCGGTGCTGGAGCTGGTGCCGGGCGACTACGCCGGACTGCTGAACGTGGCCGGGCCGGACGCGGTGAGCCGCGCCGAGCTGGGCCTGCTGGTGGCGCGCCACGACGGCGTGGACGCCAGGGATCTGCGCACGACCACCATCGCCGCCGCCGGGCTGCACCGCCCGGGTGAGGTGGTGCTGGACTCCACCCGCGCCGCGGGGCTGCTGCGGACCCGGCTGCGCGGGGTCACCGAGCTGTACGGCTAGTTGCACAGATTCTTTGCAAGCATCTTGTGCATGGAAAGTGTGCACAGATATTGTGCATCTCATGGAGGAGAAGAAGCGGCCCGAGGAACGCGCCGTACGCATCGACCACCGCCAGGTCCGCGCGCTGGCCCAGCCGCTGCGCATGCGGCTGATCGGGGCGCTGCGCGTGGCAGGCCCGTCCACCGCCACCGCCCTGGCCGAGATGCTCGGCACCAACAGCGGCGCGACCAGCTACCACCTGCGCCAGCTCGCCGAGGTCGGTCTCGTGGTCGAGGATCCCAACCTCGGCACCGGCCGGCAGCGCTACTGGCGGGCCGCGCACGACGTCACCAACTGGGAGTCGAGCGACTTCGACGACGACCCCGACTCGCGGGCCGCGATCGAGTGGCTGGAGGCCGACTACGTCCGCTTCTTCGCCGGGCACGCCGAACGCTGGTTCGCCCAGCGGCACCAGTGGGGACCGGCCTGGCGCGACGCGTTCGGCATGGGCGACTTCTTCATGCGGATCCCGGTCTCGCGGCTCGAAGCGATCAAGGAGGAGGTCTTCGCGCTCTTCGAGCGGCACCGCGACGAGACCGACCCCGACGATCCCGACGCCGAGACGGTCCAGCTCTACCTCGCCGCCCTCCCGATGGACGCGGCGTTCCCGCGGCCCGCCCCGCCGTCCACCGAGGAGAAGCCGTGACCGCGCTGTCCGTACGCCAGATCCGGATCCGCTACCTCACGCTGTACGGCCTGCGCTGGCTACCGAGCGGCCTGCTCATGCCGGTGATGATCCTGCTGATGCAGGAGCGCGGGCTCACGCTGTCCCAGATCGGCCTGGTCGCCACCGCCCAGGGCCTGGTGGTGCTGGCGCTGGAACTGCCCACCGGCGGCTTCGCCGACGCGCTCGGCCGCAAACCGGTGCTGGTCGCCGCCTGGGCCATCGGCCTCGGCTCGCTGGCGCTGATGGCGGTGGCCGACTCGTTCTGGATGTTCTTCCTGGTCTGGGCGTTGCAGGGCGTCTACCGGGCGCTCGACAGCGGCCCGATGGAATCCTGGTACGTCGACGCCACGCTCGCCGCCGACCCGAAAGCCGAGTACGAACGCGGCCTCGGCTGGGCCGGCACCGTGATCGGCGTCGCCATCGGCGCGGGCGCCCTGCTCAGCGGCGGCCTGGTCGCGCTCGGCCCGGTCGGCCCGGTCAGCGCGCTGGCGCTGCCGGTGCTCGTCGCGGCCGTGCTCCAGGGTGTCTCCATCGTGGCCCTGCTGGCGTTGATGGCCGAGCGGCGGCCCGCGTCCGGCCCGGCCGCGCTGCGCGCCTCGGTGGTAGACGCGCCCCGCATGGTCGGGCAGGCCGTCGGGCTGCTGCGCCGCAACCGGGTGCTGCTGGCCCTGGTCGCCGTCGAGCTGTTCTGGGGCTTCGGCATGGTGACCTTCGAGTCGCTCCTGCCGGTACGCCTCGCCGACGTGGTCGGTGGCGCCGACCGGGCGGCGGCGCTGCTCGGCCCCGCCGGCACGGCGGCCTGGCTGGCGAACGCCGCCGGCGCCGCGCTCACCCCGTTCCTGCTGCGCCGCCTCGGTGCCGCCCCCGCCGCCGCGCTGATGCGGATCCTCCAGGGCGTCACGGTGGTCGGCATGGGTCTGCTCGCCGGGCCGGTCGGCGTGCTCATCGCGTACCTGGCCTGCTACGCCGTGCACGGCGCGTCGAACCCGCTGCACATGGGACTGCTGCACCGGCAGGTCGACGGCCCGTACCGGACGAGCGTGCTCTCGCTGAACTCGATGGCCGCCCAGCCGGCCGGCGCGCTCGGCGCGGTGACGCTCACCGCGCTGGCCGACGCCACGAGCGTCAGCATCGCCATGATCGTCGGCGCGGTGATGCTCGCCGTGGCCGCGCCGCTCTACCTTCCGGCCTGGCGCGCCGCCCGCCGTACCTCGCCGGACGTCCAGGTGGGACCGGAGGGCACGGCCGGCGGCCCCGGTCAGACCGGCCTGGCCCCCGAGCCGGCACCGGTGGTCGTGCCGGCGTCGACCGGCCGCGACTGATCCCCGCCCGCTCGGGGTGACGCCGGCCGGCTCGGACGCGAGGAGATCTTGGTACGCGAGCGCCCCGATGAGGGCCGTTCCGTACCGAGATCTCGGCGTGGGGACGGTGCGTCAGGCGAGCCGGATCGACGTGCGGCGTTCGGTGGCGGTGAAGCCGAGCCGGCGGTAGAGCCGGATCGCGCCCACGTTGTCCGGGTACACGCCCAGCGCCACGGCGTCGTACCGGTCGAACAGGGCACACGTCATCCCGGCGGTCAGCGCCGCGCCCAGCCCTCGGCCGCGATGCCCGGGCGCGACCGTCAACCCGGCCAGGAAGCCGATGTCTCCCCGGCTGCGGTCGGCGCCGCAGGCGAGCAGGCGGTCACCGTCGCGGATGCCGTACCAGTCGACGATGCCCGGGTCGCCCGGCCGGGAGGTGGTGCTCGGGAACGCCTCCTCGATCAGCGCGGCCAGCGCGGGAAGGTCGGCTCCGGTCAGGCGTACCACCCGCTCCTGCTCCGGCTGCCGCGGCGGCGGGCCGGTGGTCCAGAGGAAGTCCCACTCGATCAGCCGGGCCACCGGCAGCCGCGCGGACACCTCGTCCGGATCCGCCCGGGGCAGGTTGATCGACTGGCCGGCCGACAACGTCCCGTCCGCCCGCTGGGCGGCGAAGACGTCGAGCGCCGGGCCGGGAGCGCCGACCGCGCCGCCCGCCGACCACTCACCCGGCGGGAGCAGCCATCCGACCGCGCCGCCGTGCCGCCATCCCCGCACGGCCTGGTCGCGCCGCAGCGCGTGCCGGGCGTACGGGTGGTTGCCCGTCGCGGCGAGCAGCGCCTCCGGCCCGGTCAGCGCCTCGTCGACCGTGATCATTGAACCAGCCTACGAGCATCCCCGGCCCGTGCCGGAGGCCGGGCCACCGCCTGTTCCACGGTGGAGATTGACGAACAGACCGATTGGGTACATCCGTCGCCGACCTGCTGGGAACCCCCACCGGAGGAACGACATGCTCGCCATTCTCGCGGCCATCGTGTTCGGTTTCGCGCTGCTGCTCGACTTCATGAACACCGACCTCGGCGCGCCCGATCTGTTCAGCACCACGACGCTCATGCTCATCGGCTTCCTGCTGCTCTCGCTCTACCTGGCCGGGGTCGGCTCCGGCCCGCGCGGCGGCGGTGGCGGCCGGTGGTACCGGGGCCGGCGGCCGGGTCGCGGCTGACCGGAAAAGACCACCCGGGTCGGGGCGGCGGCGCGATTCCGGCGTCGTCGGCCCGGCCCGGTACTGTTCTCGTGATGGAATCGGACGCCCTCTTCACCCTCGGCGAGCCGGCCGGCGCACCCGCGGGCGCGGGCGGCGCCGGCGGCTTCACCGACGCCCGGGCGGACTCGCCCCTGCCGGTGCGGATGCGGCCGGCGGGCATCGACGAGCTGGTCGGGCAGGAGCACCTGCTCGCACCGGGAGCGCCGCTGCGTCAGCTGGTCGAGGGCGCGGCGCCGATGTCGGTGATCCTCTGGGGTCCGCCCGGCAGCGGCAAGACCACCATCGCCCACCTCGTGGCCCGGGCCACCGACCGGCGGTTCGTCGCGATGTCCGCGCTGACCGCGGGCGTCAAGGACGTCCGCGCGGTGATCGACACCGCGCGGCGGCAACGCCGGTCCGGCGGCCCGCCGACGGTGCTGTTCATCGACGAGGTGCACCGGTTCAGCAAGACCCAGCAGGACTCGCTTCTCGCCGCCGTCGAGGACCGCACGGTCACGCTGCTGGCGGCGACCACGGAGAACCCGTACTTCTCGGTCATCTCGCCCTTGCTGTCGCGCTGCGTGCTGCTCACCCTCCAGGCCCTGGACGACGACGACGTACGCGGGCTGCTGCGCCGCGCGGTGGCCGACGAGCGCGGGCTCGGCGGCGCGCTGGTGCTGGCCGAGGAGGCGGAGGACCACCTGGTCCGGCTCGCCGGGGGCGACGTGCGCAAGGCGCTCACCGCGCTGGAGGCGGCGGCGGCCACCGCGACCGCGCTGGGCACCGGCCGGATCGACCTGGCCGTGGCCGAGCAGGCGGTCGACGTGGCGGCGGTGCGCTACGACCGGGACGGCGACGCGCACTACGACGTGACGAGCGCGTTCATCAAGAGCATGCGCGGCTCGGACGTGGACGCGGCACTGCACTGGCTGGCCCGGATGCTGATGGCCGGCGAGGACGCCCGGTTCATCGCCCGCCGGCTGGTGATCTTCGCCAGTGAGGACGTCGGCATGGCCGATCCCACCGCGCTGACAGTGGCCACCGCCGCCGCCCACGCGGTCGAGTACGTGGGCCTGCCGGAGGCGCAGCTCAACCTGGCCCAGGCGGTCATCCACCTGGCCACCGCGCCGAAGTCGAACTCGGCCACCACAGCGATCGGCGCCGCCGTCGCCGACGTACGCGCGGGTCGTGGCGGCGCGGTGCCGCGCGGGCTGCGTGACGCCCACTATTCCGGCGCGCGGGGCCTCGGCCACGGGGCCGGCTACCGCTACCCGCACGACGACCACCGTGGGGTGGTCACCCAGCAGTACGCTCCGGACGACCTCGTCGGAACCGACTACTACCGGCCCAGCGGGCACGGCGCGGAGCGGGCGGTGGCCACCCGGCTGCCGCTGCTGCGCCGGATCGTGCGCGGGCTGCCGGCTCCGGTGACCCGGGCGGAGGCCGGCGCCCCGGCCGCCGCGAACGGGGCCCGGGTGGGGGGCGGCGAGCAGGCCAGCGGGGCGAGTGAGGGCGGCAGCGACGTCGCCGAGGGGGGTCAGTAGTGATGGCGCGTGGTCCGGAGCGGCCGGCGGACGGCCCCGACGAGCGGCGCGACCCGCGGGGCAAGGGCCGCCGGTGGGGACGCGGCCGGGCCGAGCCCGAGCTGGACCCGACTGTCGTCGGCGAGGAACTCGGCTGGATCGACGACCTGCGCACCGCCAAGCAGCAGGGCGGTGAACTCGGACCGGACGGAGGCGTTCCCGCGACGCGCCCCGGCGCCGACCCGTCCTGGCCGGACGGCGAACCGGCCCGGCCACCCCGCCCGGCCGCCGCGCCGGGTCCGGGCTCCGCCGCCCGGCAGGCTCCGCGGCCTCCGGCTCCGGGTGCCCAGCCGCCCTCGACCGGTCAGCCGGTTCCGCCGCCCTCACCCGCCGGCCGGCCCGGCACTCCGTCGGCAGGCGCGCCTCAGGCTCCCGGCCGGCCCGTTCCGCCCCCGGCTGCCGCGCCCCAGGCTCCCGGCCGGCCGGTTCCGCCGCAGACTCCGGGCCGGCCGGTTCCGCCCCCGGCCGCCGCGCCCCAGACTCCGGGGCGGCCCGTTCCGCCGCCGGCCGCCGCGCCGCAGACTCCGGGGCGGCCCCGTCCGGGTGGGCCCGCTCCCGTGGGCCGCACCGACCCGGCGATGCCGCCCGTGACCGGCCGCCCCGGCCCGGCTGCGCCCCCGGCCGCCGGGCGTCCCGGCGGACCGGTCACCGGCCGCCCCGGCACCGACCTGCCCCCGGCTCCCGGCCGACCGGGCGTGGAGACGCCTCCGCCGGCCGGACGGTCCCGCGCGGACACCGCCCCGCCGTCCGGCCGGCCCGGCGGGGACCTGCCCCCGGCCCCCGGGCGTCCGGCCGCGGACATGCCGCCGGGAGTCCGCCCGCCGGTCGTGGACGCGCCCTCCGGCGGTGGCCGTCCCGGCCCGGACACGCCGCCCGGTGGTGGCCGGCCCGGTCCGCGTCCGCCGGTCATGCGCCGCCCCGACGCGCCCGGTCCGGCCGCGCCGCCGGTACGCCCCGGCGGTCCCGAGACCGGTGCCCCGCGCCGGGCCGGTGACGGCCCCTGGCCCGGCGGCCCCGAAGCCGGCGCCCCGCGCCGCCCCGTCGACGGTCCCTGGCCCGGCGTGCCCGAGGCGCCCCGCCCGGCCGACGCGCCGTACCGCCGCCGCGTGGACGGACCCACCGGCCAGCAGCCGCCCGTCACCGGCACCCGCGTCCCGCCCGCTCCGCCGACGCCCGGCCGGGCGTCCGCCGACCCGGGCGGGCCGCCCGCCGACGGTGACACCCGCGTACCGCCGACGCCCCGCGGCCGGCACGGAGCCGGACCCGAGGTCCCGCACCAGGCCGATCCGACGATCCCGCCGTCCGGCGGCCGACGTGCCCGGGCGGACGACACCGCCGGCGTCCAGCCGGTCTCCGGTGGAGGACGCCGGGCCCGCGCCGACGACACCGACGCCGTCCAGCCGGTCCCCGGTGGAGCACGCCGGGCGCGGCCCGACGACGTGGCACCCGGCATTCAACCGGTCTCCGGTGCGGGCCGCCGGGCCCGTGCCGAGGACGTGCCGCCCGGCATCCAACCGGTCTCCGGTGCGGGCCGGCGGTCCCGTGCCGAGGACGTTCCGCCCGGTACCCGGCCTGTCTCGGGGGCGGGCCGGCGGTCGCGTGCCGACGTACCGCCCGGCACCCGGCCGGTCTCCGGTGCCGGCCGTCGCGCCGCACCGGAAGGCGTCGCACCCGGCGGACCGGCCGGACGGGCAGTTCCGGACGCCGCCCCGGTCTCCGGTGGCGGGCGACGTGCCCGGCACGACGAGTCCACCGGCGGCCACCACGCGCCCGCGCCCGGCGGCGGATCCGCAGCCGGTCCCACGCCGGGCACCGGCCGCCGGGCCGCCCCGGTCGTACCGCGCAGCGGAAACGCGCCGGACCTGCCGGGCGCGCCCGTGTCCGGCAGTCCGGCGACCGGCCCGACCCCGCCCGGTGAGCCGCGGCCGCAACGGCCCGACCGGCCTGCCGACTGGCTGCGGCAGGCGGGCCGCACGCCGCACACCGACCCCGCCATGCCGGTCACCCGCCGCCCGGCCGGCCCTCCGGCCGACGAGCCGCCCGGCCGTTCCGGTGGTTCCGCCGGCCGCGCCGGCGCCGCCGTCCCGCCGGTGCGTCCCGAGCCGGGTACGCCGTCCCGGCGGCCCGGACAGCCCGGCCCCGAGGTGCCGGCGCGCGCCGAACCGGCGGTCCGTCCCGACCAGCCCGGCCCGGTCGTGCCACCGGCCCGGTCCCAGCCGTCCGTCCCGTCGCCCGGCCGGTCCGGTCCGGCCCGCGGCGCGGCCCGCCCCGGTGTTCCGCCCGTGCCCGGCCCGGCCGGCCCCGGTCCGCGCGGCGACCTCGATCGCACGGGCGGGATGCCCGCGGGCGGTGGCCGCCCCGGTGGTGCCCCGGCTGGCTCGGCCGGCCCTGGTCCGCGTGGCGACGTCGAGCGCACGGGCGGGATGCCCGCGGGCGGTGGCCGCCCCGGTGGTGCCCCGGCTGGCTCGGCCGGCCCTGGTCCGCGTGGCGACGTCGAGCGCACGGGCGGGATGCCCGCGGGCGGTGGCCGCCCCGGTGGTGCCCCGGCTGGCTCGGCCGGCCCTGGTCCGCGTGGCGACGTCGAGCGCACGGGCGGGATGCCCGCGGGCGGTGGCCGCCCCGGTGGTGCCCCGGTCGGCCCGGCCGGCCCTGGTCCGCGTGGCGACGTCGAGCGCACCGGTGGGATGCCGGTCGGTGCGGGCCGCCCCGGCGGCGGTCCGGCCGGACCCGGTGGCGACGGGCGCGGGGTGGCACGCCCCGACGACACCCGGCCCGGTGCCGGGCCTCGTCCGGCGGCGGCACCCGGCCCCCGAGGGCCGGTGGGCGACGGCCCGGTGCCGCCCGGCGCGCCGGTGACCGCCCGCGCGGCAGCCGGTGTGGCCCGTCCGGTCGCGCCGGACGAGCGGAGCGCCGGACGCGCGACGCCACCCGGATCGGAGCCGGACCGGCCCGGACCGGGCACCCCGGTGACACCGGCGGCGGCCCGGGCGGCTGTGGTCGTACCCCCGGGGGAGCCCGCGGGGCCACGGCCCGCAGCGGGCGGCGCGCCGCGGCCCGGCGGTCCCGGACGGGACGACAGCGGTGCGGAGGCCGGTGGCCTGCGCGGCGCCCGGTCCGAGCTGCGGCGGCAGATCCGCGAGCGCAACCGGCTGCGGCTGGGCATCCTCGCCCTGGTCAGCCTCGTGCTGCTCGGTGCGGTGCCGCTCTACTTCGGGATGCGGACGCTCAGCCGCGATCCGGTCTTCGACACCCTCGACGCGCTCGCCGTGCCCGCCTGGGCGCAGAGCAACACGGTCGACAACGTCAGCGGCAGCCGCTGGTGCCTTCAGGACTGCCGGCTGCGTGAACGTTCCGTCGAGTCGGAGCAGGGGTGGAAGGAGACCGTCGCGGTCTACGAGCAGGCGCTGGCCGGGGACGGGTGGCGGCGCTGGAAGGTCGACCGCTGCCCGGACGAGAAGGTCCCCGGCAGCTACACCTGCTGGCGCCGGGACGAACTGACGCTCGACCTGTGGGTACGCGACCGCACCTGCACGCCCCCGCCGATCGACGGGGCGCCCGCGCCGACCGCACCGGCCACGCCCGCAGCGGCGGAGTGCACCGGCTCGTTGGTGTCGGTGAAGGTGCGCAACGCGATCGACGACGAGCGTACCGGCCCGACACCGACCACCGATCCGTCACTCACCGGTGAGGATCCGTACCCGACCCTGACCGACGACCCGCTGGGCGAGGCGACCCCCTCACCGTCGTGAGCCGACTTTCATCACGGACGGTAGGGTCTGGGGCTGGCACGCCCGTCCGTGCCCGGTGACCGGGTCGGCGTGGCGCGAAGTGGGTAGGTACGGTCGCGCGTTCCGGGGCGTCGGGTTCCGGGACACTGCTTGAGGAGGACGTGCGCGTGAACGGTAGCGAGGTCGCTTGGCTGGTCCTGGCCGGCGCGTTCCTGATGCTGGTGCTCGTGCTGGCGGTGCCGATCCTGCGGCTGCGGCACACCGTGGACGCGACGACGCGCATGATCAACGAGCTCAACGACCGCACCGCGCCGCTGCTCGGCGACGTGAACACCACGGTGAAGAACGTGAACGTGGCGCTGGAGCAGGTGCAGACCTCGCTGGACGGGGTGAACCTGCAACTCGCCAAGGTGGACACCATGACCAGCCACGCGCAGAACGTCACCGCGAACGTGGCGAACCTGGCCACCGTGGTCTCCGCCGCCGCCGCGAACCCGCTGGTCAAGGTGGCCGCGTTCGGGTACGGCGTGCGCCGGGCCGCCTCCGCCCGCCGGCACGCCGAGACCGAGCGTGAGGTGCGCGACACGATCAAGCAGCAGCGTCGCGCCGCCAAGCGCGGCAACCGCTGACCCCGACCGGCGTACGCGGGAAGGATGAGAACATGAGGCGGTTGTTCTGGCTGGGCATCGGGCTGGCCGTGGGCGTCCTGGTGGTGCGCAAGGCCACCCGGACCGCGCAGGCGTACACCCCGGCCGGGATCGCCAGCGGGCTGTCCGAGTCCGCCGGCGGTCTGGTCGAGTCGCTACGGGCGTTCGTGGACGACGTCCGGGTCGGCATGGCCGAGCGTGAGCAGGAGATCCACGAGGCCTTCGCCCGCGGCGAGGTGTACGACGACCAGTTCGCCGAGCTGCGGGAGGACCCGCGGATCGGTGACCGAGAGATTTTCCCGGAGGACCACCAGCGATGAAGACGGCGGAGATCAAGCGGCGGTTCCTCGCCCACTTCGAGGCGAACGGGCACACCGTGGTGCCGTCCGCTCCGCTGCCCGCCATCAGCGACCCGAACCTGCTGTTCATCAACGCGGGCATGGTGCAGTTCGTGCCCTACTTCCTGGGCCAGCAGACCCCGCCGTACGCGCGGGCGACGAGCGTGCAGAAGTGCATCCGGACGCCTGACATCGACGAGGTCGGCAAGACCAGCCGGCACGGCACGTTCTTCCAGATGAACGGCAACTTCTCCTTCGGCGACTACTTCAAGTCCGGGGCGATCCCACTCGCCTGGGACCTGGCCACCAAGCCGGTCGAGGCGGGCGGCTTCGGGCTGGACCCGGAGCGGATCTGGGCGACCGTCTACCTGGACGACGACGAGGCGTACGACATCTGGCGCGCCACCGGCGTGCCGGCCGAGCGGATCGTGCGCCGCGGCAAGGCGGACAACTTCTGGTCGATGGGCATCCCCGGCCCGTGCGGCCCGTGCTCCGAGCTGTACTACGACCGCGGCCCGGCCTACGGCCGCGAGGGTGGCCCGGAGGTCGACGAGGACCGCTACCTGGAGTTCTGGAACCTCGTCTTCATGCAGTTCGAGCGCGGTCCCGGCGTCGGCAAGGAGGACTTCCCGATCCTCGGCGACCTGCCGGCGAAGAACATCGACACCGGCATGGGCCTGGAGCGGATGGCCTCGCTGCTGCAGGGCGTGGACAACCTCTACGAGATCGACGAGGTCAAGCCGATCCTGGACCGGGCGGCCGAGCTGACCGGCAAGCGCTACGGCGCGCACTCCGGTCACGCGGCGAACGAGTCGCACCCGGACGACGTGCGGCTGCGGGTGATCGCCGACCACGTGCGCACCTCGCTGATGCTCATCGGCGACGGCGTGACCCCGTCGAACGAGGGCCGGGGCTACGTGCTGCGGCGGATCATGCGCCGGGCGATCCGGGCGGTGCGGCTGCTCGGCTACCAGGACCGGGCGCTGCCGGAGCTGCTGCCGGTGGCCCGCGACTGCATGGCGCCGTCGTACCCGGAGCTGGCCGAGGACTTCGGCCGGATCTCCCAGTACGCGTACGCCGAGGAGGACGCGTTCCTGGCCACGCTGCGCGCCGGCACCACGATCCTGGACACCGCCATCGCCGAGACCAAGTCGGCCGGCAAGCCGGCGCTCTCCGGCGACAAGGCGTTCCAGCTGCACGACACGTACGGCTTCCCGATCGACCTGACCCTGGAGATCGCCGCCGAGCAGGGCCTGCAGGTCGACGCGGAGGGCTTCCGCCGGCTGATGGCCGACCAGCGCAGCCGGGCCAAGGCCGACGCGCAGGCGCGCAAGACCGGGCACACCGACGTGTCGGCGTACCGGTCGGTGCTCGACGGAGGCGGGCCGGTCGAGTTCACCGGCTACACCGAGCTGAGCCGGGAGTCGCGGGTCCGCGCGCTGCTGTCCGGCGGCGCCGCCGTCTCGGCGGCGGTCGAGGGGGACACGATCGAGCTGGTGCTCGACACCACCCCGTTCTACGCCGAGGGCGGCGGCCAGCAGCCCGACCAGGGGCTCATCACCGTCGGCGGCGGCCAGGTCGAGGTCTTCGACGTGCAGCAGCCGGTGCCCGGCCTGATCGTGCACCGGGCCAAGGTCGTGCGCGGCGAGGTGCGCTCCGGCGAGACCGGGTACGCCGAGATCGACGTGTCCCGCCGCCGGGCGATCTCCCGCTCGCACACGGCGACGCACCTGGTGCACCAGACGATGCGCAACTTCCTCGGCGAGTCGGCGACCCAGGCGGGTTCGCTGAACGCGCCGGGCCGGCTGCGGTTCGACTTCAACACCCCGACGGGTGTGGCGCCGAGCGTGCTGCACGACGTCGAGCAGCAGGTCAACGAGGTGCTGCTGGCCGACCTGGAGGTGCACGCGTTCGTCACCAGCCAGGAGGAGGCCCGCCGGATCGGGGCGATGGCCCTGTTCGGCGAGAAGTACGGCGAGCGGGTCCGGGTCGTCGAGGTCGGCGACTACGCCCGTGAGCTGTGCGGCGGCACGCACGTGGCCCGTTCCGCCCAGCTCGGTCTGGTGAAGATCCTCTCCGAGGCGTCGGTGGGTTCCGGCGTACGCCGGATCGAGGCGCTCGTCGGCATGGACGCGTTCGGCTTCCTGGCCCGCGAGCACCTGCTGGTGTCCCGGCTGGCCGAGCTGTTCCGGGTGCCGGGGGAGCAGGTCGCCGACCGGGTGGAGCAGACCGTCACCCAGCTGCGCGACGCGGAGAAGGAGCTGGAGAAGCTGCGCGCCCAGCTCGTGCTCGGCGGGGCCGGCGCCCTGGCGGCGCAGGCGAAGGACGTGCGCGGGGTCGCGTACGTCGGCACCGAGGCGCCGGAGGGCGCTGCGGCGAACGACGTGCGGACCCTCGCCCAGGAGATCCGCGGCCGGATCGACGCGGCCCGCCCGGCGGTGGTCGCGGTGGCCGCCCGGGCCAACGGCAAGGCGTCGCTCGTGGTGGCCGTCAACCAGGCCGCCCGGGGACGGAACCTGAGCGCGAAGGACCTGGTCAAGGCCGCGTTCTCCGGCCGGGGTGGCGGCAGCGACGACCTGGCCCAGGGCGGCGGGCTGCCCGCGACGGAGGCCCCGAACCTGCTGGTCACCGTCGAGCGGGCGGTCGCCGGCACGGCATGAGCGAACGCACCGAGCGAAGCGAGGGCCGTGAGCGTATGCCCGGTCGGTACGGCGTGAGCGAACGCACCGAGCGGAGCGAGGGCCGTGAGCGTATGCCCGGTCGGTACGGCGTGAGCGCACGGATGTACGCCAGGGCGGACCACCCGGTCCGCCCTGGCCCGTACCGGCGGGGAGGTGTCCGCTCGTGACCGACCTGTCCCGTGGCGTCCGGCTGGGTGTCGACGTCGGTCAGGTCCGGGTGGGGGTGGCCCGTTGTGATCCGCACGGCATTCTCGCCACGCCGCTGGTCACGCTGGCCCGCGACCTGACGGCGGAACCGGACGCGGTGCCCGCCGACATGGCCGAGCTGGTCCGGCTCGCCGCCGAGCACGAGGCGGTGGGGATCGTGGTCGGGCTGCCGGTCAACCTCGCCGGAAAACACGGCCCTGCGGCGGCGAACGTATCAGCGTATGCCAGCCGTTTGGCTGATGTAATGAGGCCGATTCCGGTGACGCTGACGGACGAGAGGATGTCTACCGTCGTCGCGAGTCGTAGGCTGGCCGAACGGGGCGTCCGGGGAAAGCGCCAACGAGCGGTGGTCGACCAGGCTGCCGCGGTGGAGATTCTGCAGAGCTGGCTGGACGCACAGCGGAGGCGGACGCAATGATCGACGATCTTGATCTGGGGTTCGACGAGCCGGACAGGGGGGAGAAGGGCCGGCACCGGCGGGGCGCGGTGCGCCGGCGCCAGGGCAAGTCCGGCGGCGGCCGGGGCAAGACCCTTCTCGCGCTCGCGCTCGCGCTGGTCCTGCTGGGCGGCATCGGCGGCGGCGCGTTCTACGGCTTCGACCGGGTCCAGAGCTACTTCGTCACCCCCGACTACGAGGGCTCCGGCACCGGCGAGGTGACCGTCGAGATCAAGCAGGGCGCGCTGATCGCCGACATGGCCGACGCGCTCGTCGCGGCCGACGTGGTGAAGAGCACCAAGGCCTTCATCGAGGCCGCCGAGGAGAACTCGCGCAGCAAGAACATCCAGCCCGGCACGTACAAGCTGCGCAAGCAGATGAGCGGTGACGCGGCGGTCGCGGCGATGCTGGACCTCAAGAACAAGATCGTCAACGGGATCACCATCCCCGAGGGCCTCACCGCGAAGACGGTCTACAAGCGGCTGTCCGAGAAGACCGACATCCCGGTCAAGGACTTCGAGACCGCCGCGAAGGATCCGGAGGCGCTCGGCGTACCGGACTGGTGGTTCAAGCGTTCCGACGGCAAGAAGGTCAACCCGTCGATCGAGGGCTTCCTCTTCCCGGACACCTACGAGATCCCGCCGAAGGCCACCGCCGAGACGATCCTCAAGCTGATGGTGGACAACTTCCTCACCGTCACGTCCGGCATGCAGTACGCCGAGAAGGTGCAGAAGGAACGCGGTGGCATCACCCCGTACGAGGCGCTGATCGTTGCCTCGCTCGCGCAGGCCGAGGCCGGCAACAAGGCCGACCTGGGCAAGGTCGCCCGGGTGGCCTACAACCGGGTCTACGGCGAGTTCCCCTGCAACTGCCTGGAGATGGACGTCACCGTCAACTACTACCTGGAACTGACCGGGCAGAAGACCAAGGCGTCCAAGGACATGACGCCGGCCGAGCTGGACAACCCGAAGAACCCGTACAACCGCAAGCTGCGCGGGCTGGTCCCGTCGCCGATCAACAACCCGGGCAAGGAGGCGCTCGAGGGCGCGCTGACCCCGCCGCCGGGCAAGTGGCTCTACTTCGTGGCGATCAGCAAGGACGGCCGCTCCGCGTTCGCCGAGACCTACGACGAGCAACTGCGCAACGAGCGGAAAGCCAAGGAGGCCGGGATCATCTGATGGCCGATCCCCGCCGCGCCGCGGTGGTCGGCAGGCCGATCGCCCACTCGCTCTCCCCGGTGATCCACACCGCCGGGTACGCGGCGGCCGGGCTGACCGGCTGGTCGTACACCCGGATCGAAGCCGGCGCCGACGACCTGCCCGGCCTGGTCGCGGGCCTCGGCCCGGAGTGGGCCGGGCTGTCGGTGACCATGCCCGGCAAGGAGGCGGCGCTCGCGCTGGCCGACGAGGTCTCGCCGGTCGCCGCCGCGGTCGGCGCCGCCAACACGTTGGTACGCCGGCCCGACGGCACCTGGTACGCCGACAACACCGACGTCACCGGCATGGTCGAGGTGCTCACCGGCGCCGGTTGCGTGGCCGGGGCGGTGGTCACCGTGCTCGGTGCGGGCGGCACCGCCCGGGCCGCGATCGCGGCGGCGGCCCGGATCGGGGCGGCCGAGGTGACAGTGGTGGCCCGCCGCCCGGAGGCGGTCGACGAGCTGCGCCCGGTCGCGGAGGCGGCCGGCGTGCCGCTGGCGGGCGCCGAGTGGGACGGCGCGCCCGCCCACGCCCGCGCCGATCTGGTGATCTCCACGGTTCCCAAGGGCGTCGCGGACGCCCTCGCGGACAACTTCGACTGGCGGCCGGAGTCCGTCTTCTTCGACGTGGTCTACGACCCGTGGCCCACGCCGCTCGCGGCGGCGGCGCTCGCCGCCGGATGCCGGGTCGTTTCCGGGCTGGACCTGCTGCTGGCCCAGGCGTTCGGCCAGTTCGAGCAGTTCACCGGCGTTGCGGCACCGGTGGAGGCGATGCGCGCGGCGTTGGCGACCGGCCGTTGCCACTGAGCCTCGCCGGCTCCGGCAGGCTCACGGATCGTGATCGCCGGGTCCGGCTCGCGAGAGTTGTGGCTGGTCGGAAGTATTGATAACCGTCAGACCGTGGTGACGGAAAATCATGATTGACGGTTATCTCTCACCGACCGTAGCGTTCCCCCCACTATCAGCCCTAGTTCACGGGGGAGGGCCCTGGTGGCTCCTGTGCGCGTGCGAAAAGTCCCACCACTGTCCACATTGGATAGAGTGGTCAGATCCAGGTGGGGACGGGCGGCTGTCGCCGCGCTGGCCGCCACCATGGCGATGACGCTCTCCGACGTTCCGCTCCGGCGGGCGGAGGCGGCGCCCAAGCCCAAACCGGCCGAGGTGCTGGAACGGCCCGACGAGATGGCCGCGCTGATCACCGCCCGGATGACCGGCCGAGACGTCCGCATCACCGGCATGACCACCGAGTCCGCCGAGTACATCGCCCACCCCAACGGGCAGATCGAGGCGACCGTCCACGCGGGCCCGGTGCGGATGCGGCAGAACCAGAAGTGGGTGCCGATCGACCTCAGACTGCAACCCGCCGCCGACGGCTCCGTGCAGGCGGTGGCGCACCCGCTGGATCTGCGGATCTCCGGCAAGCGTTCCGGGGCGGGCGAACTCGCCGCGGTCGGCGCCGGCGACGGCCGGTTCGCCCTCGGCTGGCCGGGTGCCCTGCCCACGCCGGTCCTCGACCAGAACCGCGCCACCTACCCGGAGATCGCGCCCGGGATCGACCTCGTGGTCGAGGCGACCCGGACCGGCTTCTCCCAGTACCTCACCGTCAAGAGCCGCGACGCGGTGGACCGCCTGCCCTCGCTGGCGCTGCCCCTGACCGGCAAGGGGCTGGCCTCGTTCACGCAGGATTCGGCGGGTGGCCTGACGCTGCGCAACGCCAAGGGCAAGCCGTTGGCCACCGTCCCGGCCCCGCAGATGTGGGACGCCCGGCGCGCCCCCGGCTCGGAGGAACCGACCCGGCGCACCATGGTCCGTACCAAGGCGGAACGGCCCGCGGCGGCGAACCGCGGTGCGGCCGCGAACGGGCTCACCATGCGGTTGCAGCCGGACCTGGCCTGGCTGAAGGATCCGGCCACCCAGTACCCGGTCACCATCGACCCGCAGGTCAACCCGCTCTACACCTCCTTCGACACGTACGTGAAGGAGGGCGACAACGTCGACCGCGGCGGGGCGAACGACCTCCACGTCGGCCTGCTGGCCGGGACGCCCAACGTCAAGTCCCGGGCGTTCGTGCACTGGCCGGTCTCCGCCCTCTCCGGCAAGCAGATCACCTCGGCGACCGTCTACTTCTGGAACTTCTGGTCCCACACCTGCACCGCCACCTCCTGGGAGATCTGGAGCACCGGCGCGGCCTCCTCGGCCACGCGCTGGGGCACCCAGCCGACCTGGATCCAGAAGGAGGCGACCTCCACCCAGACCAAGGGCTTCTCGTCGGCCTGCAACGACGGATGGGTGAGCATCAGCGGCACCACCTTCTTCCAGCGGGCCGCCACGGCCGGGCAGTCGACCGCCTACATGGGCGTGCGCGGCACCGACGAGACGACAACCAACAGCTTCAAGCAGTTCCGCTCCCGCAACGCGGCCGACAGCAGCCAGGTTCCGTACGCGGTCGTCACGTACAACTCGTACCCGACGGTCGGCACCCGATCCACGGTGCCGTCGACCGCCTGCGTCACCGGCACCTCGCGGCCCACTGTCAACACCGCCACCCCCCAGCTCAAGTCGGTCGTCTCCGACGGCGAGGGCTCGACCGTGAAGGCCGAGATCGAGTGGTGGACGCTGACCGGCACCGCCAAGCTGGGCAGCGCCGTCACCGCCACCGCCGCCTCCGGCAGCACCTTCAGCGCCACCGTGCCGGCCGGCGTGATGACCAACGGCTCGTCGTACAAGTGGCGGGTCCGCGGCAACGACGGCACCGTCAACGGCAACTGGTCGTCGTTCTGCGAGTTCACAGTGGACACCTCCATCGGCGCGCCGCCGATCGTCAGCTCCACCACCTACCCGGAGAACGCATGGGGCGGTGACGCGAACGTCGCCGGCAACTTCACCTTCGACCCGAACGGTGTCGCCGACGCCGCCGCCTACGAGTACAGCCTCGACGTGTCGCCGCCGAACAAGGTCCTCAACGCCCCGTCCCCGGGTGCTCCGGCAACCGTGAGCATCAAGCCGCTCACTCCCGGCTGGCACAACATCTGGGCACGCACGCGGGACTCGGCCGGCAACGTCACCGCCTTGCGCAGCTACCCGTTCAAGGTCGGCTCCGGCTCACAGGACTCGCCGAAGGCCGGCGACGTCAGCGGTGCGAAGGTCGCGCTCGCCTCGACCGCCGCGCCGTCCTTCGCCGACGTCACCTACCAGTGGCGGCGGGCCGGCTCGGACGCCTGGGTCACCATCCCGGCAGGTCACGTCACCTACGCCGTCGGGGGTGGGCCGGTCACCTGGCCGGTTACCCTTGCCAGCGGCATCGCGCCCAAGCTGAACTGGGACGTCGCCGCCACGCTCGCCTCGGTGGACGCGGCCGGTGTCCCGCGCGACGGGCCCGTTCAGGTCCGGCCCTACTTCAACCTGAACAACTACGGGGCGCCGGCGGACCAGGTGAAGTTCACCTTCGACCGCGACCTCGCCTCCGCCGCCGCCGCCGAGGTGGGCCCCGGCTCGGTCAACCTGATCACCGGTAACTACCAGATCACCACGTCCGACGTCGCGGCCGGCGGACTGGCCGTCTCCCGTACCCTCAACAGCCGCCAGCCACTCGGCCTCGACCCGCTCTTCGGGCCGGGCTGGGTGTCCGGCCTGGTGGTGTCCGACGCGGAAGCCCCCTACACCAGGCTGACCACCCACGGCAGTCTGGCCCAGGTCCATCTGCCGGACGACTCGTCCATCGGCTTCACCAAGGTCGACGGCGCCGGCGTCAACTACGAGCCGCAGGTCGGCGCGGAGTCCTACAAGCTGACGTTCGCCTCGGCCACGAGCACCTTCACCCTCTCCGACGACAAGGGGAACGTGGTCACGTTCACCCGGACCGCGACGGACCCGGCGAACGTCTACACCCCCACCGCGGTCACGCCGCCGGGCTCGGGCAACGCCACCACCTACTCCTGGGAGAAGGTGACGCTGGGAACCAGTGACGTCATGCGTCCGACGCGTCTGCTGGCCCCGGTGCCGGCCGGCGTCAACTGCGCCACGCTGGTGCGCGGCTGCCAGGCCCTGACCTTCACCTACGCGACCGCGACCACGGCCACCGGGCTCGGCGACGGTCAGTGGGGTGACTACCTCGGCCGGGTGAAGCAGATCTCCTACACCGCCTGGGATCCCGACCTGTCCACCCCGGCGATGCGGACCGTCGTGCTGGCCCGGTACACCTACGACAGCAGCGGCCGGCTGCGGAGCTTCGCGGACCCCCGGCTGGACTACACCGACGGAACCGGGTCGCACTCGCTGCGCACCGTGTACTTCTACGACTCGAACGGCATCATCGTCTCGCTGACCCCGCCGGCTCAGCAGCCGTGGCAGTTCTCGTACACCACGACGCCGAGCGACCCCGGCAAGGGCCGGCTGCACAAGATCACCCGGTCGGCGTTGACCGCGGGGACCTCCGTGCAGACGGTCGTCTACCAGGTGCCGACGTCCGGCACGGGTGCGCCGTACGACCTGTCCGGCACGCAGACCGCCCGCTGGGCGCAGAGCGAGCCGCCCACCGACGCCACCGCCGTCTTCCCGGCGGCACAGGTGCCGACCGGTGACCCGGCCACCGGCACGCTGCCGGGCTCCTACGAACGGGCGACGGTCATGTACCTGGACGCGAACGCCCGCATGGTGAACGTGGCCGAGCCGAATGGGCAGATCACCAGCACGTCGTACGACCAGTACGGCAACGTCGTGCAGGAACTGTCCCCGGGCAACCGCCGGCGGGCGCTGGACGCGTCACCCGGCGACGCCGCCGGCGCCGAGGCGCAGATCGCGGCGAAACTCGCCAGCGTCAGCGTCTACTCCACGGACGGGCAGCGGTTGCTGGAGACCTTCGGCCCGGAACACGACGTGATGCTCGCCTCCGGCACGGTCGTCCGCGGCCGGCAGCACACCCGGCGCACCTACGACGAAGGGGCGCCGAGCACCGGTGGGCCGTTCGGCCTGCTGACCACCGAGCGGGTGTCGGTCAGTTACGTGAACGCCGGCCAGACCGTGGACGCGGACGACCGCACGACGACCACCGAGTACGACTGGACCCTGCGTCAACCGGTCAAGTCGACTGTCGACCCGGGCGACCTGGATCTCGTCACGCGCACCGGCTACGACGCTCAAGGCCGCGTGATCAGCACCACGACCCCGGCCGGTGGCAGCGCGGACAACACCCCGGCGACCCGGCTCGTCGTCTACTACACGGCGGCGGCCAACAGCACTCACGCCGAGTGCGGCAACCGGCCGGAGTGGCACGGCCAGGTCTGCCGTACCCAGATCGGCGGCCAGCCGGAGAGCGGTCCGGAGGTGCCGGTCACGGTCACCACCTACGACATGTACGGGCAGTCGCGTGTGCAGTCGACGAAGACCGGATCGGGTGAGCTGCGGCGGACGGAGATCACCTACGACGGCGCCGGCCGCCAGCGGGAGAACTCGGTGACCGCCGCGGGGCTGGGCACCGCCCTCGAGAAGCGGCGCACCGTGTACGACCAGGCCACCGGCCAGGCCGTCCGGACCCAGACGGTGAACGCGTCGGGCGCGGTGACGGCCGAGGTGATCCGGGCGTACGACAGCCTGGGCCGGATGACGTCGTACACCGACACCGACGGCACCGTCACCACCAGCACCTTCGACATCGCCGGCCGGCCGGCCACGGTGAACGACGGCAAGGGGACCCGCACCTACACCTTCGACGGCGGCAGCGAGCGACGTGGCCTGCCGACGTCGGTGGCGGACAGCCAGGCCGGCACCTTCACCAGCACCTACGACCACGACGGGAACCCGGTCAGCCAGACCTGGCCGAACGGGCTGGTGGTCGGCCACGCCACCGACGAGACCGGCGCGGCCAGCGGTATCACCTACACCAAGCCGGGCTGCGGCCAGGCCGACTGCACCCTCTACACCGAAACCGCCATCTCCAGCGTCCACAACCAATGGCGCAGCCGGACCTCGACCCTGTCCGCGCAGACCTACACCTACGACGGCGCCGCCCGGCTCACCGGCGTGGCGGACACCGTGGCCGGACAGTGCACCACCCGGAAGTACGAGTTTGACGCCGCCACCAACCGCACCAACCAGGTGGCGTACGGGCCGGGCGCGGGCGGCGCGTGCCAGGCCGCCACTGTCGGCACCGCCCGCGAGTGGAGCTACGACAGCGCCGACCGCACGAGCGGTGCCGGCTACACCTATGACGCCCTGGGTCGAACCCTGACCGTGCCGGCCGCCGATTCCGCTGTGACCGGCGGTGCCGGCAGCACGATGGCCTACCACGTCAACGACATGGTGCGCAGCATCACCAAGGGCACGCGCACCGCCACCTACACGCTGGACGTCATGTCCTCCCGGATCCGCTCCTGGACGGATACGGGTGACAGCCTCACCAGGATCAACCACTACAGCACCGACGGGGACAGCCCGAGCTGGACCGATGAGGGCGGCGGCAACCACTCCCGTGCCATCGGCGGACTGGCCGGGATCGCCGGCCTGTTCACCAACTCCACCGGTGTCGCGTGGCGGATCACCAACCTGCACGGTGACCTCGTCGCCGGAATGACCGAGACCGGCGCGGGACTGGCCTACACCAGCGAGTACGACGAGCACGGCAACGCCCGCAACCCCGGCGACGCCGGCACCCGGCGTTACGGCTGGCTCGGCAGTCACCAGCGTGCCGCCGACACCCCCGACGGATCGATCCTGATGGGCTCCCGGCTCTACAACCCCGGCACCAGCCGCTTCCTCTCCACCGACTCCGTCTACGGTGGCAACGCCAACCCGTACGAATACGCCACCGGCGACGCGGTGAACAAGGACGACCTCTCCGGGAACCTGTCGTGCTGGCGCACCAGTCTCAGCACCCGCAAGTGGTACTACTGGTGGGGCACGTGGGGCGGGTACCGCGTCGACTGGCGGTTCCAGTGCTACATCTCGAACTGGGACGTGAAGTTCCTGACCAGATGGGGCTTCGCGTACGCCATCATCGGCGCGATCGCGGGCGTCTTCTATCCCCCGGCGGGTGCTGCGTTCGCCGTCGCGGCCGGCGCCATCGCCTGGATCGTGTGGGAGTACTACGAGTCGTGCACCCGGCGCCGCGGGGCGTACATGAGGGGTTACTTCCGCTGGTGGGTGAACCGGAGCTGGAAATTCCAGCACGGTTACGGTTGGCTCACCTCCAAGTACTGTGCCTAGGCCAGGCGCGGGTTCCGGAGAGGCAGGCAGATGGACGCGGTAGTGGATGTCTGGTTGGCCGGCCGTACGGCCGGGCAGTTGACACCTCCGCCACGGTCACTCACCGACGGCAGTGAAACGTTCGCCACGGTGCGCGCCTGCTCCCTGGGGCGGTTCGGACCGGGCCGGGCAGCGGTCAGCCTTCCGGTCGACACGGCAACCGGCAAGCGGCTCGCCCTGACCTGCCGGATGGAGGCGATGTGGAGGCGCGTGGTGTTCCCGGCGGTTCTCGTCGCGGCGGCCGTGCTCGTCGTCCTGTTCGTCGTCGACTCCGTGCGCGGCGACGGGCGGAACGCGAGCCCGCTCCTGCTGGTCGCGCTCGTTCTGGCGGTCGCGGTGCTCAGCGGAAGGTTGGTGCTGAACCGGCTGCGCTCACGGCATCATCCGGAAGAGGTGAGGGGAGACGTCTACATTCGTGGCGTCGACCGCCAGGCGGCCGAGATCTGGGCCGGCCTCAACCCCGCAGGTGCCGTGAAGATCATCGACGGATGACCGTCAAAGTGGTTCGGAAATGACACAGCCCTGGGTGGGCGCCGCACCGGCGCCCACCCAGGGCGTGTTCGACTGCGATCGGCTCGCCGGGGCGGGCTGGGCGACGACACCGATGTCCGCAGGGCGGGACGCGGTGGGCGCAGCACCGGTGAGGCCACGGCGCGTGACAGACTGACCGTCGTGTTGCGCTGGCTGACTGCAGGTGAATCGCACGGACCCGCCCTCGTCGCGATGCTGGAGGGCGTACCCGCCGGCATCGAGGTGACCACCGGGGAGATCTCCGGCGAGCTGGCCCGGCGCCGGCTCGGCTACGGCCGGGGTGCGCGGATGTCGTTCGAGCAGGACGAGGTCGAGATCATCGGCGGGCTCCGGCACGGCGTGACGCTCGGCAGCCCGGTGGCGATCCGGGTCGGCAACTCCGAGTGGCCCAAGTGGCGCACCGTGATGGCCGCCGACCCGGTCGACCCGGAGGAGCTGGCGAGCCAGGCCCGCAACGCGCCGCTGACCCGTCCCCGCCCGGGTCACGCCGACCTGGCCGGCATGCAGAAGTACGGGCACACCGACGCCCGGCCGATCCTGGAGCGCGCCAGCGCCCGGGAGACCGCCGCCCGGGTCGCCGTGGGCACCGTCGCCAAGGCGCTCGTACGTCAGGCGCTCGGCGTGGAGATCGTCTCGCACGTGGTCGAGCTGGGTCCGGTGGCGGTCAAGCCGGGCCTGCGGCCCACGCCGGAGGACGCCGCGCGCATCGACGCCGACCCGCTGCGCTGCCTCGACGCCGAGGCCAGCGCCCGGATGGTCGCCGAGGTCGACGCCGCGAAGAAGGCCGCCGACACGCTCGGCGGCGTGGTCGAGGTGCTCGCGTACGGCGTACCGCCGGGCCTGGGCAGCCACGTGCAGTGGGACCGCAAGCTCGACGCCCGCCTGGCCACCGCGCTCATGTCGATCCAGGCGATCAAGGGCGTGGAGATCGGCGACGGCTGGCAGCAGGCGCGTTCCCGCGGCTCGGAGGCACACGACGAGATCGTGCCCACCGCGACCGGCGTGCGGCGGATCACCGACCGGGCCGGTGGCCTGGAGGGTGGCATCACCACGGGTGAGCCGCTGCGGGTGAAGGCGGCGATGAAGCCGATCTCGTCGCTGAACCGGGCCCTCGCGACGATCGACGTGACGACCGGTGAGCCGGCCACCGCGATCAACCAGCGCTCGGACGTGTGCGCGGTGCCGGCGGCGGCGGTGGTGGCCGAGGCGATGGTCGCGCTGGTGCTGGCCGAGGCGGCGGTGGAGAAGTTCGGCGGCGACTCAGTCGCCGAGATGCGCCGCAACCTGAACGGTTACCTCGACAGCCTGGTGATCAAATGAGTACCCGGCCGGTCTGCGTGCTGGTCGGGGCACCCGGCTCCGGCAAGACCACAGTCGGCACGGCGCTCGCCGAGGCGCTCGGCGTCGGCTTCCGGGACACCGACGCCGACATCGAGAACCTCGCCGGCAAGCCGATCCCGGAGATCTTCGTGGACGAGGGGGAGGAGCACTTCCGTACCCTCGAACGGGCCGCCGTTGCGGCGGCTCTCGCGTCGCACGCGGGCGTGCTCGCGCTCGGCGGCGGCGCGGTCCTGGCCGAGGAGAACCGGGCCGCGCTGATCGGCCACACGGTGGTGCACCTGTCGGTGGAGCTGCCCGACGCGCTCAAGCGGGTCGGTCTCGGCGCCGGCCGGCCGCTGCTCGCGCTGAACCCGCGCGCCACGCTCAAGCACCTGATGGACCAGCGCCGACCGCTCTACGCCGAGGTGGCGACCGCGACCGTGGTCACCGACGGGCGTACCCCGCAGGAGTTGGCCGCGGAGATCGCCGCGCTGCTCAAGCCCTGACCCGCCCCGCTCGGCTGCGCCCGGCTCCCGGCTCCCTCGGTGGAACGCCGTGGGTGTCTCCCGGGGCGTTATGCACCCATGGTGTTCCAGTCGGCGTGCATGACGCCGGTGGGTGGAACGGTGTGGGTGTCTCTTGGGCGTTGTGGCACCCGTGGTGTTCCAGTCGGCGCGCGTGACGTCGGTGGGTGGAACGTCATGGGCGAGTGAGAAGGCGTGCCGACGCGAGGGTGGACGGTCAGGCGTTGGCCGCAGCGGTCCCGGCCGTCCGGCGTCCGGCCCGGCGGCGAGGGCTCCGCGCCCGGCGGCGAGGGCTCCGCTCCGGTCGCCAGGTGGCGAGCAGCGCCAGCGCCAGCGCGATCTCGGCGAAGTCGCCGAGGTAGTACATGAGCGTGGCGCCGGCCCGCAGTTCGGCGGCGGTGGCGGGCACGTCGACGAACAGCCCGGCGTAGAGCAGCTGGGCGATGGTGGCGTGCGCGGCCACGCCGAACCCGATCACCACCAGCCGCACCGGTACGCGCGGGCGGTGCGGTCCCGGGTCCGGACCGGCGATCGACCAGGCGAACAGGCAGCCGCTGAGCAGGAAGTGCAGGTTCACCAGCATGTGCAGGGCCGGGCTGTCCAGGGTGGCCCGGTACAGCGGGGTGAGGTAGAGCAGCCAGAGCCCGCCCGCGGTCAGCAGCAGGCCGGTCACCGGGTGGCCGAGCACCCGCGCGACCGGATGCCGCAGCAGGTGGACCAGCCTGCGGCCGGTACGCCGGTCCAGCGTGCGCAGCAGCAGCGTGACCGGGGCGCCGAGCACCAGCGCCAGCGGCGCGAGCATGCCGATCAGCAGGTGCTGCCACATGTGCCCGACGAAGTCCCCGGCCGGCCACAGCAGCCCGGCAGTCAGCAGCAGCGCGCCCAGCCCGAAGCTCGCCGTACGGGCGTACGCCCAGCCCGGCCCGCCCGGGTCACGCAGCCGCAGCGCGGCGGCCAGGTACGCCCAGAACAGCGCCACCGGGATCAGCGCGGTAACCGGGAAGCCGCCGTCGGCGTGCCCGGCGTGGGCCACTGTCACCGGCGCTCCGGCGCGCAGAGGTCCACGTCGCGGGCCCGGCGCTGGATCGCCCAGCCCACCGCGATCAGCACCACGCCCAGGGCCAGGAACCCGAGGTCCCACCAGAGCTGGTTCGGGCCGCTGCGCACGTGGTGGATGCCGAGCAGGTGGTGGTCGATGACGCCCTCGACCAGGTTGAACAGGCCCCAGCCGATCAGCGCCCAGCCCCACAGCATCGGCGAGCGCCACAGCCGGCCCCGGGAGTGTGTGACACGGGAGTGGAGCAGGGCCAGGCCGGTCAGCACCGCCACCCAGGTGACCACGTGGAACAGGCCGTCCCAGAGCGTGTTCATCTGCAACCCGGGCACCGTGTCCACCGGGTACTCCCGGACGCCGATCCGGTCACTGCCGGTGCTGCTGAGCAGGTGGTGCCACTGGAGGACCTGGTGCAGGACGATGCCGTCGACGAAGCCGCCGAGCCCGACGCCGAGGATCGTGGCGGGCAGCCGGATGCTCGTCGCGGACTCGGGTCGGGTCGTGTGTGCCGTCGTCTCACTCATTCCGGCCGCCGTACCCGCCGTGCGGCCGGGCAAACACCCAGCCAGTGGACAACGGCCGCGCGGGGGCGGCGCGCTGGACTAGGCTGCCCGCGATGGACGAGGTGACCCGGATCCCGGTCGGCGGCGAACGGCCGTACGACGTGCTCGTGGGACGTGACCTGCTGGACCCGCCGCCCCGGCTGCTACCCGGCGCCGAGCGGGTGGCCTTCCTGCACGCGCCGCCGCTCAAGGCGCTCGCCGACCGGCTCGCCGACGGCGTCCGCGAGCGCGGCGTGACGCCGCTGCTGATCGAGGTGCCGGACGCGGAGGCGGGCAAGCACGTCGACGTGGCGGCGGCCTGCTGGGACCGGCTCGGCGACGCCGGGTTCACCCGTACCGACGCGGTGGTCGGCGTGGGCGGCGGCGCCGTCACCGACCTCGCCGGGTTCGTCGCTGCCACCTGGCTGCGCGGCGTGCGCTGGGTGCCGGTCGCCACGTCGCTGCTCGGCATGGTCGACGCCGCCGTGGGCGGCAAGACCGGCATCAACACGGCCGCCGGCAAGAACCTGGTCGGCGCGTTCCACCCGCCGGCCGGCGTGCTGGCCGACCTGGCGACGCTGGACAGCCTGCCCCGGGCCGACCTGGCCGCCGGGATGGCCGAGGTGGTCAAGTGCGGGTTCATCGCGGACCCGGTCATCCTCGACCTGGTCGAGCGGGATCCGGCCGCCGCGCTGGACCCGGCCGGGCCGGTGCTGCGGGAACTGGTCGAGCGCGCGGTCCGCGTGAAGGCCGACGTGGTCGCCGGGGACCTGCGCGAATCCGGGGTACGCGAGGTGCTCAACTACGGGCACACGCTGGCGCACGCGATCGAGAAGGTGGAGGGCTACCGCTGGCGGCACGGTCACGCGGTGGCGGTCGGCCTGGTCTACGCCGCCACGCTGGCCCGGCTCGCCGGCCGGCTCGACGCGGCCGACGCGGAGCGGCACCGCCGGGTGCTGACCGCGCTCGACCTGCCCACCGGCTACCGGGCCGACGCCTGGCCGGAGCTGCTGGCCGCGATGCGGGTGGACAAGAAGGCCCGGGGCAGCCGGCTGCGGTTCGTGGTGCTCGACGGGCTCACCCGCCCGGCGATCCTGGAGGCGCCGTCGGACGACCTGCTCGCCGCCGCGTACGAGGAGATCAGCTCGTGAGGGTGTACGTGCTGAACGGGCCGAACCTGGGCCGGCTCGGCACCCGCCAGGTCGACGTGTACGGGGTGACCAGCTACGCCCAGCTCGTGGCCGACTGCGAGCGGCACGGCCGGGAGCTGGGCCTGGACGTGGTGGTCCGGCAGACCGACGCCGAGCACGAGATGCTCGCCTGGCTGCACGAGGCGGCCGACGAGGCGGCGGCGGTGGTGCTCAATCCGGCCGCCTGGTCGCACTACTCGGTCGCGGTGCGGGACGCCTGCGCCATGCTGCGCGGCCCGTTGGTCGAGGTGCACATCTCCAACATCCACGCCCGGGAGGAGTTCCGGCACCACTCGGTGGTCTCCGCGGTGGCCACCGGGGTGATCTGCGGGCTGGGCGTGGACGGCTACCGGCTGGCGCTGCACCACCTGGCCGCCCGGCCGGCCGCAGGCGCCTGAGCCGGTCCCACCCGGCGGCGCTCGCGCCGGGTCCGTTCCGTGGCGCGAGTCCGATTCGACAGAGCGAGTAGACTTGGACGGTCTGTCCGCCAATTGATGATCAAGGCAGGAAATGGCCACCACCAACGACCTGAAGAACGGCCTGGTACTCAACCTGGACGGCGAGCTGTGGGCCGTCGTCGAGTTCCAGCACGTCAAGCCCGGTAAGGGTGGTGCCTTCGTGCGCACCACGCTGAAGAACGTGCTGTCCGGCAAGGTGGTCGACAAGACCTTCAACGCGGGCACCAAGGTCGAGACCGCGACCGTCGACAAGCGCACCATGCAATACCTGTACGCCGACGGCGAGGACTACGTCTTCATGGATCTGGAGACGTTCGACCAGATCACCGTCCCCGGCGGCACCGTCGGCGAGGCCGCCAACTACCTCCTCCCCGAGGCCGAGGCGACCGTCGCCACCCACGAGAGCGTGCCGCTGTACATCGAGCTGCCGACCTCGGTCGTGCTCGAGGTCACCTACACCGAGCCGGGTCTGCAGGGCGACCGGTCGACCGGCGGCAACAAGCCGGCCACCGTCGAGACCGGCGCGACCGTGCAGGTGCCGCTGTTCATCACCACCGGTGAGAAGATCAAGGTCGACACCCGCGACGGCCGTTACCTCGGCCGAGCCTGATGGCCGAGGGCCCCAAGCAGCAGATGCCGGCGCGCCGCAAGGCGCGTAAGCGGGCGCTGGACGTGCTCTTCGAGGCCGACCTGCGGGACCGCCCGCCGGTCGAGGTGCTCGCCGGTTACCTGGAACGGATCGAACAGCCTCGCCCCGACCACCTCGGCTACGCGGTCGGGCTGGTCGAGGGCGTGGCGGCGCACCTCGACCGGATCGACGAGACGATCGCCAGCTACGCCGAGGGGTGGACGCTGGAGCGCATGCCGGTGGTCGACCGCAACCTGGCCCGGATCGCCGTGTACGAGCTGCTCTACGTCGACGAGATCGACGACGCGGTGGCGATCAGTGAGGCCGTGGAGCTGGCCCGGCAGATGTCGACCGACGACTCGCCCCGCTTCCTCAACGGCATCCTCGGCCGGATCGCCGAGTACGCCACGCGCTGACGCGCCGCGACGACGAAGGGCCCGTGCCGGTCGGCACGGGCCCTTTCGGTCGTACGGGGTGTCAGGACGCGAAGAACGCCCGCGGGTCGGCGACCAGCACGCCGTGCTCGGTCAGCCGCTCGATCAGGCCCGACGGCGAGGCGTCGTAGACGATCGCGAGGGCGCGCAGGTCGTCGGCGCGGATCGAGAGCACGCGGCCGTTGTAGTCGCCGCGCTGCTGCTGGATGGCGCGCGCGTAGCGGGCCACGTACGCGAGGTCCTCGGAGGCCTCGTCGTACAGCCGCTCCAGGTCCAGGACGATCTTGCTGGTGGGCTCGTGACGCACCCCGCTGCCGTCGGGCAGCAGCTCCGAGACGGGAACGCGGTAGAAGTCGGCCAGCTCCGCCAGGCGGGACACGGTGACGGCGCGGTCGCCGCGCTCGTACGAGCCGACCACCACGGCCTTCCACCGCCCGTTCGACTTCTCCTCCACCCCCTGCAGGGACAGACCCTGCTGCTGGCGGATGGAGCGCAGGCGGGCGCCCAGCGACTTGGCGTATTCAGAGGGCATTCGGACACTCCCAGTGCTGTTCGGGTTTCCCGAGCTATCGCTACGGAGCGTGACGGTACGGGGATTGCGACATGTGGTCAAGTGTTGCCGTCCACCGGGTCCGGCACCCGCGTGTGGCTTGTCCCCATTTCTCCGGGCTGACCAGCAGGTCAGGACCGGCGGCGGGCGGCCCGGTGACCGCTGGTAACGTGGCGTGAAGCCCCGGTCCGGGCCCTGCGCGGGCCTGCCGGAGCCGACCAGACGTCCTTTAACGACCCGTCCCGTGAGGCGGGGAAGGAGGTCCGCCGTGGCCTACCCACCGGCTGCCCATTCGTCGCCGCCGCGACAACCCTCGGTGAAGGTGATCCTCGCCGCAGCGGACGTGTCGCGGGTGGTCGACCGCATCGCCCACCAGATCCTGGAGAAGACCCAGGGCGCCGCCGACACGGTGCTGCTCGGCATCCCCACCCGGGGTGTGCCGCTGGCCCACCGCCTCGCGGACCGGATCAGCACCTTCGAGGACGTCACAGTCCCGGTCGGCGTGCTCGACATCACGCTCTACCGCGACGACCTGCGCCGGCACGCCACCCGCGCGGTCGGCCCGACCGACCTGCCCACCGGCGGGATCGACGGCAAGCGGGTGATCCTCGTCGACGACGTGCTGTTCTCCGGCCGCACCGTACGGGCCGCGCTCGACGCGCTCAGCGACGTGGGCCGGCCGGCGTCCGTGCAGCTCGCGGTCCTGGTCGACCGTGGTCACCGCCAGCTGCCGATCCGCGCCGACTACGTCGGCAAGAACATCCCCACCGCGCTGGCCGAGAACGTCAAGGTCACCCTCGCCGAGACCGACGGCGCCGACGAGGTACGGCTGTACGGAGGCTCACTGTGAGCGCGAGGAGCGCAGCGAAGCGGAGCCCCGCAGTCGCGAACGAAAGGCGGCGACGCGCATGATCCGGCACCTGCTCTCCGGCGCCGACCTGGACGCCGGCACCGCCACCCTGGTCCTGGACACCGCCGCGGAGATGGCGACGGTGGCCGGTCGCGAGGTCAAGAAGCTGCCCGCGCTGCGCGGGCGCACCGTGGTCAACCTCTTCTACGAGGACTCCACCCGCACCCGGATCTCGTTCGAGGCGGCCGCCAAGCGGCTCAGCGCCGACGTGATCAACTTTTCCGCCAAGGGATCCAGCGTGGCCAAGGGGGAGAGCCTGAAGGACACCGCGCTCACGCTCCAGGCGATGGGCGCGGACGCGGTGGTCGTCCGGCACCCCGCCTCCGGCGCACCGCACCGGCTCGCCGAGTGGGTGGACGGGTCGGTGGTCAACGCCGGTGACGGCACCCACGAGCACCCGACCCAGGCGCTGCTCGACGCGTACACGATGCGGTCCCGGCTGGGCCGGCTCGACGGCCTGCACGTGGCGATCGTCGGCGACGTGCTGCACTCCCGGGTGGCCCGCTCCAACGTGCTGCTGCTGTCCACGCTCGGTGCGAAGGTCACACTCGTCGGCCCGCCCACGCTCATCCCGGTCGACATCGCCGCCGCCCTGGCCCCCGGCACCGACGTCTGTTACGACCTCGACGCCGTTCTCCCAGACGTGGACGTGGTGATGATGCTGCGGGTGCAGCGCGAGCGGATGGGTGACTCCTACTTTCCGTCGGCCCGCGAGTACGCCCGCCGCTACGGACTCGACGGCCCGCGGATGCGCCGACTGCCCGGGCACGCGATCGTCATGCACCCCGGCCCGATGAACCGGGGCATGGAGATCACGCCCGAGGTGGCCGACTCGCCCCGCTCCACCATCGTCGAACAGGTCGCCAACGGGGTCTCCGTGCGGATGGCCGTGCTCTACCTGCTGCTCGGAGGGAACAACCGGTGACCGCGTACCTCATCACAGGCGTCAGCATCGTCGGCGGCGAGCCGACCGACTTGCTCATCCGCGACGGCGTGGTGGCCGGGACGGGCCGCGGGCTCGCCGCGGACGACGCCACAGTCGTCGACGCGACCGGCCTGGTCGCGCTGCCCGGCCTGGTCGACCTGCACACCCACCTGCGCGAGCCCGGCCGGGAGGACGCCGAGACGGTCGAGTCCGGCTCCCGGGCGGCGGCGCTCGGCGGCTACACGGCGGTGTGCGCGATGGCGAACACCTCCCCGGTCGCGGACACCGCGGGAGTGGTGGAGCAGGTCTGGCGCCTCGGCCGGGAGGCCGGCCTGGTCGACGTGCAGCCGATCGGCGCGGTCACGGTCGGGCTGGCCGGCGAGCGTCTGGCCGAGCTGGGCGCGATGGCCGACTCGGCGGCCGGGGTCCGGATCTTCTCCGACGACGGGCACTGCGTGTCGGACCCGCGGCTGATGCGCCGGGCGCTGGAGTACGTCAAGGCGTTCGACGGCGTGATCGCCCAGCACGCCGAGGAGCCCCGGCTGACCGAGGGCGCGCAGATGCACGAGGGCGAGGTGTCCACCCGCCTCGGCCTGACCGGCTGGCCGGCCGTCGCCGAGGAGGCGATCATCGCCCGGGACGTGCTGCTGGCCGAGCACGTCGGCAGCCGCCTGCACGTCTGCCACGTCTCCACCGCCGGCAGCGTCGAGGTGCTGCGCCAGGCCAAGGCGCGCGGGGTACGCGTCACCGCCGAGGTGACGCCGCACCACCTGCTGCTGACCGACGCCAAGGCGGAGAGCTACGACCCGGTCTTCAAGGTCAACCCGCCGCTGCGTACCGCCGCCGACATCGCCGCGCTGCGGGAGGCGCTGGCCGAGGGCGTGATCGACATCATCGCCACCGACCACGCGCCGCACGCCGTGGAGGACAAGGAGTGCGAGTGGGCGTACGCCCGGCCGGGCATGCTCGGCCTGGAGACGGCGCTGTCGATCGCGCTCGACGTGTTCGGCCCTCGCTGGGACCTGATCGCCGAGCGGATGTCCCGCACGCCGGCCCGGATCGCCGGGCTCGCCGGGCACGGCCTCGACCCGGCACCCGGCGTACCGGCCAACCTGACCCTGGTCGACCCGGCCGCCCGCCGCGTCATCGAACCGGCGGAGCTGGCCAGCCGTAGTCGCAACACCCCGTACGCCCGCATGACGCTGCCGGGTCGCATCGTGGCGACCTTCCTGCGCGGCGAGCCGACGGTCCTGGACGGAAAGGCAGTTAAGTGAAGAGACGTCCTGCGATTCTCGTCCTGGAGGACGGGCGCACGTTCCACGGCGAGGCGTACGGCAGCGTCGGGGAGACCTTCGGCGAGGCGGTCTTCAACACCGGCATGACCGGCTACCAGGAGACGCTCACCGACCCCTCGTACCACCGGCAGGTGGTGGTGCAGACCGCGCCGCACATCGGCAACACCGGCGTCAACGGCGAGGACGACGAGTCCGACCGGATCTGGGTGGCCGGGTACGTGGTGCGCGACCCGGCCCGGATCAGCTCCAACTGGCGGGCCGGCGGCGGCCTGGAGGACCGGCTCGCCGCCGAGGGCGTCGTCGGCATCAGCGGGGTGGACACCCGGGCGCTGACCCGGCACCTGCGCGAGCGCGGCGCGATGCGGGTCGGCATCTCCAGCGTCGAGGACGACCCGGCGGCCCTGCTGGAGCGGGTGCGCCGCTCGCCGCAGATGGTCGGCGCGAACCTGTCCGACGAGGTGACCACCGCCAAGCCGTACGTCGTGCAGGCGCAGGGCGAGCACCGGTTCACGGTGGCCGCGGTGGACCTGGGCATCAAGCGCAACGTGCCGCGGCGGCTCGCCGCCCGCGGCGTCACCACCCACGTGCTGCCCGCCGGGTCGACGATCGAGGACCTGCTCGCCACCGGCGCGGTCGCGGTCTTCTTCTCGCCCGGCCCGGGCGACCCGGCGACCGCCGACGGCCCGGTGGCACTGGCCCGGGAGGTGCTGACCCGGCGGATCCCGCTGTTCGGCATCTGCTTCGGCAGCCAGATCCTCGGCCGGGCGCTCGGCTTCGGTACCTACAAGCTCGGGTACGGCCACCGTGGTATCAACCAGCCGGTGCTCGACCGGGCTACCGGCAAGGTCGAGGTGACCAGCCACAACCACGGCTTCGCGGTGCAGGTGCCGGGTGCCGGGGACGGCGCCGTGGTGCCGGATCAGGTGATTGAGACCGAGTTCGGCGGTGTCCAGGTTTCTCACGTCTGCCTCAATGACAACGTGGTCGAGGGGCTGCGGGCCGTGGACGTGCCCGCCTTCACCGTCCAGTACCACCCGGAGGCGGCGGCCGGCCCGCACGACGCGGACTACCTCTTCGACCGTTTCGCCGAGTTGATCGAAGGCCGTGGCTTCGACCGGCAGCAGAGTGAAGGCGGCAAGAATGCCTAAGCGGACCGACCTCAAGCACGTCCTGGTGATCGGCTCCGGGCCGATCGTGATCGGACAGGCCTGCGAGTTCGACTACTCCGGCACCCAGGCCTGCCGGGTGCTGCGCAGCGAGGGGATCCGGGTCAGCCTGGTCAACTCCAACCCGGCGACGATCATGACGGACCCGGAGTTCGCCGACGCCACGTACGTCGAGCCGATCACGCCTGAGTTCGTCGAGCTGGTCATCGCCAAGGAGCGCCCCGACGCGCTGCTGCCGACGCTCGGCGGGCAGACCGCGCTGAACACCGCCGTCGCCCTGCACGAGGCGGGCGTGCTGGACAAGTACGGCGTCGAGCTGATCGGCGCGAACATCGAGGCGATCAACCGGGGCGAGGACCGGCAGCTGTTCAAGGAGATCGTCGCGAAGGCCGGCGTACGGCTGGGCCTGGCGGATCCGTCCGCGCTGGTGCCGCGGTCGCGGGTCTGCCACTCGATGGACGAGGTCCGCGAGACGGTCGCCGAGCTGGGCCTGCCGGTGGTCATCCGGCCGTCGTTCACCATGGGCGGCCTCGGTTCCGGCATGGCGCACACCGACGAGGACCTGGAGCGCATCGCCGGCGCCGGCCTGGCGGCCAGCCCGGTGCACGAGGTGCTCATCGAGGAGAGCGTGCTCGGCTGGAAGGAGTACGAGCTCGAACTGATGCGCGACCGCCACGACAACGTGGTGGTGGTCTGCTCGATCGAGAACGTCGACCCGATGGGTGTGCACACCGGCGACAGCGTCACAGTCGCCCCGTCGATGACGCTCACCGACCGGGAGTACCAGCGGCTGCGTGACCTCGGCATCGCGGTGCTGCGCGAGGTCGGTGTGGACACCGGCGGCTGCAACATCCAGTTCGCGGTGAACCCGGCCGACGGCCGGATCGTCGTGATCGAGATGAACCCGCGGGTGTCGCGCTCCTCGGCGCTGGCGTCGAAGGCCACCGGCTTCCCGATCGCGAAGATCGCCGCGAAGCTCGCCATCGGTTACACGCTCGACGAGATCCCGAACGACATCACGCTGAAGACACCGGCCGCGTTCGAGCCGACGCTCGACTACGTGGTGGTGAAGATCCCCCGGTTCGCGTTCGAGAAGTTCCCCGGCGCCGACCCGGAGCTGACCACCACGATGAAGTCGGTGGGCGAGGCGATGAGCCTGGGCCGCAACTTCACCGAGGCGCTGAACAAGGCGATGCGCTCGATGGAAACCAAGTCGTCCGGTTTCTGGACCACTCCGGACCCGGCGGGCGCCACGAAGGAGAACACCCTGGCGGCGCTGCGGACGCCGCACGACGGCCGGCTCTACACCGTCGAGCGGGCGCTGCGCCTCGGCGCGTCGATCGCCGAGGTGTCCGAGGCGTCCGGCGGCATGGACCCGTGGTTCCTGGACCAGATCGCCTCGCTGGTGGAGCTGCGCGCCGAGATCGTGGACGCGCCGGTGCTGGACGCCGGCCTGCTGCGCCGGGCCAAGCGGGCCGGCCTGTCCGACCGGCAGCTCGCCGCGCTGCGCCCGGAGCTGGCCGCCGAGGACGGCGTCCGCACGCTGCGGCACCGGCTCGGCGTCCGGCCGGTCTACAAGACGGTGGACACCTGCGCGGCCGAGTTCGAGGCGACCACGCCGTACCACTACTCGACGTACGACTCGGAGACCGAGGTGGCGCCCTCGGCCCGGCCGAAGGTGCTCATCCTGGGCTCCGGGCCGAACCGGATCGGGCAGGGCATCGAGTTCGACTACTCGTGCGTGCACGCGGTCCAGGCGTTGCGGGCCGTGGACTACGAGACCGTCATGGTCAACTGCAACCCGGAGACCGTCTCCACCGACTACGACACCGCGGACCGGCTCTACTTCGAGCCGCTGACGTTCGAGGACGTGCTGGAGGTCTGGCACGCCGAGGACACCTCCGGCAAGGAGGCGGGCGGCCCCGGCGTCATCGGGGTGGTCGTGCAGCTCGGCGGCCAGACCCCGCTCGGCCTGGCGCAGCGGCTCAAGAACGCCGGCGTGCCGATCGTCGGCACCTCCCCGGAGTCGATCCACCTGGCCGAGGAGCGCGGCGCGTTCGGCGCGGTGCTGGCCCGGGCCGGGCTGCGCGCGCCCGCGCACGGCATGGCCACCTCGTACGACGAGGCGAAGACGATCGCCGACGAGATCGGGTACCCGGTGCTGGTCCGCCCCTCGTACGTGCTCGGCGGGCGCGGCATGGAGATCGTGTACGACGACGCCACGCTGCGCGACTACATCGGCCGGGCCACCGCCATCTCGCCGGACCGCCCGGTGCTGGTGGACCGGTTCCTGGACGACGCCATCGAGATCGACGTGGACGCGCTCGTGGACGCCGACGGCGACGTCTACCTGGGCGGCGTGATGGAACACATCGAGGAGGCCGGCATCCACTCCGGCGACTCGTCCTGCGCGCTGCCGCCGATCACCCTGGCCGGGTCGCACCTGGCCCAGGTGCGGCACTACACCGAGCAGATCGCCCGCGGCATCGGGGTGCGTGGCCTGCTCAACGTCCAGTACGCGTTGCAGGGCGACATGCTCTACGTGCTGGAGGCCAACCCGCGCGCCTCCCGGACCGTACCGTTCGTCTCGAAGGCCACGGCGGTGCCGCTGGCCAAGGCGGCGGCCCGGATCGCGCTCGGCGCCACCGTCGCGCAGTTGCGCGCCGAGGGGATGCTGCCGCCCACCGGTGACGGCGGCACCATGCCGGCCGACGCGCCGATCGCGGTCAAGGAGGCGGTGCTGCCGTTCAAGCGGTTCCGCACCCCGTCCGGCAAGGGCATCGACGTGCTGCTCGGCCCGGAGATGAAGTCCACCGGCGAGGTGATGGGCATCGACACCGGCTTCGGCCAGGCGTTCGCCAAGTCGCAGGCCGCCGCGTACGGTTCGCTGCCCACCGCCGGGAAGATCTTCGTCTCGGTCGCCAACCGGGACAAGCGGGGCATGATCTTCCCGATCAAGCGCCTGGCCGACCTGGGCTTCGAGATCGTGGCCACCACCGGCACGGCCGAGGTGCTGCGCCGGCACGGCATCGCCTGCGAGCAGATCCGCAAGCACTACGAGTCGGGTGAGGGCGCGGACGCGGTCTCGCTGATCCTCGGCGGGGACGTGGCGCTGGTGGTGAACACGCCGCAGGGCTCCGGGGCGAGCGCCCGGTCCGACGGGTACGAGATCCGAAGCGCGGCGGTGAGCGCCGACATTCCGTGCGTCACCACGGTCCCGGGCGCGGCCGCCGCCGTCATGGGCATCGAGGCCCGGATCAACGGCGACCTGAAGGTCCGCCCGCTGCAGGACCTCCACGCCGCCCTCCGGGCGGGCGAGTGACCCCCCGCCCCACTGCGTCGATCATGAGGTTGGCGGCGGAAATGGAGATCCACATCGCCGCCAACCTCATGATCAACGGGGAGGTCGGGCGGACCGGGCAGGGGGCCGGGGCGTGATCTTCGAGAAGGTGGTGCGGCCCCGGTTGTTCTCGCTCGCGGGCGGGGACGCGGAGGGGGCGCACGAGTGGACGCTGGCGCGGCTCGCCGCGGTGTCCCGGCAGCCGGCGGTCCTCGCGGCGCTGCGCGCGGCGTACTTCCGGGCGGCGCCGCGGACGGTGTTCGGGGTGCGCTTCCCCAACCCGGTCGGGCTGGCGGCCGGCATGGACAAGAACGGACTCGCGTTGCCGGCCTGGCCGGCGCTGGGCTTCGGTTTCGTCGAGGTCGGCACCGTGACCGCGCACGCCCAGCCGGGCAACCCCCGGCCCCGGCTGTTCCGGCTGCGCGACAGCGAAGCGGTGATCAACCGGATGGGCTTCAACAACGCGGGCGCGGCGGCGCTCGCGGACCGGCTGGCCGCGTTGCCGCGCCCGCTCGGCGTGCCGCTGGGCATCTCGCTCGGCAAGTCCAAGGTGACCCCGCTGGACGAGGCGGTCGAGGACTACCTCGCCTCCTACCGGGCGCTCAAGGAGCACGGCGACTACTTCGCGGTGAACGTGTCCTCACCGAACACTCCCGGACTGCGGTCGCTTCAGGACCGGTCCCATCTGGACGCGCTGCTCGCCGCGCTGGTGGGAGAGAAGCCGGTGCTGGTGAAGATCGCCCCGGACCTGACCGAGCCGGCCGTGGCCGAGCTGCTGGAGGTGTGCCTCGACCGGGGCGCGGCCGGGGTCATCGCCACCAACACCACGCTCGCCCGCGACGGGCTCGCCCCGGCCGACGCGGCACGCGCCGCCGAGGCCGGCGGGCTGTCCGGCCGGCCGCTGACCGCCCGGGCCCGGGAGATGGTCGCCTTCGTGCACCGGGAGACCGGCGGCCGGCTGCCGGTGATCGGTGTGGGCGGCATCCTGCACCCCGACGACGCCACCCGCATGTTCGACGCCGGCGCCGCCCTGCTCCAGCTCTACACCGGCTTCATCTACCGTGGCCCCGCCCTGACCCGGGCCATCACCCGAACAGCCACCCGACCCCGACCCTGACCCTGCCCCCGACCCTGCGCGATCTTGCACATCCGGCCCCGGCATACCACCGCGTTCCGGGCGCGGCGGGGGCGGCAACTGCAAGATCAGCGGGGGAGGAGGACAAGGAGGAGGAGACGTGACGCCTGAGGAGATCCTGGAGGCCGACCGGCGGCACGTGTGGCATCCGTACACCGCCATGCCGTCCGCCAGTGCGCCGTACGTCGTCGACAGCGCGGAAGGCGTGCGGCTGCGGCTCGCCGACGGGCGGGAGCTGGTCGACGGCATGTCGTCGTGGTGGGCGGCGATCCACGGCTACCGGCACCCGGTGCTCGACGCCGCGGTGACCGGTCAGCTCGGGCGGATGAGCCACGTGATGTTCGGCGGGCTCACCCACGAGCCCGCCGTACGCCTGGCGCGCACACTCGTCGAGCTGACCCCGGACGGCCTGGAACACGTCTTCCTGGCCGACTCCGGCTCGGTGAGCGTCGAGGTGGCGGTGAAGATGTGCCTGCAGTACCAGCGGGCGCTGGGACGCCCGCAGCGCCGCCGGCTGGGCACCTGGCGGGGCGGCTACCACGGCGACACGTTCCACCCGATGAGCGTGTGCGACCCGGAGGGCGGCATGCACCACCTCTGGGGCGACGTGCTGCCCCGGCAGGTGTTCGCGCCGGTGCCGCCGCCCGGCTTCGACGCGGCGCCGGATCCGGCGTACGAGGCGGCGCTGGTGGAGGCGGTCGAGCGGCACGCCGACGAGCTGGCCGCGGTGATCGTGGAGCCGGTGGTCCAGGGCGCCGGCGGGATGCGGTTCCACCACCCGCACTACCTGCGCGTGCTGCGCGAGGTGACCCGGCGGCACGGCATCCTGCTGGTGTTCGACGAGATCGCCACCGGCTTCGGCCGGACCGGCCGGATGTTCGCCGCGGAGCACGCCGCTGTCACCCCGGACGTGCTCTGCGTCGGCAAGGCGCTCACCGGCGGGTACCTGACGCTCGCCGCGGCGCTGTGCACGCCCGAGGTGGCGCGGGCCATCTCCGCCGGCGGGGTGCTGGCGCACGGGCCGACGTTCATGGGCAACCCGCTCGCCTGCGCCGTCGCCAACGCCTCCCTGGAGCTGCTGCGGGCCGGGGACTGGGCGGGACGGGTGACGGGCGTCGCCGAGGGCCTGCGGGCCGGCCTGGAGCCGTTGCGGGACGCGCCCGGCGTGGCCGACGTACGCGTGCTCGGCGCGATCGGGGTGGTGCAGCTCGACCACGAGGTGGACCTGCCCCGGGCGACCGCCGCCGCGGTGGCCGAGGGGGTGTGGCTGCGCCCGTTCCGGGATCTCGTCTACACGATGCCGCCGTACGTCTGCGACGCCGCGGACGTGGCGCGGATCGCGGCCGGAGTGGCCGCGGCGGTGAAGGCCGGCTGAGCCCGGCCGAGTTCGACAGGGCGCGACGGGAGGCCCGTCGCCGGACACGCCAGGCGGCCCGGAGCCGCCGGGAGAGGGAGAGACGCGATGGAGACGTTCGGCGCCCGTCTGCACCGGGCCGTGGCGGAACGAGGGCCGCTCTGCGTGGGGATCGACCCGCACCCCGGGCTGCTGACCGCCTGGGGCCTGTCCGACGACGTGGCGGGCCTGGAGCGGTTCTGCGCCACGGTGGTGGAGGCGATCGGCGACCGGGTCGCCGTGGTCAAGCCGCAGTCGGCGTTCTTCGAGCGCTTCGGCGCTCGGGGCGTGGGTGTGCTTGAGTCAACTATCCGACAGTTGCGAGATTTGGGAGCGCTCACTCTGCTTGACGTGAAGCGTGGTGACATCGGCTCGACCGTCGCCGCGTACGCCTCGGCGTACCTCGATCCATCCAGCCCGCTGTATGTCGATGCGGTGACCGCGAGCCCCTACCTGGGAGTAGGTTCGCTCGCCCCGATGTTCTCCACCGCCGCCGAGCACGGTGGCGGGGTGTTCGTCCTGGCGCTCACCTCCAACCCGGAGGGCGCCTCCGTGCAGCGCGCCGTCGGTGCCGACGGACGCACCGTCGCGCAGACCGTGATCGACGAGATTTCCCAGCTCAACCGGGGTGCGGAGCCGCTCGGCAGCTTCGGTCTGGTGGTCGGCGCGACGGTTGGTGAGACGGGTCACGATCTGGACTCGGTCAACGGTCCGCTGCTCGCGCCGGGGCTGGGCGCGCAGGGCGGAACGCCCGCCGGGTTGCGTACCGTGTTCGGCGCCGCGCTGCCGTCGGTGCTTCCCTCGTACTCCCGGGAGGTGCTCGGCGCGGGCCCCGACCCGGCCGGCCTGCGGGCCGCCACTGAGCGCGTGCTGGCCGACTGCCGGGCCGCCCTGAGCACGGCGGACTGACTGACGGCTCGGTCACTTTGGGTTGATCATGGCGCGTCCACGTTGCCGAAATCTCCGTTGACCGCTAGTTTTCCCCGCGCTGGGAACCACGGACCCCTTTGGTTGCCAGCGACACCACGTTTCACAGATGCGGTGGGGCGCTCAGCCCGCCGTACTAGGGACCTGAGGAGAACTGGTGCCGCTCCCGTCACTGACCCCCGAGCAGCGCGCTGCCGCGCTGGAGAAGGCCGCGGAGATCCGCAAGGCCCGCGCTGAGCTGAAGGAGCAGCTCAAGCAGGGCAAGACCACCCTCGCCACCGTCCTCGAGCGGGCCGAGTCCGACGACGTCGTGGGCAAGCTGAAGGTTTCGGCCGTGCTCCAGGCGATGCCGGGCATCGGCAAGATCCGGGCCACCCAGATCATGGAGAAGCTCAAGATCGCGGACAGCCGTCGCCTGCGCGGCCTCGGCGAGCAGCAGCGCAAGGCTCTGCTCGGAGAGTTCGCCGCCAACTGAACGGCCCGCCGTGTAGAAACAAGCGGTGAGCACGGATGACGAGGCGCGCTCGGCGGCTCGGCTCACTGTCCTGTCCGGTCCCTCCGGGGCCGGCCGGAGCAGTGTCGTCGAGGCGGTCCGGGCGCGCCTTGCGTCTGTCTGGGTGCCGGTGGTCGCCACCACCCGCCCACCCCGTCCGGACGAGCGCGACGGCGTCGACCGCGTCTTCCTCGACGCGCCCGGCTTCGACCGGCTGGTCGCCGCCGGGGAGCTGCTGGAGTGGTGCCGGATCGGGCCGTACCGCCGGGGGGTGCCCCGGGCCGAGGTGCGGGCGCGGCTCGCCGAGGGACGGCCGGTGCTGCTGCCGCTGGACCTGGCCGGCGCGCTGGCCGTGCGGGCGGCGGCGCCCGGCGCCCGGCTGGTGCTGCTCGCGCCGCCGGCGTACCGGGCCGACCCGGACGTGGCGGCCGTCTTCGCCCACGCCGTGGCACACGACCACACCGAACGCGCCGCGGCGGAGCTGGTAGGATTGCTCGGTTCGTCCTTCCTGGCTCCGGCCCGACCGCCCGCGGGCGGCGCACGAGACGCAGAGGTTTAATTCGTGGGATCCATCGCCACCAACCCCGAGGGCATCACCAACCCGCCGATCGACGAGCTGCTCGAGAAGACCACCTCGAAGTACGCGCTGGTCATCTTCGCCGCCAAGCGCGCCCGTCAGGTCAACGCCTACTACAGCCAGCTCGGTGAGGGCCTCCTGGAGTACGTCGGCCCGCTGGTGGAGACCACCCCGCAGGAGAAGCCGCTCTCCATCGCCATGCGCGAGATCAACGCGGGCCTGCTCACCGCCGAGCCGACCGACCAGCCGTAACCGCGCCCGCGCCGATGCCCGCCGAGATCGTCCTCGGGGTCGGCGGCGGCATCGCCGCCTACAAGGCGTGTGAGCTGCTCCGGCTCTTCACCGAGTCGGGTCACCGGGTCCGCGTGGTGCCGACCGCCTCGGCGCTCCGTTTCGTCGGGGCGCCGACCTGGGCGGCCCTGTCCGGCCGGCCGGTCGCCGACGACGTCTGGTCCGACGTGCACGAGGTGCCGCACGTGCGGCTCGGGCAGCACGCCGACCTGGTCGTGGTCGCCCCGGCCACCGCGGACCTGCTCGCCAAGGCCGCCCACGGCCTCGCCGACGACCTGCTCACCAACACGCTGCTGACCGCGCGCTGCCCGGTGCTGCTGGCCCCGGCCATGCACACCGAGATGTGGGAGCACCCGGCCACTGTCGCGAACGTGGCCACCCTGCGCTCGCGGGGCGTCCGCGTGATCGAGCCGGCCGTGGGCCGGCTGACCGGGCGGGACACCGGCAAGGGCCGCCTGCCCGACCCGGCGGAGATCTTCGCGGTGGCCCGCCGGGCGCTGGCCCGGGGTGCCGAGGCCGAGGCCGAGGCCGACCTGGCTGGCCGGCACGTCGTGGTCACCGCCGGGGGCACCCGCGAGCCGCTGGACCCGGTCCGGTTCCTGGGCAACCGGTCGTCCGGCAAGCAGGGGTACGCGTTCGCCCGCGCCGCCGTGGCCCGCGGCGCCCGGGTCACGCTCGTCGCGGCCAACGTGGCGCTGCCCGACCCGGCCGGGGCGGACCTGGTCCGGGTGGGCACCACCGAGGAGCTGCGTGACGCCACGCTCGCGGCGGCCGCCGGCGCGGACGCCGTGGTGATGGCCGCCGCGCCCGCCGACTTCCGGCCGGCCAGCTACGCCACCGGGAAGATCAAGAAGTCCGACGACGGTGTCGCGCCGACCATCGAGCTGGTCACCAACCCGGACATCGCCGTGGAGCTGGGGCGGCGTCGCCGGCCCGGGCAGGTGCTGGTGATCTTCGCGGCGGAGACCGACGACGCGGAGGCCAACGGCCGGGCCAAGCTGGCCCGCAAGGGGGCCGACATGATCGTGGTCAACGAGGTCGGCGTGGACAAGGTCTTCGGCGCCGACACCAACGCGGCCACCGTGATCGGTGCCGACGGCGCCGTGCACCGGTTGCCCGAGCAACCCAAGGAGGCCCTGGCCGACGCCGTCTGGGACCTCGTGTGTCAGCGGTTGCCGTCGCGTTCCTGACGGTTGGTCGACCCGCGTTCATCGGGTCGCGGCGGAACGATGGTGACTAAACTGCCGCCGAGCGACCTTTAAAAGTCTTCACATGCTTAGGAGTGCCGTGACACGTCTCTTCACGTCCGAATCGGTCACGGAGGGCCACCCGGACAAGATCGCCGACCAGATCAGTGACGGCATTCTCGACGCGCTGCTCGCCCAGGACCCGCACAGCCGGGTCGCGGTGGAGACGTTGATCACCACCGGTCAGGTGCACGTGGCCGGCGAGGTGACCACCAAGGCGTACGCCGACATCCCGACGATCGTCCGGGAGACCATCCTCGGCATCGGCTACGACTCGTCGAAGAAGGGCTTCGACGGCGCGTCCTGCGGCGTCAGCGTGTCCATCGGCGCCCAGTCGCCGGACATCGCCCAGGGTGTCGACAACGCCTTCGAGCTGCGTACCGGTGGGTCGGAGAGCGCACTGGACGCGCAGGGCGCCGGTGACCAGGGCATGATGTTCGGCTTCGCCTGCTCCGAGACGCCCGAGCTGATGCCGCTGCCGATCGCGCTGGCGCACCGGCTGGCCCGCCGGCTCGCCGCGGTCCGCAAGGACGGCACGATCCCGTACCTGCGGCCGGACGGCAAGACCCAGGTCACCATCGAGTACGACGGGCTGCGCCCGGTCCGGCTCGACACCGTCGTCGTGTCCAGCCAGCACGCGGCGGACATCTCGCTGGAGTCGCTGCTCACCCCGGACATCCGGGACCACGTCATCACCCCGGAGCTGGAGGGCCTCGGCCTGGAGACCGAGGGCTACCGGCTGCTGGTCAACCCGACCGGGCGGTTCGAGATCGGCGGCCCGATGGGTGACGCCGGCCTGACCGGCCGGAAGATCATCGTGGACACGTACGGCGGGTACGCCCGGCACGGCGGCGGCGCGTTCTCCGGCAAGGATCCGTCGAAGGTCGACCGGTCGGCCGCGTACGCGATGCGCTGGGTGGCCAAGAACGTGGTGGCCGCCGGGCTGGCCGAGCGGTGCGAGGCGCAGGTCGCGTACGCGATCGGCAAGGCGCACCCGGTGAGCCTGTTCATCGAGACGTTCGGCACCGAGACCGTGCCGGTCGCCTCGATCGAGAAGGCCGTGGCCGAGGTGTTCGACCTGCGTCCGGCCGCCATCATCCGGGACCTGCACCTGCTGCGCCCGATCTACCAGCAGACCGCCGCGTACGGCCACTTCGGCCGGGAGCTGCCGGAGCTGACCTGGGAGGGCACCGACCGGGCCGCCGACCTCAAGTCGGCCGCGGGAGCCTGACCGCCACCACGCGCCGCGACCGGCGACCCGCGCAGGGGTCGCCGGTCGCGCGCGTCTGCGTGGACGTGCCGCTGCCCCACCTCGACCGCCCTTTCGACTACCTGGTGCCGGAGGCGCTCGACGCCGACGCCCGGCCGGGGGTACGCGTGAAGGTGCGGTTCGCCGGGCAGCTCGTCGACGGCTGGCTGCTGGAGCGCGCCGAGTCGTCCGAGCACCCGAAGCTGGCGTACCTGGAGAAGGTCGTGTCCCCGGTGCCGGTGCTCTCCCCGGAGGTGGCCCGGCTGGCCCGCGCGGTCGCCGACCGGTACGCCGGCAGCCTCGCCGACGTGCTCCGGCTGGCGGTGCCGCCCCGGCACGCCCGCGCCGAGAAGGCCGTCACGGCCGCGGACGCGCCACCGCCCGAGAACGCCGACGCCAGCGCCAGCGCCGACGCCGACGCCAGCGCCAGCGCGGACGCGGACGTCGACGCGGACGGCCGGTCGGGCGGCCGGGCGGAGGTGGACCCGCGCGGCTGGCGGGACTACCCGGCCGGGCCGGCACTGCTGCGCGCGCTCACCGACGGCAAGCCCGCCCGCGCGGTCTGGTCGGCGCTGCCGGGCGAGGACTGGGCCGACCGGTACGCCGACGCGGTCGCCGCCACGGTGGCCGGCGGCCGGGGCGCCGTGGTCGTGGTGGCCGACGCCCGTGACCTGGACCGCCTCGACGCCGCCCTGACCGCCGTGCTCGGCGCGGGACGGCACGTCCGGCTCACCGCCGCCGACGGCCCGGCCCGCCGCTACCGGGCCTTCCTCACCGCCCGGACGGGCGAGGCGGACGTGGTGATCGGCACCCGGGCCGCGATGTTCGCCCCGGTGCGGCGGCTCGGCCTGGTGGCGATCTGGGACGACGGCGACGACCTGCACGCCGAACCCCGCGCGCCCTACCCGCACGCGCGGGACGTGCTGCTCACCCGGGCGCAGCTCGGCGACGTCGCCGCGCTGGTCGGCGGCTACGCGCGTACCGCCGAGGCGCAGTTGCTGGTGGAGACCGGCTGGGCCCGCGAGGTGGTGGCCGACCGGGCGGTGGTGCGTGCGCGTACCCCGGCCATGGCCCCGACCGGCGACGATCCGCAACTGGCCCGCGACCCCGGCGCGGCCTCGGCGCGGCTGCCGAGCCTGGCCTGGACCACCGCCCGGGACGCGCTGCGTGCGGACCTGCCGGTGCTGGTGCAGGTGCCGCGCCGGGGTTACGTGCCGTCGGTGGCCTGCGCCGACTGCCGCGCCCCGGCCCGCTGCCCGCACTGCGCCGGCCCGCTCGCGCTGCCGTCGGCGCAGGGCACGCCCGCCTGCCGCTGGTGCGGCCGGGTGGCCGCCGCGTACGCCTGCCCGGAGTGCGGCGGGCGGCGGCTGCGCGCCTCGGTGACCGGCGCCCGGCGGACCGCCGAGGAACTGGGCCGGGCGTTCCCGGGCGTGCCGGTGCGCACGTCGGGGCGGGAGGAGGTGCTGGCGGGCGTGCCCGGCGGGGCCGGGCTGGTGATCGCCACGCCGGGCGCCGAGCCGGTCGCCGAGGGCGGTTACGGCGCGGTGCTGCTGCTCGACTCGTGGGCGCTGCTGACCCGGGCCGACCTGCGGGCGGGCGAGGAGGCGCTGCGGCGGTGGATGGCCGCCGCCGCGCTGGCCCGGCCCGGTACGGCCGGCGGCCGGGTGGTGGTGGTCGCCGACGGCGCGCTGGCCCCGGTGCAGGCGTTGCTGCGCTGGGACTCCGCCTGGTTCGCCGCGCGGGAACTGGCCGAGCGGCGGGAGCTGGGCTTCCCGCCGGCGGTACGGATGGCGAGCGTCACCGGCGTGGCCGAGGCGGTGGCCGACCTGCTCGCCGGAGCCCGGCTGCCGGGCGACGCCGAGGTGCTCGGCCCGGTGCCGGCCGAGGAGGGCCGGGAGCGGATGCTGGTGCGCGTGCCCCGGTCCCGGGCCGCCGCGATGGCCGAGGCGCTGCACGCCGCCGCCGGGCAGCGCAGCGCCCGCAAGGCGGCCGACCCGGTACGGCTCCAGGTCGATCCGCTCACGCTGTTCTGATCGGCGTGACGGTGCGCACGCGGGCCCTCGCGCACGGTCGTGAGCTGGGGTTTGCCGCACACCTGGTCCGGCAATCGAGTAGCGGGCGGTGATAGCATCGCCCGTCATGCCCAGCCGCGCGGTTTCCCGCGCGGGACGCGGCGCGGCGGGTGCCAGAGCACGTCGGGCCGACACTCGATGTCGTCAGTCAGCCGGTGAGCAGGGGTGGACCAGTCGTGACCGTTCGTCAGTCGATCGTCTTCAACGGTGACCTCGGCAGTGGCAAGAGCACCGTCTCGGTCGAGATTGCCAAGCGGCTCGGGCTGCGCCGGGTCAGCGTCGGCGACCTCTACCGCCAGATGGCCCAGGAGCGGCAGATGACCGCCCTCCAGCTCAACCTGCACGCCGAGCTGGACCAGGCCGTCGACGGCTACGTCGACCAGCTCCAGCGCGACATCGCCGCCTCCGGCGAGTCCCTGGTCATGGACTCCCGCCTGGCCTGGCACTTCTTCACCGACGCGCTCAAGGTGCACATGATCACCGAGCCGACCGAGGCGGCCCGGCGGGTGCTGGCCCGTCCGTCCGGCCCGGCGGAGAGCTACACCTCGCTGGAGGAGGCGCGGGCCAAGCTGCGCGAGCGCAGCGAGAGCGAGCGCGGCCGGTTCATCGTCCGGTACGGCGTGGACAAGGCCCGCCTGCGCAACTACGACCTGGTCTGCGACACCACCCGGGCCAACCCGGAGCAGGTCATCCAGCACGTCATCGACGTCTACGAGGGCCGCCTCGGCGCGGACGTGCTGCGTGCCGGCCAGCCGCTGCTGCTGCTCGACCCGACCCGGGTGTACCCCACCGAGGACGTGTCGACGCTGCGCGGCCTCTGGGACGCCGACGCCGCCGCCGAGGCGGCCGGCAGCGGCGAGGAGCCGGAGCCGCTGAGCATCGGCTACACCGGCGAGTACTTCTTCGTCGTGGACGGGCACCGGCGGCTCAGCGCGGCGGTGCGTGCCGGGTTGCCGATGGTCCCGGCCCGGCTGGTCGCCGAGGTGGAGGAGCCGGTGGTCGGCGGCATCAGCGCGCTCGACTTCTTCACCGCGCAGGCCCGCCCGGGGCTGATCCACGACTGGGAGGACGCGCACGGCATCACGCTGCCGCTGCCGGAGCACGCGCTGCTCGGCGGCGGCCCGGTGCTCGCCGGGGAGCCGGGCGCCGGCGCCTGACCGCCGGGGATACCGCCACCTCGCCGTCACGGGTTCACCCGGTCCGGCGGGCCGGAGCATGATGAAGGCCTCCGATGCCTGGGGAGGCGGAATCGTGGATCCGACCGACGCGCTCGCGCTGCTGATGTCCCCCGAGGGTCGTCTCGACCCCTATCCGACGTACGAGCGGCTGCGCGCCCACGGTCCGGTGGTCCAGGCCGGGCCGGTCTTCTACGTGGTCACCGGCTACGCGGAGGCCGACGCGATCCTGCGTGACGCCCGGTTCGGTGTGATGGACGACGCGCTGCGCGACCAGTTCATGCCCGGCTGGCGGGAGAGCCCGGCGGTGCTGTCGATCTCCCGGTCGATGCTGCGCACCAACCCGCCCGACCACAGCCGGATGCGGCGGCTGGCCGCGGGCGCGTTCACCCCGCGCCGCATCGCCGCCATGCGCGACGTGGTGCGGGCACAGGCCGACGAGCTGGTCGGCGCGATGCTCGCCGCCGACGAGCCGGTCGACTTCATGGCCGCGTTCGCGTACCCCCTGCCGGTCGGGGTGATCTGCGCGCTGCTCGGCGTGCCGGCGGCGGACCGGCCGCTGTTCCGGCGCTGGGCCACCGACCTGACCGGCGTGCTCGAACCGGAGATCACCGCCGACGAGCTGGCGGTGGCCGACCGGGGCGCGGCCGAGCTGCGCAGCTACTTCACCGAGCTGGTGGCGGCCCGCCGCCGGTCCCCGGCCGACGACCTCACCACCGCGCTGGTCCAGGCCCACGACGGCGGCGACCGGCTCTCCGGCGACGAGCTGCTGGCCAACCTGATCGTGCTGCTGGTGGCCGGTTTCGAGACCACCACCAACCTGCTCGGCAACGGCCTGGTGGCGCTGCTGGACCATCCGCGCGCCGCGGCGGCGCTGCGCGAGCGGCCCGACCTCGCCCCCGCCTACGTCGACGAGCTGCTGCGCTACGACTCGCCGGTGCAGCTCACCTCGCGGATGAGCACCGCGCCGTCCCGGTACGGCGACGTCGACCTGCCGCCGGAGAGCTGGGTCATCGTGCTGCTCGGCGCGGCCAACCGCGATCCCCGCCGCTACCCGGATCCGGCCCGCTTCGACCCGTGGCGGGCGCAGATCGCGCCGCTGTCCTTCGGCGCCGGGCCGCACTACTGCCTCGGGGCGGCGCTGGCCCGGCTGGAGGCGCAGGTGGCGTTCCCGCTGCTGCTGCGCCGGCTGCCCGGTCTGGCGGTGGCGGGCCGGCCCGAGCGGCGGGTCCGGCTCACCCTGCGTGGTCACGCCACACTGCCGGTGAGGGTGGGGCGTCAGGCGGCCCCGGTCACCGTTCCCGGTACGCCACCCGGGGCGGCCGGGCCGACTCCGTAGACTGGACGCGCATCGTTCGACCCAGACAAGGAGCCACGCCGAGTGACCGTCCAGCCCATCCGTCTGTTCGGCGATCCGGTGCTGCGCACGCCGGCCGACCCGGTCGTCGACTTCGACGCCGAGCTGCGCAAGCTGATCGCCGACCTGACCGACACGATGCGCGAGCAGAGCGGCGCCGGCCTGGCCGCGCCGCAGCTCGGGGTGGGCCTGCGGGTGTTCACCTTCGACGTCGACGACGTCCTCGGCCACCTGGTCAACCCGGTGCTGGAGTTCCCCGACGAGGAGGAACAGGACGGCCCGGAGGGCTGCCTGTCCATCCCCGGGCTCTACTTCGACACCAAGCGCCGGCAGAACGTGATCGCCAAGGGCTTCAACGGCTACGGCGACCCGCTGCAGATCGTCGGCACCGGCCTGATGGCCCGCTGCGTGCAGCACGAGACCGACCACCTCGACGGCGTGCTCTTCGTCGACCGGCTCGACCCGGCCGGCCGCAAGGAGGCCATGAAGGCGATCCGCCAGGCCGAGTGGTACGACCAGGCCGCCCCGCCCACCGTCAAGCTCAGCCCGCACGCCGCCGGCAACCCGTTCGGCCTGGGGCGGTGACCCGGATGCGCCTGGTCTTCGCCGGCACGCCGGCTGTCGCCGTACCGGCCCTGGACGCGATCGCCGCCTCCGGGCACGAACTGCTCGCCGTGGTCACCCGCCCCGACGCCCCGGCCGGCCGGGGCCGGGGACTGGTCCGCTCGCCGGTCGGCGCGTGGGCCGACGCGCACGGCGTCGAGGTGCTCACCCCGGCCCGCCCGCGTGAGCCGGAGTTCCTCGACCGGCTGCGCGAGCTGGCGCCGGACTGCGTACCGGTGGTCGCCTACGGCGCGCTGGTGCCGCCGGTGGCGCTGGAGATCCCCCGGCACGGCTGGATCAACCTGCACTTCTCGCTGCTGCCCGCCTGGCGCGGCGCCGCGCCGGTGCAGCACGCCGTGCTGCACGGCGACGAGCTGACCGGGGCCAGTGTCTTCGAGCTGGAGGAAGGGCTGGACACCGGCCCGGTCTACGGCACCGTCACCGACGAGATCCGGCCCACCGACACCTCCGGTGACCTGCTGGAGCGGCTCGCGCACTCCGGCGCCGGGCTGCTGGTCGCGGTCCTCGACGCGATCGGTGCCGGCAGCGCCCGGGCCGTGCCGCAGCCCGCCGACGGTGTCTCGCTCGCCCCGAAGCTCACCGTCGAGGACGCCCGCGTCCGCTGGGGCGACCCCGCCTTCGCGGTGGACCGGCGCATCCGCGCCTGCACGCCCGCGCCCGGCCCGTGGACCACGTTCCGTGACGACCGGGTCAAGCTCGGCCCGGTCACCCCGCTGGCCGACGGTCCGGACCTGAAGCCGGGGGAGCTGCACGTGGAGAAGTCCGGCGTGCTCGTCGGTACCGCCACCACGCCGGTGCGCCTCGGCGAGGTGCGCGCCGCCGGCAAGAAGGCCATGCCCGCCGGCGACTGGGCACGCGGCGCCCGGGTCACCGCCGGCGAGGTGTTCGCGTGACGCGCCCGGACCGGCCCGTCGAGGGCGAGCGTCCCCGGGGGTACGCGCGTGAGCACGCCGACCGGCCCGCCGCGGACCGGCGTGCCGGTGACCGTTTCGGCGGTGACCGTGAGCGCGCCGATCGGCGTGGCGGAGACCGTTCCGGCGCGGATCGGCGTGGCGGAGACCGGTTCGGTGGGGACCGGCGCGGTGGGCGCCGCCCGGTCCGTCCGGCCGTGGACCTGCCCCGGCAGATCGCGTACGAGGCGATCGCGGCGGTGCACCGCGACGACGCGTACGCCAACCTGGTGCTCCCGGCGATGCTGCGCGAGGCCGGGCTGACCGGCCGGGACGCCGCGTTCGCCACCGAGCTGACCTACGGCACGCTGCGGTACACGGGCACGCTCGACGCGATCGTCACCGACGCGGCCGGGCGGGACGTGCAGCGCATCGACCCGCCGGTGCGCGACGCGCTGCGGCTCGGGGCGTACCAGATCCTGCACACCCGGGTGCCCGCGCACGCCGCGGTGTCCTCGACGGTGGATCTGGTCCGGTCCGTGGGGCCGGGCGCCACCGGGTTCGCCAACGCGGTGCTGCGCGAGATCACCAGCCGGGACGCCGACGCCTGGGTGGCGAAGCTCGCCCCGGCCGAGGAGACCGACCCGATCGGGCACCTCGCGCTGGCGTACAGCCATCCGCAGTGGATCGTGCGGTCGTTCGCCGAGGCGCTCGGCGGCGACGTGGGCGAGACGACCCGGCTGCTCATCGAGGACAACGAGCGCCCGCCGGTGCACCTGTGCGCCCGGCCGGGCCGGGCCGATGCGGTGGCGCTCGCCGACGAGGTGGGCGGCGCCCCCGGCGCGTTCTCGCCGTACGCGGTGTACCTGCCGGGCGGCGCGCCGGGTGACCTGCCGGCGGTGGCCGACGGCCGCGCGCACGTGCAGGACGAGGGTTCCCAGCTGGTGGCGGACGCGCTGGCGGCGGCACCGCTGGACGGGCCGGACGGCCGGTGGCTGGACCTGTGCGCCGGCCCGGGCGGCAAGTCCGGCCTGCTCGGCGCGCTCGCCGCGACCCGTGGCGCCCGGCTGACAGCGGTCGAGGTGGCCGAGCACCGGGCGCGGCTGGTCGAACAGGCCACCCGCGGGTTGCCGGTGACGGTGCTGAACACCGACGGGCGCAGCGTGGGCAGCGACCCGAAGCTGCCGGAGGAGCACTTCGACCGGGTGCTCGTGGACGCGCCGTGCACCGGGCTGGGCGCGCTGCGCCGCCGCCCGGAGTCGCGGTGGCGCCGCCAGCCGTCGGATCTGCCGCCGCTGACCCGGTTGCAGCGGGAACTGCTCACCGCGGCGTTGCGGGCGGCCCGGCCGGGTGGCCTGGTCGCGTACGTGACGTGCTCGCCGCACGTGGTGGAGACGCACGTGACGGTGACCGAGGCGGCCCGGCGGTGCGGCTTCGGCGTCGACTTCGTCGACGCGCGACCGCTGCTGCCGGCCGGCATGCCGGGCCTGGGTGACGGCCCCACGGTGCAGCTCTGGCCGCACCGCCACGGCACCGACGCCATGTTCCTGGCGGTCCTCCGCCGGGTCTGACCCCCCTCTCCTCCAGTCGATCAAGGAGTTCGTGTCGCGGGCCGCCGTGCCCGGACACGAACTCCTTGCTCGTCATGCGGGCGAAATGGGGAGGGATGGAGCGTGTGCGGCATCCCGGTGGGGGGAGGGGGCCGGTGGGATGTGACAGCCCGTTGACTGTTAGATCGATGCATGTAACTGTTTCGACCACCGGTCCCGGCACCCCGCCCGCCGAACCCCCACGAGGAGTCTCCATGAGACGCAGAACGCCGACCACGAGCCTCGCGCTCGCCCTCGTCGCCACCCTGACGACGGCGAGCCTGGCCGGCACCGCCTCCGCCGCGCCCGCTCCGGCCCCCGCCCCCGCCCCGGCCGCCGCCGCGCTCGCCGCGCCGGACGTCTCCCTGAGCAACATCCAGGCCCACCTCACCCAGTTCAACTCCATCGCCACCAGCAACGGCGGCAACCGGCGCTCCGGCTCGGCCGGCTACACGGCATCGGTCAACTACGTCAAGGGCAAGCTCCAGGCCGCCGGCTACACGGTCACCGAGCAGAACTGCACCACCTGCACCTACCCGGGCAACAACCTGATCGCCGAGTGGCCGCAGGGCCCCTCCGACCAGGTCGTCATGTTCGGCGCGCACCTGGACGGCGTCGCCGCCGGCCCCGGCATCAACGACAACGCCTCCGGCTCGTCGGTGCTGCTGGAGAACGCGCTGGTGCTGGCCGCGCAGAACCCGACCATGACCAAGCGGGTCCGGTTCGCCTGGTGGAACGGCGAGGAGCAGGGCCTCCAGGGCTCCAAGCACTACGTCAACCAGCTCAGCTCCACCCAGCGCGGCTACATCAAGGGCTACTACAACTTCGACATGGTGGGCTCGCCCAACGGCGGCTACTTCATCAACCGGATCACCTCGGCCACCGCCGCGCCGCTGAAGGCGTACTGGGACTCGTTGGGCATCTCGCCGGAGGAGAACACCGAGGGGCAGGGCCGGTCGGACGACTACTCGTTCGCCAACGCCGGCATCCAGACCTCCGGGTACGCGGCGGGTGCCAGCTACACCAAGAGCTCGGCGCAGGCCAGCAAGTGGGGCGGCACCGCGGGCGCGGCGTACGACGGGTGCTACCACCGCTCCTGCGACAACACCAGCAACATCAACACGACCATCCTGAACCGCAGCGCGGACGGCGTCGCGTACGCGATCTGGCAGCTCGCGGTCGGCGGCGGCACCCCGGCCAACGACTTCTCCGTCTCGGTGAGCCCCACCTCCGGCACCGTCGCCCGGGGCGGCTCCACCACCGCCACCGTCAGCACCGCCACCACCGCCGGCAGCGCGCAGACCGTGACGCTGTCCGCCAGCGGCGCACCGAGCGGCGTCTCGGTGAGCTTCAGCCCGTCGTCGGTCACCTCGGGCGGCTCGGCCACCATGACCGTCACCGCCTCGTCGACGGCCACCACCGGCACGTTCACGCTCACCGTGACCGGCACCGGCTCGGCCACCCGCACGGCCGGCTACACGCTCACCGTGACCGGCGGCAGCGGCGGCTGCACCGGCGGCCAGCTCATCGGCAACAGCAGCTTCGAGTCCGGCACCACGCCGTGGACGGCCAGCTCCGGCGTGATCACCAACAGCTCCAGCCAGGCGGCCCGCACCGGGTCGTACAAGGCGTGGATGAACGGGTACGGCACCTCGCGTACCGACACGCTGTCCCAGTCGGTCACGCTGCCGGCCGGGTGCAGCAGCTACACGTTCTCGTTCTGGCTGCACATCGACACGGCCGAGACGACCAGCTCGACCGCGTACGACAAGCTGACCGTGCAGGTCGGCTCGACCACGCTGGCCACGTACTCGAACCTGAACAAGGCCACCGGCTACACCCAGCGCACCTTCAACCTGGCCGCGTACGCGGGTCAGACGGTCACGCTGAAGTGGACCGGGGTCGAGGACTCCTCGTTGCAGACCAGCTTCGTCGTGGACGACGTGACGCTGCAGGTCGGCTGAGTGGCCCCGGGCGGGGCGGGCGCCGGCCCGCCCCGCCCGGGCCTCAGGTGATCGGCAGCGCCTTGGCGCCCGCGCCCTTGACCGACCGGGTCAGCGAACGCTCGGAGACCCACAGGAAGCACTGCACGCCCCGGTCGCCGTCGCGCCACTGCTCCTCGAACGGGTGGTAGATGATCGTGCCGGCGCGGTACTGCATGTTGCCGTCGTTCGGCAGCTTCGCGTACTTGGCGATCAGGCCCCGGCACGCCTTGTGCGTGCGCAGCGGCGTGCGCTCGAACTCCGCGTAGGTGATGTCCGGCGCCTGGTAGACGCCGACGAACTCGGCGTGGTGCCGGGAGGTGCAGGCCACCGGCCGCATCGACTGCACCTCGTCCTTGCTCAGCTTCGGGTTGAAACAGCCGAGCGCGAGCTTCGAGCCGGGCTTCAACGCGCCCCGCAGGCTGCCGGTGCGCTGGGCCACGGCGCCCTCGTCCAGGTCGGTGATCTCGGCGACGTCGCAGCGGTACCAGCGGGCCCCGCCGGACCACGCGAGAGCCGAGGGGAAGACCACCGCCAGGCGCAGCCGCCCGCCGCGCCAGTCCGCGCCGACGGCCCGGGTGACCTGCCGGGCGCACTCGGCGTGCGCGGCGCGCATCCCGGCCGAGCCGGTACGCGGCGGCGCCGAGCGCTCCGCCTCCGCGCCGGTCATCGTGCCCACGTGCAGCGTCTCGGTGCGGTGCGGGGTGGCGCAGTCGACCGGCTGGTAGCCGCTGAGGTAGCCGACGTCGGCGACCGTGGGGTGACAGGCGCCGGACTTCGGCACGAAACCGACCGGCGCGGCGAACGCGGGCCAGTCGTCGACCAGGTCGCGGTCCACTCCGGCCGGCGCGGCACAGCCGCCGAGCGCCAGCGCCACCGCGGCGCCCACGGTGACCGCCACCCGCCATCGCCGCATCCCGACCGACCTCCCCCGTGCATCCGGCGCCGCCCGGTCGACCGGTACGCCTCGGCGGTGCAGCATACGGCAGCCGCTCAGGTGACCGGGAGTCCCTCGGGCCCGGCGCCGCGCACCGAGCGGTTCAGCTTGCGGTCGTCACTCCACAGAAAACACCGCACGCCCCGGTCGCCCTCCTCCCACTCCCGCTGCGACGGCGGGTAGAAGATGGACCCGGCCCGGTACGGCAGTTCGGCGTTGTCCGGCACCTCGGCGAACGCGGCGATGAGCGTCATGCAGCGCCGGTGCGTGGCGGGCGCGCCCCGGGTGAACTCCGCCCAGCTCATGTCGCGTTCCTCGTACACGCCGACGAACTCGGCCCGGTGCGGCTCGGTGCACAGCACCGGGGCCATGTAGTTGAGGTTCTGGCCGATCAGCTTCGGGTCGAAGCACCTGTGTACCAGCGGGTTGTCGCCGACGAGCGCGCCGCGCAGGCTGCCGACCCGGTTGACCGGGCGGGTGTTGTCGATGCTGTCGGTCTCGGCCAGGTCGCAGCGGAACCAGCGGGCGCCGGACGTCCAGGCGGTGACGGTGGGCAGCGCGATGTTCAGGGTCAGCCGGGCGGCGTGCCAGTCCCCGCCGATCATCTCCCGGGCCCGCTGGTCGCACTCGGCGCGCGCGGTCCGCAGCGCCGGCGAGCCGGGTTCCGGGCGTACGCCCTGCGCCGCCGGCCCGCTGAACCGGCCGACGTGCACGGTCTCGGCCAGGTGGCTGCCCGCGCAGTTCACCGTCTCGTACGTGGCGGCGGCCACCACTGTGCTCAGCCGGGGCAGGCACGCCTCGGTCGCGGGGACGAACAGTTGCGGCACCGGCAGCGCCGCCCAGTCGTCGATCAGGTCGCCGTCGGCCCGGTGCGTCTGAGCGCATCCGGCGAGCACCGCAGTCGCGGCGCCGGCCAGCGCGAGCACGTGGAGCCACCGTCGCATCGTCCGCCCCTTCCGGGAGAGATGACAGCCGGTCGCCGCAGGCCCGACCGGCGTCCCCCGCGCCCGGGCGTGCAGCATACGTGACCGTCCCTGTAGGAGTTTCGTCATCTTTCAATCGATCGGCCAGTCACCGGCGACTATTCGTGCCGATTTTCTCTCCGGACGGCCGGATGGTGCACCGGCGGTGCGTGAGGCATCACCGCCTGTCACTCCGGGAGACGTGCCGCGACCTCCGGATCACCGCGTTCGTACACTGGCCCGGTGACCGTACCGCCGCCGATCGTCGCGCCGAGCATCCTGGCCGCCGATTTCGCCCGCCTCGCCGACGAGGTCCGTGCCGTGGAGCCCGCCGCCGACTGGCTGCACGTCGACGTCATGGACAACCACTTCGTGCCCAACCTGACCATCGGGCTGCCGGTGGTGCAGAGCCTGCGCGCCGTCACCGGGATCCCGTTCGACGTGCACCTGATGATCGAGGATCCGCGGCGCTGGGCGCCCGGGTACGCCGACGCCGGGGCGTACAACGTCACGTTCCACGCCGAGGCGTGCGACGACCCGGTCGCGCTGGCCAAGGACCTGCGCTCGGCCGGGGCGAAGGCGGGGCTGGCGATCGACCGGGACACCCCGATCGAGCCGTACCTGGAACTGCTGCCGAGTTTCGACACGTTGCTGATCATGACGATCAAGGCCGGCTTCGGCGGCCAGCGGTTCCTGCCGCAACTGCTGGACAAGGTGCGCGCGGCCCGCCGGCACGTCGACAGCGGGCACCTGGAGCTGCGCATCGAGGTCGACGGCGGCATCGCCGCGGACACCATCGAGCAGGCCGCCGCGGCCGGCGCCGACGCGTTCGTCGCGGGCACCGCCGTCTACGGCGCCGACGATCCCGCGGAGGCGGTACGCCGCCTGCGGGGCCTGGCGGAACGCGCGATGACCGGCGCCTGAGATGGACCCGGCCGGCGAGCGACCCGACGTGATCCTCGTCGTCGACGACGACGAGGACATCGCCCGTTTCGTCGAGTTCAACCTGCGCCTGCACGGGTTCGAGGTGCTGCACGCCGCCGACGGTCAGGAGGCGCTGGAGATCATCGAGCGGCAGCGGCCCGACCTCGCGGTGGTCGACCTGATGATGCCGCGCATCGACGGGCTGGAGCTGACCCGGCGGCTGCGCGCCGACCCGATGACCTCGGCCCTGCCGGTGATCATGCTCACCGCCAAGGGGATGACCCAGGACAAGGTCAACGGGCTCAGCGTCGGCGCGGACGACTACCTGGTCAAGCCGTTCGACACGCTGGAACTGGTGGCCCGGGTCAATTCCACGCTGCGGCGCAACAAGGAGTTCCGGGAGGTCTCGCCGCTGACCGGGCTGCCCGGCAACAGCCGCATCCGGCGGGAGATCAGCGACCGGGTACGCAACGGCGTCGACTACGCCGTGGGCTACATCGACATCGACCGGTTCAAGAGCGTCAACGACCGGTACGGCTTCGTGCGCGGCGACGAGTTCATCTCGGCGCTGGCCCGCAGCCTGCACCGGGCGGTGGTGTCGATCGGGCTGCCGCCGGCGTTCCTCGGCCACGTCGGCGGCGACGACTTCGTCATCGTCTGCACGCCCGGTCAGGTCCGGCCGCTGACCAGCCGGGCCGTCGTCGACTTCGAGAAGGCCGCGGACGCGCTCTACGACGCGACCGACCGGGAACGCGGCTTCGTGGAGCTGAAGGACCGGCGCGGCAACATCCGCCGCGCCGCGCTCGTGACGCTCTCCATCGGCGTGTCGCTGTCCGATTCCGGCAAGCGGTTCACCGACCCGCTGGAGGCGATCGCGGTGGCCTCGGAGATGAAGACGGTGGCCAAGAGCCAGCCCGGCTCGTACGTGGCGGTGGACCGCCGGCGCGGCGTCACCTGAGGCGGTCCTGTGAGGTAGCTCGCCTCTGTGGCGCGCGGCCGGGCGGAACGTGTAAGACTTCCCGTATACCCACCACGCGCTGGCGGGGCTCGGTGAAATTCCGAACCGGCGGTGATCCACGGTCCGACCGTGGTAAGCCCGCGACCCGGACGGCTTCGGCCGGACGGTGGACCTGGTGAGAATCCGGGGCCGACGGTTGGGGTGCGGCTCGTCCGCCCCCAGAAAGTCCGGATGGGAGACAGCGCGCGGAACGGGGGAGGCCCCTGCCGGCCGCTGAGCACCCTCAGCCGCCGCGTGGGCTCCCCGGGGTCGGCGTCGCCGTCCCCGGGTTCTCCGCCGCCGCGTGTCCGCGGCTTTCGTGGCCGTTGCTCCCGAACCCGCCCGCGCGCGACCGGCGAGCGGGAGGACAGGCGGCCATGGCGAGCGTCTCCGTCGACGAGGCGATGCGTCGTGCCATCGAACTGGCCGCGCGCGGCCTCGGCGCCACGAGCCCCAACCCGGTGGTCGGCTGTGTGCTGCTCGACGCCGACGGCGAGGTCGTCGGCGAGGGCTTCCACGCGTACGCCGGCGGCCCGCACGCGGAGATCGTCGCGCTGGCCCAGGCCGGTACGCGCGCCCGCGGCGGCACCGCGGTCGTCACCCTGGAACCCTGCGACCACACCGGCCGCACCGGCCCGTGCAGCCACGCGCTCATCGCCGCCGGGGTGTCCCGCGTGGTGATCGCCGTGCCCGACCCCAACCCGGTCGCCTCCGGCGGCGCGGCCACGCTGCGCGCCGCCGGGGTCCAGGTCGCCCTGGGGGTACGCGCGGAGGAGGCCGAGGCCGGCAACGTGGCCTGGCTGACCTCGATGCGCCGCGGCTGGCCGCACGTGATCTGGAAGTACGCGGCCACGCTCGACGGGCGTTCCGCCGCCGCCGACGGCACCAGCATGTGGATCACCTCCGAGGCGGCCCGGATCGACGTGCACGCGCTGCGCGGCACCGTCGACGCGGTGCTCGCCGGGGTGGGCACCGTGCTCACCGACGACCCCCGGCTGACCGCCCGCAACCTGCGCGACGGCACGCTCGCCATCCGGCAGCCGCTGCGGGTCGTGGTGGACAGCTCGGGGCGTACCCCGGCCGAGGCCCGGGTCCGCGACGGCGCCGCCCGCACCTGGGTGGCCACCGCCGCGGAGGTCGGCGCCGGGCCGGACGGCCGGGTCGACCTGCCGGCGCTGCTCGCGGAGCTGCACCACCGGGGCGTGCGGGCCGCGCTGCTGGAGGGCGGGCCGACGCTGGCCGGCGCGTTCCTCGCCGCCGGCCTGGTCGACAAGATCGTCGGGTACGTCGCGCCGAAGCTGCTCGGCGCCGGCCCGACCGCGCTGCTCGACGCCGGCGTGAGCACCATCGCCGACGCCATCGAACTGGAGATCACCGACGTTACGCGGATCGGTCCCGACCTGCGGATCACCGCGCTGCCCCGGAAGAGGGAGGGCTGACATGTTCACCGGCATCGTCGAGGAACTGGGCGAGATCGTCCGGAGCACCGAGACCGGCGACGACTCGGCGCTGGTCGCCATCCGCGGCCCGCTCGTCACCTCGGACGCCCGGCACGGCGACTCGATCGCCGTCAACGGCGTCTGCCTCACCGTGGTCGACGTCGACGGCGGCGTGTTCACCGCCGACGTGATGGGCGAGACGCTGCGCCGCACCGCGCTCGGCGCGCTGCGCCCCGGCGACCCGGTCAACCTGGAACGGGCCGCCGCGCTCAACAGCCGCCTCGGCGGGCACCTGGTGCAGGGCCACGTCGACGGCGTCGGCGAGATCGTCGCCCGGGAGCCCGCGGCGCAGTGGGAGACGGTGCGGTTCCGGCTGCCCGCCGGGCTGGCCCGGTACGTGGTGGAGAAGGGCTCGATCACCGTCGACGGAGTGTCCCTGACCGTCGCCGAGGTGGGCGACGACTGGTTCTCCGTCGGCCTGATCCCGACCACGCTGAAGCTCACCGTGCTCGGCACGAAGCGGATCGGCGACCCGGTCAACCTGGAGGTGGACGTGCTGGCCAAGTACGTCGAGCGGCTGCTCGGCGGCCGGAGCGCGGGGGGTGCGCGGTGATGGGCCCGCTCGGCTGGCTGCTCGACGCCCAGGTGGACGTGGCCGGCTCGCCGGTGCTGGTCCGGGAGATCGTCGGCAACGTCTTCGGGCTCGCCTCGGCGCTGCTCGGGCTGCGCCGGGTGGTCTGGGCCTGGCCGGTCGGCATGATCGGCAACGCGCTGCTGCTCACCGTGTTCCTCGGCGGCGTCTTCGTCACCCCGCAGGCGCACGACCTCTACGGCCAGGCCGGCCGGCAGGTCTTCTTCTTCGCGGTCAGCGTGTACGGCTGGTGGCGCTGGTCGCGCAACCGGCGTGCCGGTGGCGGGGACGAGCCGGCCGTGGTGCCGCGCTGGGCCACCTGGCCGGAGCGGCTCGGCCTGCTCGTGGCCGCCGCCGTCGGCACGGCCGCCGCGTATCCGGTGCTCGCCGCGCTGGGCTCCTGGGGGCCCCTGCCGGACGCCTGGATCCTGGTCGGCAGCCTGCTCGCCACGTACGGCATGGCGCGCGGCTGGGTGGAGTTCTGGCTGATCTGGATCGCCGTCGACGCGGTCGGCGTTCCGCTGCTGCTGCGCGGCGGCTTCTACCCGTCGGCCGCCATGTACCTGGTCTACGGCGCGTTCTGCGCGGCCGGCCTGTACAGCTGGTGGCGCACCTCCCGGGCCGTCGCTACCGCGCCCGCCCCGATCCCGGCGACGTACTCGGAGGCCGTGGCATGAGCACCTTCGGTTCGATCGAGCAGGCGGTGGCGGACATCGCCGCCGGGCGTCCGGTGGTCGTGGTCGACGACGAGGACCGGGAGAACGAGGGCGACCTGATCTTCGCGGCCGAGCTGGCCACGCCGGAGCTGGTCGCGTTCATGGTCCGCTACACCTCCGGCTACATCTGCGTGCCGCTCACCGAGGACGAGTGCGACCGGCTGGACCTGCCGCCGATGCACCACACGAACCAGGACCGGCGCGGCACCGCGTACACGGTGACTGTGGACGCCCGGGAGGGCGTCAGCACCGGCATCTCGGCCGCCGACCGGTCGCACACCATCCGGCTGCTCGCCGACGCCGCGACCGGCCCGACCGACCTGGCCCGGCCCGGTCACGTGGTGCCGCTGCGCGCCCGCACCGGCGGGGTGCTGCGCCGCCCCGGGCACACCGAGGCGGCGGTGGACCTGACCCGGCTGGCCGGGCTGCGCCCGGCCGGGGTGCTCTGCGAGCTGGTGAACGACGACGGCAGCATGATGCGCCTGCCGGACCTGGAGAAGTTCTGCGCCGAGCACGGGCTGACGCTGGTGACCATCGCGGACCTGATCGCCCACCGGCGGCGTACCGAGAAGCAGGTCGAGCTGGCCGCCGAGGCCCGGATGCCCACCCCGTACGGCGTGTTCCGGGCGCTCGGCTACCGCGCCGAGCACGACCCGGCCGAGCACGTCGCGCTGGTCATGGGCGACCTCGGCGACGGGCGGGACGTGCTGGTGCGGGTGCACTCCGAGTGCCTCACCGGCGACGTGTTCGGCTCGCTGCGCTGCGACTGCGGGCCGCAGTTGCAGGCCGCGCTGGCCCGGGTCGCCGCGGAGGGACGCGGCGTTGTCCTCTACGTGCGCGGGCACGAGGGCCGGGGCATCGGCCTGCTGCACAAGCTCCAGGCGTACCAGCTCCAGGACCAGGGCCGCGACACCGTGGACGCGAACCTCGACCTGGGGCTGCCGGCCGACGCCCGCGACTACGGCACCGGCGCGCAGATCCTCTACGACCTGGGCGTCCGGACGATGCGGCTGCTGACGAACAACCCGGCCAAGCGGGCCGGCCTTGAGGGGTACGGCCTCACCGTGACCGGCCGGGAGGGGCTGCCCGTGCGGTCCAACCCGGAGAACGTGCGCTACCTGCGCACCAAGCGGGACCGGATGGGTCACCTGCTGGACGGACTGGACGAGGTGACCGAGGCGCCGATGGGCCGCCCGGTCGCCGGTGACGAGATCGGAGCGTAGGGCGATGGCGGGTTTCGGTGAGCCGGGCGTGACCGCGGTGGACGCCGCCGGGATGACGGTCGGCGTGGTGGCCGCCCGGTGGCACGGCGACCTGACCGACCACATGACCGAGCGGGCCGTGGCCGCCGCGCAGGCGTGCGGGGCGCGGGCCGTGGTGGCCCGGGTGGCGGGTTCGGTGGAGCTGCCGGTGGTGGCCCAGGCGATGGCCCGCCGCTTCGACGTGGTGGTCGCGCTCGGCGTGGTGGTCCGCGGCGCGACGGCGCACTTCGACTACGTGTGCCAGTCGGTCACCGAGGGGCTGACCCGGGTGGCGCTGGACGAGGGCAAGCCGGTGGCGCACGGTGTGCTGACCGTGGACACCATCGAGCAGGCCCGGGACCGGGCCGGGCTGCCCGGCTCGGCCGAGGACAAGGGCTGGTCGGCGACGGTCGCGGCGCTGGACGCGGCGCTCGCGATTCGCGGCCTGGACGCCACCAACGCCCACCGGGTCGGCTTCGCCTGACCCACCCGGCCCGTCACCGGGAGCGGCTGGAAGAATCGCCTTCCGTGAAGACGTTCGAGGAGTTGTTCGCCGAGCTGCAGGCCAAGGCCGCCGCCGGCACCCCGGGCTCGGGCACGGTCGAGGCGCTCGCCAAGGGCGTGCACTTCATCGGCAAGAAGGTCGTCGAGGAGGCGGCCGAGTCGTGGATGGCCGCCGAGCACGAGGGCCCGGAGCGGGCCGCCGAGGAGATCTCCCAGCTGCTCTACCAGGCGCAGGTGCTGATGCTCGCCACCGGCCTGGAACTGAAGGACGTCTACCGACATCTGTGAGTGCCCGTCCGCTGATCATCCGATCGAACGAAGGAGCACTCCCATGCTGCGTGTCGCAGTACCCAACAAGGGCGCCCTGGCCGAGTCGGCCGCCGGGATGCTGCGCGAGGCGGGCTACCGCCAGCGCACCGACCCGAAGGACCTGGTCTGCCGGGACGAGCAGAACGACATCGAGTTCTTCTACCTGCGCCCCAAGGACATCGCCACCTACGTCGGCTCCGGTGACCTGGACGTCGGCATCACCGGCCGCGACCTGCTGATCGACTCCGGCGCGCCGGCCGAGGAGGTGGTCGACCTCAACTTCGGGCGGGCCACGTTCCGGTTCGCCGCCCGGCCCGACGACGTCGCCTCCGTCCAGCAGCTCGGCGGGCACCGCATCGCCACCGCGTACCCGGGTCTGGTCGAGCGGCACCTGGCCGAGCTGGGCGTCAAGGCCGACGTGATCCGCCTGGACGGCGCGGTGGAGAACGCCATCCGCCTCGGCGTGGCCGACGTGGTCGCCGACGTGGTGGAGACCGGCGCGACGCTGCGCCAGGCCGGCCTGGTGGTCTTCGGCGAGCCGCTGCTGCGCTCCTCGGCGGTGCTGGTCCGCCGGGCCGGCGCGCCCGGCGGCGCCCAGCAGGAGCAGTTGCAGCGCCGGCTGCACGGCGTCCTGGTCGCCCGCCGGTACGTGATGCTCGCCTACGACGTGCCGGCCGGTCTGCTCGACCGGGCCAGCTCGCTGACCCCGGGCATCGAGTCGCCGACGGTCTCGCCGCTGCACCGGGAGGGCTGGGTCGCGGTGCAGGCGATGGTGCTCCGCGACGACGTCCACCGGATCATGGACGAGCTGTACGAGCTGGGCGCCCGCGCGATCCTGGTCACCAACATCCACGCCTGCCGGCTGTGAGGCCGCTGCCGCTCCCGGCCGCGCTGACCGTGGTCGTGCTGGGCGGCGTGGCCTCGGCCGCCCAGGGCGCGGTCAACGCCGAGATGGGGGAGCGGACCGGTGCCCCCGTCCTCGGCGCGGTCGTCAACAACCTCGGCGGCTGCCTGCTGGTGCTGGCCGCGATCGTGGCGCTGCCCTCGATGCGCGCCGGTCTGGCCGGGCTGCGTCGTTCCGGACTGCCGTGGTGGGCGTACCTCGGCGGGGTGGGCGGCGCGGTGATCGTGCTGGTCGCGCCGGTGGTGGTGCCGGTGCTCGGGGTGGCGGTGTTCACGATCGCCCAGGTGGCCGGCGGCAGCCTCGGCGGCCTCGCGGTGGACCGGGCCGGGCTGGCCGCCACCGGCCGGATGCCGCTCACAGTGCCCCGGGTCGGCGGGGCGGTGCTCGGCGTCGGCGCTGTCGCGCTGGCGCAGCTCGGCCGCCCGATCGGCGACCTGGCCGTCGGGCTGGTGCTGCTCTGCGTCCTGGGCGGGCTCGCGGTGGCCGGGCAGTCCGCGCTCAACGGCCGGGTCGCCGCCTCGGTCGGCCCGGCCGCCGGCCTCGCCGTCAACTTCGCGGTCAGCACCGTGGTGATCGGCGCGGTCGCGGCGCTCACCGGCGCGCTCGCCGGCCAGCCCCGCTGGCCCACTCAGTGGTGGCTCTACCTCGGCGGCCTGCTCGGCGTCGGCATCGTGCTCGCCCTGCTGGTCGGGGTACGCGCCGCCGGGGTGCTGCGGACCGGCCTGGCGCTGGTGGCCGGGCAGCTCGGCGGCGCGCTGCTGCTGGACCTGGTGCTGCCCGGCGGCCCCGGTGTCCGGCTGCCGGTGCTGGCCGGCGCCCTGCTCACGCTGCTCGCCGTGGTGGTCACCGGGCTGCGCCGGCGCGGCCCGGACCGTGTGGCGGCCGAAGGCGTACGCGAACCGGATGGCAGACTGGTCGGGTGAGCGATTCCGTGGTGACCGTGCGACCCCGCCGCGTCCGGGTCGTCTGCTGGGCGTCGGCCGTCACGCTGATCGTGGTGTTCAGTCTCGTCGCGACGTCGCTGACCGGCGCCACCGGCAACGGCTACGGCACGTTCCAGCGCGGCGACCAGTTCGCCATGATCGGCCTGGGCGTCTTCGGCGCGCTCGGCTTCCTGCTGTTCACCCGCCCCCGCGTGATCGCCGACGCCAGGGGCGTACGGGTGCGCAACGTGTTCAGCTCGTACGAGCTGCCGTGGGAGGTCGTCCGTGGTGTCCGGTTCGACCGGGGCGCCCCGTGGGCCAGCCTGGAGCTGCACGACGACGACCTGCTGCCGATGGTCGCGTTGCAGGCCGCCGACAAGGAGAGCGCCGTCGAGGCGGTCCGCGCGCTGCGCCGCCTGCACCAGGCGCACCTGGCGGCGCTGTCCGCCGGCCAGTCCGCACCCCGTTGACCAGCGAGCCCGGTTTGGGCGGGCCTGGGCCGAGGGTGTAGTGTTGCGGAGTCGACCAGACTGCCCCCGTCCCTGACGAGCGGGCGGTCGTGAAGCGGAGCGCCCGCTCCCACCCGAGTCGCCGCCACGGTGGCCGGGTCCGGTCCCCGGTTTCGGGCACGTCCCGACGCCGGATGCGCGATCCTGTGATCGTGCCGACCGGTCGAGTGGGCCCTGGCATACGCCGGGGCCTTCTGCTTTCCGGGTCGGCTCCCACCCGGGAGCCCACGGAGTCGGCACCGTAGGAGACTCGACTCGAGGAGGCCCCATCAGCGTCGAACCACGCGTGAACGAGCAGATCCGGGCACGTGAGGTCCGACTGGTCGGTCCTGAGGGTGAGCAGGTGGGCATCGTCCCGCTTGAGCGCGCCCTGCAGCTGGCCGCGGACGTCGACCTGGACCTGGTCGAGGTTGCGCCGATGGCGCGCCCGCCGGTGTGCAAGCTCATGGACTTCGGCAAGTTCAAGTACGAGAGCGCACTGAAGGCGCGCGAAGCGCGGCGTAACCAGCAGCAGACCGTCATCAAGGAGATGAAGCTCCGGCCGAAGATCGACCCGCACGACTACGAGACCAAGAAGGGTCACGTGGTGCGGTTCCTCAAGGCCGGCGACAAGGTCAAGGTGACGATCATGTTCCGCGGTCGGGAGCAGAGCCGCCCGGAGCTGGGTTACCGGCTCCTGCGCCGGCTCGAGTCCGAGATCACGGACCTGGGATACGTCGAGGCCGCGCCGAAGCAGGACGGCCGAAACATGATCATGGTTCTCGCTCCGCACCGGGCCGTCAAGGCCTCCGCGGTCGCCGCCACGGCGTCCCGCGGTGGACCGCGCGACCGGGCTGCGGAGGAATCGGTCGCTCCGGCGACCGGCGAGACCCCGGCGGCCGGCGAGACCGCAGCAGCCGGTGAGACCGGCACGACCGCTGAGACCAGCGGCCAGTAACAGGGGAGAAGACGTTCCAATGCCGAAGATGAAGAGCCACACGGGTATGGGCAAGCGGGTCAAGGTGACCGGCAAGGGCAAGATCGTTGCCCAGCAGGCCGGCCTTCGCCACAACCTGGAGAAGAAGCCCAGCACCCAGACCCGTCGGCTGACCGGCACCGTCGAGCTGGCCAAGGCCGACACCAAGCGCATCAAGAAGCTGCTCGGCCGCTGACGCGAGCCACCTGAACCGAAGAAGGAGTTGAGATGGCACGCGTCAAGCGGGCTGTGAACGCCCAGAAGAAGCGTCGTACCCTGCTGGAGACCGCGAGTGGTTACCGCGGTCAGCGCTCCCGGCTGTACCGCAAGGCCAAGGAGCAGGTGCTGCACTCGATGCAGTACTCCTACCGGGACCGTCGCGACCGCAAGGGCGACTTCCGGCAGCTCTGGATCCAGCGGATCAACGCCGGCGCCCGGGCCAACGGCCTGACCTACAACCGGCTGATCCAGGGCCTGCGCCTGGCCGGCATCGAGGTCGACCGGAAGATCCTGGCCGACATGGCCGTCAACGACGCCGCGTCGTTCGCGGCGATCGTCGAGCTGGCCCGCGCCGCCGTGGCGGCCGAGGGCACCGGTGGCGCCGCGGCTCAGGCCGCCTGACCCACCCCGTACGGCAGATCGAGGCGTCTCCCATGCAGTCACAGTCGCAGGGGAGGCGCCTCGACGCCGTTCCCGGACCGTTCACCCCCCGTACCCCGAGGGTCGTGGCGGCCCGGCGGCTGCAGCGCCGCCGCGACCGCGACCAGGCCGGCCGGTTCCTGGCCGAGGGGCCGCAGGCGGTCCGGGAGGCACTCGCCCGCACCGGCACCGTGGTCGAGCTGTTCGGCACCCCGGCGGCGCTCGACCGGTACGCCGACCTCGCCGCCGCGGCCGCCCGGGCCGACGTGCCGGTCTCCGAGGTGACCGACGACGCGCTCGCCGCGCTCACCGAGACGGTGGCCCCACAGGGCCTGGTGGCGGTCTGCCGGCACCTGGACGTACCCCTGGAGCAGGCCGTGGCGCGCGGGCCGCGACTGGTCGCGGTGCTCGCCGGGATCCGCGACCCGGGCAACGCCGGGACGGTGCTGCGCACCGCCGACGCGGCGGGCGCGGGCGCCGTGGTCTTCGCCGGCGAGGCGGTCGACCCCTACAACGGCAAGTGCGTGCGGGCCTCCGCCGGCAGCCTCTTCCACGTCGACGTGGTGCGCGCCGCCGACCCGCTCGCCGCCGTCGGGGCGCTGCGGGCCGCCGGCCTCACGATCTTCGCCACCACCGGGTACGGCGACAGCGACCTGGACGACCTCGCCGACGCAGGAAGGCTGGCCACCCCGGCCGCCTGGCTGTTCGGCTCGGAGGCGCACGGCCTGCCCGAGGAGCTGACCGGCGCGGCCGACGCCCGCGTGCGGGTGCCGCTGCACGGGCGCGCGGAGAGCCTGAACCTGGCTGCGGCGGCGGCCGTCTGCCTGTATTCTTCCGCCAGAGCACTGCGTGCCCCCAGGGCCACGCACGACACAGCAGGGGAGTCCGCCTCGTCATGAACGCGCCACGGCGTTCGTTTAGCCAGCCCGCCGGTGTCGGCGGGCGGCGGGCCTGACCCTTCCCCCTGCACGACTCCCCACCGGCGGGCTGCGGCGAAGCCGCGCGTCCGTAGACTCGCCTAGCCACCCGCGAGGGTCGGCGCCGCCGTGAGGGAGTGCCCGTTCACCATGAGCTACCGCAACGATCCGTACGACCCGAAGCAGGTCGCCCTGCTCGACCCGGACGCCCTGGCTGAGGCAGTGGCCGACGCCGAGAAGGCGTTCGCCGAGGCCGCCGACCCGGACGCGCTCGCCGCGCTGCGCCCCGCGCACCTCGGTGACCGGTCCCCGGTGTCGCTGGCCCGCCGGGAGATCGGCGCGCTGCCGCCGGCCGCGAAGGCCGACGCCGGCAAGCGGGTCAACGAGGCCCGCCGGGCGATCGAGTCCGCGTACGCCGCCCGGCAGGAGATCCTGGACCGGGAACGGGCCGCGCGGGTGCTGGTCGAGGAGCGGGTCGACGTGACCCTGCCGTACGACCGCCGGCCGCGCGGCGCCCGCCACCCGCTCAGCGTGCTGATGGAGCAGATCAGCGACCTGTTCATCGGCATGGGCTACGAGGTGGCCGAGGGCCCCGAGGTCGAGCTGGAGTGGACCAACTTCGACGCGCTGAACATCCCGGCCGACCACCCGGCGCGCGGCCTGATGGACACGTTCCACATCGCCCCCCAGGGCAGTGGCCTCGTGCTGCGCACCCACACCTCGCCGGTGCAGGCGCGCACCATGCTCAGCCGCAAGCCGCCGATCTACGTGGTGGTGCCCGGCCGGGTCTACCGCACCGACGAACTGGACGCCACCCACGCGCCCGTCTTCCACCAGGTCGAGGGCCTGGTGGTGGACAAGGGCATCACCATGGCGCACCTGCGCGGCACGCTCGACCACTTCGCCCGCGCGATGTTCGGCGAGGGCGCGAAGACGCGCTGGCGGCCGCACTACTTCCCGTTCACCGAGCCGTCGGCGGAGTTCGACGTCTGGTTCCCGGAGCACCGGGACGGTCCGCAGTGGGTCGAGTGGGGCGGCTGCGGCATGGTCAACCCGCGGGTGCTGCGCGCCTGCGGCATCGACCCGGAGGTCTACTCCGGATTCGCGTTCGGCATGGGCATCGACCGGACCGTGATGGTCCGGCACGGCGTCAGTGACATGCGGGACATGGCCGAGGGCGACGTGCGGTTCACCCGCGCGTTCGGCGCCTGAGCTACGGGAACGGTGGTTTAACAGTCATGCGAGTCTCTGTCAGTTGGCTGCGGGAGTACGTGGACCTGCCGGCCGACCTGCCCATCGGCGACCTGGAGCAGGCGCTGGTCGACCTCGGCATCGAGGTCGAGTCCGTGGTGGACCTGCGCGAGTCCGTCACCGGCCCGCTGGTCGTCGGCGAGGTCCTGGAGATCGAGGAGCTGACCGGCTTCAAGAAGCCGATCCGCTTCTGCCGGGTGGACGTCGGCGCCGCGAACGGCACCGGCGAGCCGCAGGAGATCGTCTGCGGGGCGCGCAACTTCGCCGTGGGCGACAAGGTCGTGGTGATCCTCCCCGGCGGCGTGCTGCCGGGCGGGTTCGCCATCGGCGCGCGCAAGACGTACGGGCGCAACTCCCACGGCATGATCTGCTCGGCGCAGGAGCTGGGGCTCGGCGACGACCACTCGGGCATCGTCGTGCTGCCCGAGGACGTCAAGGCCCAGCCCGGCGACGACGCCCGGCCCGTCGTCGGCCTGGACGACGTCGTGGTCGAGATGGAGATCACCCCGGACCGCGGGTACGCGCTCAGCGTCCGCGGCATCGCCCGGGAGCTGTCGCACGCGCTCGGTGTGCCGTTCCGCGACCCGGCCGACGCGCCCGCGCCCGGCGCGACCGCCGAGCCGGCGTACCCGGTGGAGGTCCAGGACCCGGTCGGCTGCGACCGGTTCGCGGCGCGGATGGTGCGCGGCGTCGACCCGACCGTCGAGACGCCCGGCTGGATGCGGCAGCGGCTCACGGTGGCCGGGGTGCGCAGCATCTCGCTCGCCGTCGACATCACCAACTACCTGATGCTCGAACTCGGCCAGCCGATGCACGCCTTCGACGCGGACCGGATCGCCGGGACGCTCGTGGTGCGCCGCGCCGAGGCGGGGGAGAAGCTGACCACGCTGGACGGGGTGAGCCGCACGCTGTCCGCCGAGGATCTGGTCATCTGCGACGAGACCGGTCCGATCTCGCTGGCGGCGGTGATGGGCGGCGAGACCAGCGAGGTGCTCGCCTCCACCACGAACGTGCTGTTCGAGGCGGCGCACTGGGATCCGGCCACCGTCGGCCGTACCGCGCGGCGGCACAAGCTGTTCAGCGAGGCCGCGAAGCGGTGGGAGCGGGGCGTGGACCCGGCGCTGCCGCTGGTCGCGCTGGAGAAGGCGGTCCGGCTGCTCACCGACCTCGCCGGCGGCACGGCCGGCGAGGAGGTGCTCGACATCGACCACGTCGCGCCGCGCACGCCCGTCACGCTGCCGGTGGACCTGCCGTCGCGGCGCGTCGGTGTGGCCTACTCGCCGGACCGGGTGGTGGAGCTGCTGGAGCAGGTCGGCTGCACCGTCACCCGCGGCGCCGACCGGCTCGCCGAGGATCCGGGCACTGTCGGCACGGCCGCCGGTGGCGGCGAGGTGCTGTCAGTGACGCCGCCGAGCTGGCGGCCCGACCTGACCGACCCGGCGGACCTGGTGGAGGAGGTGGTACGCCTCGACGGCTACGACCGCGTGCCGTCGGTGCTGCCCACCGCGCCGCCCGGCCGGGGCCTGACCTGGCAGCAGCAGCGCCGCCGGGCCGTCGCCCGCTCGCTCGCCGAGCGCGGCTACGTCGAGGTGCTGGCGCAGCCGTTCGTCGCGCCGGAGCTGGTCGACCAGCTCGGCCTGCCCGCCGACGACCCGCGCCGCCCCGCGGTACGGCTGGCGAACCCGCTGTCGGAGGAGGAGCCGCTGCTGCGCACCACGCTGCTCGGCCCGCTGCTCGGCATCGTCAAGCGCAACGTCGGCCGGGGCCAGCGGGATGTGGCGATCTACGAGATCGGCACGGTCTTCCACCCGCGTCCCGGCGCCGGCACCCCGCCCGCGATGGGCGTGGACCGGCGGCCCACCGACGAGGAGTTCGCCGCCGCCGACGCCGTCGTGCCCGCCCAGCCGCGGCACGTCGCGGTGGCGCTCACCGGTGAGATCGAACCGGCCGGCTGGTGGGGCGCGGGCCGCACGGCCGGCTGGGCGGACGCGATCGAGGCAGGCCGGGCGGTGCTCGACGCCGCCGGGATCCCCGCCGACCGGGTAACGGTACGGGCGGGGGAGCGGGCGCCCTGGCACCCGGGCCGCTGCGCCGAACTGGTGGTGGACGACGTGGTCGTCGGCCACGCCGGTGAGCTGCACCCGGCCGTGCTGGCCGCGCTGGAGCTGCCGCGGCGCACCAGTGCCATGGAACTGGACCTGGACGCGCTGCCAGCCGCCCCGCTGGCGACCGGCCCGACCATCTCCACGTTCCCGCCGGCCCTGATCGACGTGGCGCTGGTGGTGGACGACTCGGTGCCGGCTGCCGAGGTGCGGGCGGCCCTGGTCGAGGGCGCGGGTCCGCTGCTGGAGGACGTGCGGCTGTTCGACGTCTACACCTCCGAGCAGCTCGGCGAGGGACGCAAGTCGCTCGCGTACAAGCTGACGTTCCGCGCCCCGGACCGGACTCTCGCGGGCGAGGAGGCGGTGGCCGCGCGCGACGCGGCGGTCGCGGTCGCCGCCGAGCGCTTCGGCGCCACGCTGCGCGGCGCCTGACGCCCCGCCCGTCGTGGAGTTGCGGCCCGGTTCCGGGGCCGCAACTCCACGGCGGGCGAGAGCCCCGCCTCATTCCTATGCACTCGACTGTATGACGTTGCGATGGCATGGCCCCGACGGGTAACCTTCTCTGCATAGTCATGCGGAGGTGGGTATGGGCATTCGGGTTGCTGTTGCCGGGGCGAGTGGGTACGCCGGGGGCGAACTGCTGCGCCTGCTCGCCGGTCACCCCGAGTTCGAGCTGATCGCCGCCACCGCGCACAGCCAGGCCGGTCAGCCCGTCACCGCCGTACACCCGCACCTCGCCGGCCTGGACCTGGTGTTCGCCGCCACCGAACCGGCGACCCTGGCCGACGCGGACCTGGTCTTCCTGGCCCTGCCGCACGGCCAGTCCGCGGCGCTCGCCGCGGCGTTGCCCGGCACGGTCAAGGTGGTCGACCTCGGCGCGGACCATCGGCTCCGTGACGCCGGCGCCTGGTCCCGCTACTACGGCGGGGAGCACGCCGGTGCCTGGACCTATGGGCTGCCCGAGCTGCCCGGCGGGCGGACGGAGATCGCCGCCGCGACGCGGGTCGCCAGCACCGGCTGCTACGCGGTGGCGACCACGCTGGCGCTCGCACCGCTGATCGCCGCCGGCGCGGTACGCCCCGACGACGTGGTGGTGGTCGCCGCCTCCGGCACCTCCGGCGCGGGCCGGGCCGCCAAGGCCCACTTGCTCGGCAGCGAGGTGATGGGCGACCTGACGCCCTACAAGGTGGGCGCGCACCAGCACGTACCGGAGATCAAGCAGGCCACCGGCGCGACCGGCCTCTCCTTCACCCCGGTGCTCGCGCCGATGCCCCGGGGCATCCTGGCCACAGTCACCGCCGTGCCCACCGGCGGCGCCGACCCGCGCGCGGTGCTGGCCGCCGCGTACGCCGACGCGCCGTTCGTGCACGTGCTGCCCGAGGGGGCGTGGCCGCACACCGCCGCGACCGCCGGGTCGAACTCCTGCCACCTCCAGGCGACTGTGGACGTCGACTCGGGGCGGGTGATCGTGGTCAGCGCGATCGACAACCTCGGCAAGGGCGCGGCCGGCCAGGCCGTGCAGAACGCCAACCTGATGGTGGGTCTCCCGGAGACCACCGGTCTGTCCGTGTTTGGAGTGGCCCCGTGAGCGTCACCGTCCCCCGTGGGTTCCGCGCCGCAGGCGTGGCCGCCGGCCTGAAGTCCTCCGGCGCCGCCGACGTCGCCCTTGTGATCAACGACGGCCCGGACGCCGGTGTGGCCGGTGTGTTCACCGCCAACCGGGTCAAGGCCGCGCCGGTGCTGTGGAGCCAGCAGGTCGTACACGGCGGCGTCGTGCGCGCCGTGGTGCTCAACTCCGGCGGCGCGAACGCCTGCACCGGACCGGGCGGCTTCCAGGACACCCACGCCACCGCCGAGCACACCGCCGCCGCGATCACCGCCGCGAACGCCCGGCTCATCGTCGGCGCGGGCGAGGTCGCGGTCTGCTCGACCGGCCTGATCGGCGAGCGGCTGCCGATGGACAAGCTGCTTCCCGGCGTACGCGATGCGGTGCGCGGCCTGTCCCGCGACGGCGGCCGGGCCGCCGCCGAGGCGATCATGACCACCGACACGCGGCCCAAGACGACGGTGGCGCAGGGTACGGGCTGGACCGTCGGCGGGATGGCCAAGGGCGCGGGCATGCTCGCCCCGGCCATGGCCACCATGCTCTGCGTGCTCACCACCGACGCGGTGGCCGGGCCGGACGCCCTGGACGCCGCGCTGCGCGCCGCCACCCGGATCACGTTCGACCGGATCGACTCCGACGGCTGCATGTCCACGAACGACACGGTGCTGCTGCTGGCCAGCGGCACCTCCGGGATCGAGCCGACCGAGGCCGAGCTGACCGCCGCGGTCACCGCCGCCTGCCACGATCTGGCCCAGCAGCTCCTGGCCGACGCGGAGGGCGCGACCAAGGAGGTCGCGATCGAGGTGGTCGGCGCGGCGAGCGAGGACGACGCGGTCGAGGTGGGCCGCACGGTGGCCCGCAACAACCTGGTGAAGACCGCGCTGTTCGGCAACGACCCGAACTGGGGCCGGATCCTCGCCGCGGTCGGCACCACCGCCGCCGTTTTCGAACCGGACGGCGTGGACGTCGCGGTCAACGGCGTCTGGGTGTGCCGGGGCGGCGCCGCCGCCGAGGACCGCGCCAAGGTGGACCTCACCGGCCGCGGCGTGACGGTCCGGATCGACCTGCACGCCGGCGCCGACGCCGCCACCATCTGGACCAACGACCTGTCCCACGCGTACGTCCACGAGAACTCGGCTTACTCGACGTGAGCGCGAGGAACGCAGCGAAGCGGAGTCCCGCAGTCGCGAACGAAAGGCGGGCTCGGCATGAACCTCTCCGCTGACCTCACCCGGGCCCAGGCCAAGGCCGCCACGCTGATCGAGGCGCTGCCCTGGCTGGCCCGTTTCTCCGGCGCCACGGTCGTGGTCAAGTACGGCGGAAACGCCATGGTCGACCCCGAACTCCAGCGGGCGTTCGCCGCCGACATGGTGTTCCTGCGCTACGCGGGCCTGAAGCCGGTCGTGGTGCACGGCGGTGGCCCGCAGATCTCCGCCATGCTCGGCCGGCTCGGCATCGCCAGCGAGTTCCGCGGCGGCCTGCGGGTCACCACCCCGGAGGCGATGGACGTGGTCCGGATGGTGCTCGTCGGTCAGGTCGGCCGGGAACTGGTCGGCCTGATCAACGCGCACGGCCCGTACGCGGTCGGCCTCTCCGGCGAGGACGCCGGGCTGTTCACGGCGGTGCGCCGCCCCGCGTACGTGGACGGGGAAGCGGTCGACGTGGGGCAGGTCGGCGACGTGGAGTCGGTGAACGTCTCGGCGGTCACCGACCTGATCGCCGCCGGCCGGATCCCGGTCATCTCGACCGTCGCGCCGGACGCCGACGGGGTGCTGCACAACCTCAACGCGGACACCGCCGCCGCCGCGCTGGCGATCGCGCTGGACGCCCGCAAGCTGGTCGTGCTGACCGACGTGCCCGGCCTGTACGCCGACTGGCCGGACACGTCCAGCCTGGTCAGCGAGATCAGCGCGGACGACCTGGCGAAGCTGCTGCCGTCCCTGGAGTCGGGCATGGTCCCGAAGATGGAGGCCTGCCTGCGGGCGGTGCGCGGGGGCGTACCGGCCGCGCACGTCGTCGACGGCCGGGTCGCCCACTCCACGCTGCTGGAAGTGTTCACGTCGGAGGGCTTCGGAACCATGGTGATCGACTCATGAGCACACTGGTGCAGCGGTGGAACGCCACCATGATGGACAACTACGGCACGCCGCCGCTGGCGCTCGTCTCCGGCTCCGGCGCCGTCGTGGTCGACGAGACCGGCCGGGAGTACGTCGACCTGCTCGGCGGCATCGCCGTCAACGCGCTCGGCCACGCCCACCCGGCGGTGGTGGCCGCCGTCAGCAAGCAGGTCGCGACGCTCGGGCACGTGTCGAACCTGTTCGTCGCCGAGCCGCCGGTGGCGCTGGCCGAGCTGCTGCTCGCGCTGGCCGGCCGGCCGGGCCGGGTGTTCTTCGCCAACTCCGGGGCGGAGGCCAACGAGGCCGCGTTCAAGCTGTCCCGGCTCACCGGCCGCCGGCACGTGGTCGCCACCCACGGCGGCTTCCACGGCCGGACCATGGGCGCGCTGGCGCTGACCGGGCAGCCCGCCAAGGCCGACCCGTTCCGCCCGCTGCCCGGCGACGTGACCCACGTGCCGTTCGGCGACGCCGACGCGCTGGCCGAGGCGGTCACCGACGACACCGCCATGCTGATCATCGAGCCGATCCAGGGCGAGAACGGCGTGGTCGTCCCGCCGCCCGGCTACCTGGCCGCGGCCCGGCGGATCACCGCCGCGCACGGCGCGCTGCTGGTGCTCGACGAGGTGCAGACCGGCATCGGCCGGACCGGCCACTGGTTCGCCCACCAGGCCGAGGGCGTCGAGCCGGACGTGATCACGCTCGCCAAGGGCCTCGGCGGCGGCCTGCCGCTGGGCGCCTGCCTGGCCTTCGGCCGGGCCGCCGACCTGCTCACCCCCGGCTCGCACGGCACCACGTTCGGCGGCAACCCGGTCAGCTGCGCCGCCGCGCTCGCGGTCGTCTCCACGATCGCGCACGAGGGCCTGCTCGACCACGTCAAGCGCGTCGGCGAGCGGCTGCGGCGCGGCGTCGAGGCGCTCGGGCACCCGCTGGTCCGCGAGGTGCGCGGCGCCGGGCTGCTGCTCGGCATCATGCTCGACCAGCCGGTCTCCGCCGCGGCCGCGGCGGCGCTGCGCGAGGCGGGCTTCCTGGTCAACCCGGTGCAGCCGGACGTGGTCCGGCTCGCCCCGCCGCTGATCCTCACCGCGGGGCAGGCCGACGCGTTCCTCGCCGCGCTGCCGGCCGCGCTGTCCGCCGCCGTTCCCACCGGCACCGCCGCGCCCGCCCAGGCCGCCGCGCCCGGCCTTCCCGCCGGCACCACCGCGCCCGCCGATGCCGCCGCGACCGACACCACGACCCCGACGGAGGCTCCCGCATGATCCGCCACTTCCTGCGCGACGACGACCTCACGCCCGCCGAGCAGGCCGCGGTGCTCGACCTCGCCGCCCGGATGAAGGCCGACCGGTACGGGCACCAGCCGCTGGCCGGGCCGAAGTCGGTGGCGGTGCTGTTCGACAAGCAGAGCCTGCGTACCCGGATCTCGTTCGACGTGGGCATCGCCGAGCTGGGCGGGCACCCGCTCGTGGTGGACACCCAGGTCACCCACTTCGGCCGGGGCGAGACGCTCGGCGACGCCGGCCGGGTGCTGTCCCGCTACGTCGCCGCGATCGTGCTGCGCACCCACGGCGACGACCGGATCGCCGAGGTCGCCGAGCACGCCACGGTGCCCGTGGTCAACGCGCTCACCGACACGTACCACCCCTGCCAGATGCTGGCCGACCTGCTCACCGTGCGGGAGCGCTTCGGCGGCACCGCCGGGCGGATCCTCACGTACGTGGGCGACGCGGCGAACAACATGGCCCACTCGTACCTGCTGGCCGGCGCGACCGCCGGGATGCACGTGCGGATCGCCGGCCCGGCCGGGTTCCAGCCGGACCCGGAGATCGTGGCCCGCGCCGAGAAGATCGCCGCCACCACCGGCGGATCAGTCCAGGTGCTCACCGACCCGGCCGAGGCGGTGCGCGGCGCTCACGTGGTCGCCACCGACACGTGGACGTCGATGGGGCAGGAGTCCGACGGGCTGGACCGGATCACCCCGTTCCTGCCGTACCAGGTCAACGCCGCGCTGCTCGGCCACGCCGACGCCGACGTGATCGTGCTGCACTGCCTGCCCGCCCACCGCGGCGAGGAGATCACCGACGAGGCGCTCGACGGCCCGCACAGCGCGGTGTTCGACCAGGCGGAGAATCGGCTGCACGCCCAGAAGGCGCTGCTGACGTTTCTCCTGGAGGAATCCGCATGACCGCTCCGCTGACCCGCGCCGCGCGGCACGCCCGCATCGTCGAGCTGATCCGCGACACCCCCATCCACTCGCAGACCGAGCTGGCCGACCTGCTCGCCGGCGACGGCATCCAGGTCACCCAGGCCACCCTGTCGCGGGACCTGAAGGAACTGGGAGCGGTGACCGCGCGCGGCGGTGACGGGCGGGGCGTCTACCTGATCCCGGAGGACGGGCACCGGCCGCTGCGCGACGCCGAGGGCGCGCCGGCCCGGCTGGTCCGGCTGCTGCGTGAGCTGCTCAACGGCGTCGACTCCAGCGGCAACATCGCGGTGCTGCGCACCCCGCCGGGCGCGGCCCATTACCTCGCCAGCGCGCTGGACCGGGCCGGCCTGTCCGAGATCGTCGGCACCATCGCCGGCGACGACACCATCCTCGTCGTGGCCCGCGAGGCCGACGGCGGCGCCGCGCTGGGTGAGCGGCTCGCCGCCTGGGCCCGCCGGGACGACACAGTCGAAGGGGGCACCTCGTGACCGAGCGGGTCGTGCTGGCGTACTCCGGGGGCCTGGACACCTCGGTCGCCATCCCGTACCTGGCCGAGCGGACCGGCGCGGAGGTCGTCGCGGTCGCTGTCGACGTCGGCCAGGGCGGCGAGGACATGACAGTGATCCGGCAGCGCGCGCTGGACTGCGGCGCCGTCGAGTCCGAGGTGGTCGACGCCCGCGACGAGTTCGCCGCCGACTACTGCCTGCCCGCGATCCGGGCCAACGCCCTCTACATGGACCGGTACCCGCTGGTGTCCGCGCTGTCCCGGCCGCTGATCGTCAAGCACCTGGTCGCGGCGGCGCGTGCCCACGGCGGCACGATCGTGTCGCACGGCTGCACCGGCAAGGGCAACGACCAGGTCCGGTTCGAGGTCGGCCTGGCCGCGCTCGCGCCCGACCTGAAGGTCGTCGCCCCGGCCCGGGACTTCGCCTGGACCCGGGACAAGGCGATCGCGTTCGCCGAGGAGAAAGGGCTTCCGATCGACGTGTCGGCGAAGTCGCCGTACTCGATCGACCAGAACCTGTGGGGTCGGGCCGTGGAGACGGGTTTCCTGGAGGACATCTGGAACGCGCCGGTCGAGAACCTCTACGCGTACACCGAGGACCCGGCGTCGGAACGCGACCCGGACGACGTGGTGATCACCTTCGACGGCGGTGTCCCGGTCGCGATCGACGGCGAGACGGTCACCCCGTACCAGGCGATCCGGGAGCTGAACCGGCGGGCCGGGGCGCACGGCGTGGGCCGGCTGGACATGGTCGAGGACCGGCTGGTCGGCATCAAGAGCCGCGAGGTGTACGAGGCGCCAGGCGCGCTCGCCCTGATCACCGCCCACCAGGAGCTGGAGGCGGTGACAGTCGAGCGGGACCTGGCCCGGTTCAAGCGCGGCGTCGACCAGCGCTGGGGCGAACTGGTCTACGACGGGCTCTGGTTCTCGCCGCTGAAGCGGTCGCTGGACGCGTTCATCGACGACGCCCAGCGTCATGTCACGGGTGAGGTACGGCTGCGCCTGCACGGCGGCCGGGCGGTGGTGAGCGGCCGGCGCTCCGAGGCGAGCCTGTACGACTTCGGCCTGGCCACCTACGACACCGGCGACACGTTCGACCAGTCGCTGGCGAAGGGATTCGTGCAACTGTGGGGACTGCCCAGCAAGATGGCCGCGCAACGGGACGCCCGGATGGGAGGGGCCTGATGGTTGGCACCACAATGGGTGGGGTGGACGACAAGAGCCTGACCGAGAACAGCGCCCCCGCCAACCGGACGAGCCTCTGGGGTGGCCGGTTCGCCGGCGGTCCCGCCGAGGCGCTCGCGCGGCTGTCGGTGAGCGTCCAGTTCGACTGGCGCCTCGCCCCGTACGACATCGCCGGTTCCCGCGCGCACGCCCGGGTCCTCGCCGGCGCCGGCCTGCTCGACCCGGACGAGCTGGGCCGGATGCTGGCCGCGCTGGACGACCTCGAAGCGGCGTGCGCCTCCGGCGCGTTCCGCCCGACCGTGGACGACGAGGACGTGCACACCGCGCTGGAGCGCGGCCTGCTGGAACGCCTCGGCAGCCTCGGCGGCAAGCTGCGCGCCGGCCGGTCCCGCAACGACCAGGTCGCCACCGACCTGCGGCTCTACCTGCGCGACCACGCCCGCGGCGTGGCGGCCCGGCTGGTCGAGCTGGCCGAAGCCCTGGTCGAGCAGGCGGAGCGGCACGTGGACACCGCCGCGCCGGGCATGACGCACCTGCAGCACGCGCAGCCGGTGACGTTCGGCCACTGGCTGCTGGCCCACGTGCAGCCGCTGCTGCGCGACCTGGAGCGGATGCGCGACTGGGACGAGCGGACCGCGATCAGCCCGCTCGGCGCGGGCGCGCTGGCCGGGTCGGGGCTGCCGCTGGACCCGGTGGCGGTCGCCAAGGAGCTGGGATTCCGCACCTCGTTCGCCAACTCCATGGACGCGGTCGCGGACCGCGACTTCGTGGCCGAGTTCCTGTTCGTCACCGCCATGATCGGCGTGCACCTGTCCCGCCTCGGCGAGGAGGTGGTGCTCTGGACGTCGCAGGAGTTCGGCTGGGTCGAGCTGGACGACGCCTTCGCCACCGGCTCGTCGATCATGCCGCAGAAGAAGAACGCGGACATCGCCGAGCTGGCCCGGGGCAAGTCGGGCCGGCTGGTCGGCGGCCTGATGAGCGTGCTCACCATGCTCAAGGGCCTGCCCATGACGTACGACCGGGACATGCAGGAGGACAAGGAACCGGCGTTCGACGCGGTCGACACGCTGGAGCTGCTGCTGCCCGCGCTGGCCGGGATGATCTCCACGATGACGGTCCGGGTGGACCGGCTGGTCGCGAGCGCCCCGTCGGGCTTCTCGCTCGCCACCGAGGTCGCCGACTGGCTGGTCCGGCGCAACGTGCCGTTCCGCGACGCGCACGAGATCACCGGCAAGCTGGTGGCGCTCTGCGCGGCCCGCGACTGCGCGCTGGACGAGGTGTCCGACGCCGACCTGGCCGCCGTCAGCGAGCACCTGGACCCGTCGGTGCGCGACGTGCTCTCGGTGCGCTCGGCGCTGGCCGCCCGCATCACGCCCGGCTCCACCGGCCCCGGTCCGGTCGCCGACCAGCTCGCCGCCGCGGCGGACAAGCTGACCGGCTGGCGCGAGTGGGCCGCCGAGCGGGTCGTCCCCCGCTGAGCTTCACGGCTGGTCCGGGGCGGGCGCTCGCCCACCCCGGACCAGCCTCGCGCCTCGCGATCTTGGTACGAAATGGCCCCCATAGGGGCGCTAAGCTTCCAAGATCTACAACGGTCCTGCTTTGTGGATCTGCTGCACACTGAGCGGCGCTGGTCGGTCTGCGCGAGTTCGGCCGGCCCAGGCGGTCGGTGCCGTCCGATCCGGCGCTGTTCGGTGCTCCGTCCGCGTTCCCCGGTCAGCCGGTGGGGCGCTCGCGTTTCGGGAGCTTGGCCACCACCGCGTCGTACGAGCCGTCGACCGCCTCGATCAGCTCGTCGTCGGGGATACCGCCGGAGAGCCGCAGCGTGTTCCAGCCCGACCGGCCGATGTAGGGGGAGGGGCGCGCGTCGTCGGGGAACCGGTGCAGCCACTCGTCGGCCACCTCCCGGGACGGCCCGCACTTCACCCCGAGCCGCGCCTCACCCTCGGGGGACCCGAGGAACGCGAAGATCCGGCTGCCCACCTTCACCACCTCGTCGCCCTCCCACGGCCGGTCGAGCCAGGCTCCCGGCTTGGCCAGGCAGTAGGCCAGCATCTCCTCGCGCGTCATCGTGTCCTCCCGTGCCGTCGTGCGGCACAGTCTCGCCCGCCGCTGTGACAGCCCGCGTCGCCCGGCCGCCGGTCAGTCGCCGGTGCCGGTGCGGACGGTGAGCCGCTCGTAGCGCTGCCGGGCCGCCTGGGCGCTGCCCAGCCCCAGCCCGAAGGCGATCGCCTGCCAGGTCATGCCCCGGCCGCGGGCCACCTGCAGCAGGCCGGCCTCCAGCGCGTCCACCTCGGCCCGCACGTGCGGGATCAGCGTCAGCGCCGCCATCAGGTCGGCCTGGTCGACGGGCTCCTCGCCCTCGTCCAGCTCGGCGCCACCGGCGAGCGCCATCACCAGCGTGGCCGCCTCGTAGGCGTCGGGCACGTCGGGGTGGGCATAACGCCTGCGGCGGGAGTTGGTGCCGGCGTGCCGCTCGGCGATCCGCAGCAGCGCCGCGTAGTTGCGGTGGGCCCGGGCCTGGGCAGCATCCGGAGCGGTGAACGGGTCGTTGTCCACGGTGACCATGCCGTCCATCCCACACCCAAGAATGGCCTGTTGTCAACACCCCGTTGAAAGCCCTTCGTGTAAAACACCGTGCCCTCAACATGTGGTGAAGAGTCGGCGCGTCATGCCACCACAGACGCGCCGCGGGGTGTTCCGGGTTGCCCGGAACGGCCGATTCAGGCCGGTGAGTTCCGCACCGAGGCGGCCGGGCCGGGCCGGCGGCGTGGGACGTGCCGCCGGTAGACGCTGACGCTCGGCTCGTCCGCCAGCCAGAACCGCCACGGCAGGTCGTGCGCGGCGGCCACCCCGACGCGCGGCCCGGCGACGATCCGCGCCGGATCGACCGGGCTCGCCGGTGGCGTCAGCAGCAGCGGGCCGCTGCCGTCGATCGCCGAGGTGCCGTTCGCCTCCCGCCCGAGCCCGAGCGCGGTGACCAGCCGGGCCGGCCCGCGGGCCAGCTCCCGGTCGGTCGCGCGCGGCCGGCGCTCGCGGGCGATCTCGACGCCGTCGACCACCTCGCCCGCGCGCAGCAGCACCGCCGCCGCCTCGCCGTCGCGACCGCAGACGATGTTCGCGCACCAGTGCATGCCGAACACGAAGTACACGTACACGTGCCCGGCGGGCCCGAACATGACCCTGTTGCGCGGCGTCGGCCCGCGGTGGGCGTGCGACGCCGGGTCCTCGCCGGTGCCCGCGTACGCCTCGACCTCGGTGAGCCGGACGGTGACGCCGCCGGCCGACACGGTCCAGCCCAGCAGCGTCCGCGCGGTGTCGGCGATCTGGGCGGCCGGTGCGTCGAGCCAGGGGTACGTCATCGCGGCAAGGGTAGTCGGTGGGTGGCGCGTGATCCGGGCCACGCCGGGGCGGGCGGCAACCGGAATAGTTGACTCGTCAAATATGTTGTGAGGAGCGATCCCGGGCGACCGGTCCGGACCCCACGCGAGGAGCTGGTCATGCAGTTCGGAGTCTTCACCGTCGGTGACGTCACCGTCGACCCCACGAACGGGCGGCTGCCGTCCGAGCGTGAGCGGATCAAGGCCATGACCGCCATCGCGCTCAAGGCCGAGGAGGTCGGCCTGGACGTCTTCGCCACCGGCGAGCACCACAACCCGCCGTTCGTGCCGTCGTCGCCGACCACCATGCTCGGCTGGATCGCCGCGCGCACCGAACGGCTGCTGCTGTCGACCTCGACCACGCTGATCACCACGAACGACCCGGTGAAGATCGCCGAGGACTACGCGATGCTCCAGCACCTGGCCGACGGCCGGGTGGACCTGATGATGGGCCGCGGCAACACCGGCCCGGTCTACCCCTGGTTCGGACAGGACATCCGCAACGGCATCCCGCTGGCCATCGAGAACTACGACCTGCTGCACCGGCTGTGGCGGGAGGACGTGGTCGACTGGAAGGGCCGGTTCCGTACGCCGCTGCAGTCGTTCACCTCGACACCGCGCCCGCTCGACGGCGTACCGCCGTTCGTCTGGCACGGCTCGATCCGCAGCCCCGAGATCGCCGAGCAGGCCGCGTACTACGGTGACGGCTTCTTCGCCAACCACATCTTCTGGCCCAAGGAGCACACCCAGCGGATGGTCGGCCTCTACCGGGAGCGGTTCGCGCACTACGGCCACGGCTCGCCGGACCAGGCCATCGTCGGCCTCGGCGGGCAGGTGTTCATGCGCCGCAACTCCCAGGACGCGGTACGCGAGTTCCGCCCCTACTTCGACAACGCCCCGGTCTACGGGCACGGCCCGTCGCTGGAGGAGTTCACCCGCGAGACGCCGCTGACCGTGGGCAGCCCGCAGCAGGTCATCGACCGCACGCTGGGCTTCCGCGAGTACGTCGGCGACTACCAGCGGCAGCTGTTCCTCATGGACCACGCCGGACTGCCGCTGAAGACCGTGCTGGAGCAGCTCGACCTGCTGGGCGAGGAGGTGGTCCCGGTGCTGCGCAAGGAGTTCGACTCGCTGCGTCCCGCGCACGTGCCCGAGGCGCCCACCCACGCGAGCCTGCTGGCCGCCCGCGACGCCGCCCCGGCCGCCGGGGAGCAGCGATGACCAGCCGTACCCTGGCGGTCGTCTCGGCCGGGCTCGCTCAGCCGTCGTCCACCCGCCTGCTCGCCGACCAGCTCGCCGCGGCCGCCCGCGACGAGCTGGCCGGCCGCGGCGCGACAGTGGAGCTGCGCGTGGTCGAGCTGCGCGAGCACGCCCACGACGTGGTGAACCACCTGCTCACCGGCTTCGCGCCGGCCGCGTTGCGGCGGACGCTCGACGAGGTGGCGGGCGCCGACGGACTGATCGCGGTGACGCCGATCTTCAACGCGTCGTACAACGGACTGTTCAAGTCGTTCTTCGACGTGGTCGACCGGGACGCGCTGGCCGGTAAGCCGGTGCTGCTCGGGGCGACCGGCGGCACCGCCCGGCACTCGCTGGCCCTGGAGCACGCGGTCCGGCCGATGTTCACGTACCTGCGGGCGGCGACGCTGCCCACGGCGGTGTTCGCCGCGCCCGAGGACTGGGCCGGCGACGACGGCGACAGCGCGCTGCGGTCCCGGATCCGCCGGGCCGGGGCCGAGCTGGCCGAGCAGGTGGACCGCCGTCCGCCGGCGACCGGCCCGGCCGACCCGTTCGCGCTCACCACCGACTTCGCCGACCTGCTCGCCCGCCGCGACCCGTCCTGACGCCGGGGCGGGCCGGCCCGAGCGGGGCCGCCAGCCGCACGGAGCGTCAGTCGTCGGCCGGCTCGGGCCGGTGGGCGACGAGCACCGGGCAGTGGGAGTGCTGCACCAGCGCCTGGCTGACCGAGCCGAGCAGCAGCCCGGCGAAGCCGCCCCGGCCCCGGGAACCGACCACCACGAGCGACGCCTCGCCGCTGGCATCCCGGAGCGCGGTCTCCGGCGAGGCGGCGGTCACCGACCGCTCCGTCACCCGCAGGCCGGGGTGCGCCGTCCGGACCCGGTCCGCGGCCTCGGCCAGCAGCCCGGCCGCCTCGGCCCGCTCGGCGGTGGACGCCTCGGCCGCGACCTCCGGCGCCACCGCGCCGCGTTCCGGCGACCGGACGTGCATCAGCACCAGCTCCGCGTCGCGCCGCTCGGCCTCGTCCGCCGCCAGCTCGATCGCGTACGCGGCCGAGTCGGAACCGTCCACGCCGACCAGCACCGGACCGTCCACCGGGATCGGCTGCTCCTCGGGCCGGACGATCAGCACCGGGCAGTGCCCGTGCTGCGCGAGCTGCCCGCTGACCGAGCCGAGCAGCAGGCCGGCGAAACCGCCCACGCCCCGGCTGCCCACCACGACCAGCTCGGCGCGGCGGGACTCCTCGACCATCGTGGCGCCCGGGCCGCCGGCGACCTGGCGCACCTGCACCCGCAGCCCCGGGTGCCGCTCGGTCAGGTCGGCGGCGACCGACTCCAGCATCTTCTCCGACTCCGCGGTGGGCGCCGGCACCCCCAGGTCGTACGGGTTGAGCGGCACGCCGTAGCCGAGCGGGTGCAGGTAGCCGTGCACCAGCAGCAGCGGCCGGGAACGGGCGACGGCGGTCGCGGCGGCCAGGTCGGCGGCGGCCAGGCTGGACGGCGATCCGTCCACTCCCGCCACGACGGGTCGGTTCATCTGGTGCTTTCCCTCCGGTCGGTTCAGGCCATTGTGGCGGTACCGGCCCGGCCCGGGCCGGGGAACCGGCTCAGTGGGTCCGGTCGCCCCGGTGCCGGACGACGGCCAGCGGGCTGTGGCAGTGGTGCAGCACGGCGTGGCTGACCGAGCCGAGCAGCAGCGCACCGAGGCTACCGCGCCCGTGCGCGCCGACCACCGTCAGCTGCGCGCCGACGGACTCCTCGACGAGCACCCGGGCCGGGGTGGCGGCGGCGACCAGCTTCGGCCGTACCGTCACCTCCGGGTAGCGCTCGGACCATCCGGCGACCGCCTCGGCCAGCACCCGCTGCTCGTCGGCGCGCAGCTCCTGCGGGTCGTACGCCAGCGGCACGACGTCGCCGAACGCCTCCCGGTAGGTCACCGGCTGCGGGTAGAGCCAGGTGTGCACCACGACCAGTTCGGCGCCGCGCGCCGCGGCCTCGGCGAACGCGAAGCCGACCGCCTCGTCCGACAGCGCCGAGCCGTCCACGCCGACCACCACCGGGCCGTCGGCGCGGGCCTCACCCCGGGCCACGAGCACCGGGCAGTCCGCGCGGGCGGAGAGCTGCACCGCGGCGGAGCCGACGAGGAGTTCGGCGAAGCCGCCCAGTCCTCGGTGGCCCAGCACGAGCAGCGCGGCCTCGCGGCTCTCCCGCAGCAGCACCGCGACCGGCCCGCCGTCGACCACCGCGCCGGTGACCGCCAGGTCCGCGTCGACCTTGCGGGCCTCGTCCACCGCCTCCTCGACCAGCTTCTCCGCCTCCTGCCGCAGCTCGACGTCGGGCAGCACCGGGGCGACCATGCCCAGCGGCGTGCCGACCAGCGGCCACAGGAAGGCGTTGACCACCCGCAGCGGCCGGTGCCGCAGCACCGCCTCGCGTGCGGCCAGCCGTACCGCGTCCAGCGCGGACGGGGAGCCGTCCACACCCACCACGACGGGGGCACCGGTTCTGTCGGTCATCACGTCCTCCTTCGGTTCCCCCTCAGCCTGCGCCGACGGCTTCCACCTGGGCAGAGGCGATCCGCCCGGCCCGGCCGGGACCATCGGCCCCTACCGGCCGAGGCGACGGCGGGGTGGAATGGGACCAGTGCTCCCTCCTGTCGACCCTGGAGGCGCGATGACCCCGCTGGAGATGCTCCGCGTCCACCCGTTCCTGGCCGGGCTGCCCGACGAGTGGCTGCCCCGGCTCACCGGTTACGCCCGTCCGGTGGTCTGGCACCCCGGGCACCGGCTGTTCCGCGCCGGCCAGCAGGCCGACCGGTTCTGGCTGGTCCGCGGCGGCCAGGTGGCGCTCGACTTCCCGGTGCCGGGCCGCGGCGACGTGGGCATCGAGACGATCGGGCCGGGCGGGGTGCTCGGCTGGTCCTGGCTGTTCCCGCCGTACCGCTGGCAGTTCGGCGCGGTCGCCACCCAGCGCAGCACCGCTGTCGAACTCGACGCGGACGGGGTACGCCGGCTGATGGAGTCCGACGACACGCTCGGCCGTCAGCTCACCACCCGGTTCATGAGCGTGGTGGTGGACCGGCTCCAGGCGTCCCGGGTGCGGCTGCTCGACCTCTACGGCTACCCGACGGCGGCGGCCAGCTAGAGCTCAGCGGTCGCGGACGACCAGCTCGTCCACCTCGAGCCGGCCGATGCGCAGCTCGCGGATCACCGCGCGGCGCACGGCGAGCCGGCCGACCACGAGCGAGCCCACCGCCACCGCGCCGAGCGCGAACGCGCCGAAGGCCAGCGCGCCGATCGCGGTCGCGCCCAGCGCTCGCGCACCGGTCGCGCCCGCGCCGGTGGCCTGCGCGCCGACGGCCCGCGCCCCGGTGGCCTGCGCGCCCGTCGCGGTCAGGGCGCGGACACGGGCGGCCGGGCGCAGAAAAGACATACGCCGATCGTAGTGCGCCGTGCGGCGTGCCGCTCAGGTGACGGTGAGGCCGCGGGCGGCGAACTGGCCGCGCACCCGGGTCAGCAGGGCGGCACCAGGCGGCTCGGTGTCCGCCAGCGGGAAGGTCAGCCCCAGCTCGGCGTACTTGTGCGCGCCGAGCCGGTGGAACGGCAGCACCTCCACGCGCTGCACCGTGGCCAGCCCGGCGGCGACGTCGGCCACCCGTTCCACCTCGTCGACCGCGTCGGTCAGGCCGGGCACCAGCACGTACCGGATCCAGATCGGCGTACCCCGGTCGGCCAGCCGTTGCGCGAAGCGCAGCGTCGGCGCGAGCCGGCCGGTGCCGGTGACCCGGCGGTACGTCTGCGGGTTGCCCGCCTTGACGTCGAGCAGCACCAGGTCGGTGGCGTCCAGCAGCGCGTCGTCGGCGCGGACGCCGAGGAAGCCGGAGGTGTCCAGCGCGGTGTGCAGGCCGAGGTCGTGGCAGCGGCGCAGCAGCTCGCCGGTGAACGCCGGTTGCAGCAGCGGCTCCCCGCCGCTCACAGTGACGCCGCCGCCGGCGACCTGGATGAACCGGCGGTACCGGCCGGCGAGCGTGACCATCTCGTCCACCGTGCGGCGTCGGCCGCTGCGGCCGTACCAGGTGTCCGGGCTGTGGCAGTAGCGGCAGCGCAGCGGGCAGCCCGCCAGGAAGACCACGAACCGGGTGCCCGGCCCGTCCACCCCGACCGAGGTGTCCCACGAGTGCACCGCGCCCGTGACGGCACCCGGCGCCGCCGCAGTCGCCTGCGGCGGCGCGGGCGGGCGGCCGGTCACAGCGACCCGTGGAAGGTCCGGGACACCACGTCGCGCTGCTGCTCCGGCGTGAGCCGGACGAAGTTCACCGCGTACCCGGACACCCGGACGGTGAGCTGCGGGTACCGCTCCGGGTGCGCCATCGCGTCCAGCAGCGTGGCCCGGTCCAGCACGTTGACGTTGAGGTGGAACCCGCCGGCGTCGGCGTAGCCGTCGAGCACCCCGGCCAGGTTCGCGATCCGCTCGTCGCGGGTGTGGCCCAGGCCGTCCGGCGTGACCGTGCCGGTCAGCGAGATGCCGTCACGGGCCGCGTCGTACGGCAGCTTCGCCACCGACAGCGCCGAGGCGACCAGGCCGTGCGTGTCCCGCCCGTTCATCGGATTCGCCCCCGGCGCGAACGGCTCACCGGCGCGCCGGCCGTCCGGCGTGTTGCCGGTGTGCTTGCCGTACACCACGTTCGAGGTGATGGTCAGCACCGACATGGTCAGCTCCGCGTCGCGGTACGTGCGCTGCCGGCGCAGCTTCTCCGCGAACGCCTCGACCAGCCACACCGCGATCTCGTCGGCCCGGTCGTCGTCGTTGCCGTACGTCGGGAACTCGCCCTCGACCGCGAAGTCGACGGCCAGGCCGGTGGAGTCCCGCAGCACCTTCACCCGGCCGTACCGGATGGCGGACAGGCTGTCCACGGCGACCGACAGGCCGGCGATGCCGGTGGCCATGAACCGGCGCACCGGGTGGTCGTGCAGCGCCATCTCCAGCCGCTCGTAGGCGTACCTGTCGTGCTGGTGGTGGATCACGTTCAGCGCGTCCACGTACGTCTCGGCGAGCCAGTCCAGCGTCCGGTCGTACGCGGCCAGCACCTCGTCGTAGTCGAGCGTCTCGCCGCCGACCGGCGCGGCCGGCGGTGCCACCTGGGTGCCGGTCAGCTCGTCCCGGCCGCCGTTGATCGCGTACAGCAGCGCCTTCGCCAGGTTCGCCCGGGCGCCGAAGAACTGCATGTCCCGCCCGACCCGCATGGCGGACACGCAGCAGGCGATCGCGGTGTCGTCGTCGTACGCGGGGCGGATCAGCTCGTCGTTCTCGTACTGGATGGCGCTGGTGTCCAGCGACACCTGGGCGCAGAACCGCTTGAACCCCTCGGGCAGGCGCGGCGACCAGAGCACCGTGAGGTTCGGCTCCGGCGCCGGGCCGAGGTTGTAGAGCGTCTGGAGGTAGCGGAACGCGGTACGGGTGACCAGCGGCCGACCGTCCGCCCCCATCCCGCCGAGCGACTCGGTGACCCAGGTGGGGTCGCCGGAGAACAGCTGGTCGTACTCGGGGGTGCGCAGGAAGCGGACGATCCGCAGCTTGATCACGAAGTCGTCGATCAGCTCCTGCGCGCCGCTCTCGTCCAGCCGCCCCTCGGCGATGTCCCGCCGCAGGTACGCGTCGACGAACCCGGCGGTGCGGCCCAGCGACATCGCGGCGCCGTTCTGCTCCTTCGTGGCCGCCAGGTAGGCGAAGTAGAGCCACTGGACCGCCTGCGCGCCGGTGGCCGCCGGGCGGGAGATGTCGAAGCCGTACGAGGCGGCCATCTCCCTCAGCTCACCGAGCGCGCGGATCTGCTCGGCCAACTCCTCCCGGTCACGGATCACGTCGTCGGTGCTGCGCCGCTCGTCCAGCGCCGCCTTGAGCGCGCGGCGCTCCTCGACCAGCCGGTCCACGCCGTACAGCGCCACCCGCCGGTAGTCGCCGATGATCCGCCCGCGCCCGTACGCGTCGGGCAGCCCGGTGATGACGTGCGAGCGCCGCGCCGCGAGCACCCGCTCCGGGTACGCGTCGAAGACCGCGTCGTTGTGCGTACGCCGGTACCGGGTGAAGATCTCGTGCACGCGCGGGTCCGGTTCGCGCCCGTACGCGCGCAGCGCCGTCTCCACCATCCGCAGCCCGCCGGCCGGCATGATCGCCCGCCGCAGCGGCGCGTCGGTCTGCAACCCGACGATCAGCTCCCGCTCCCGGTCGATGTAGCCCGGGGCGTGCGAGGTGATGGTCGACGGGGTGGCGGCGTCGACGTCGTACACGCCGCGCCGCCGCTCCTCCGGAAACATCTCCCGCAGCCGGTCCCACACCGCGAGCGTGCGCGGCGTCGGCCCGGCGAGGAACGACGCGTCCCCGGTGTACGGCTCGTGGTTGTGGCGGACGAAGTCGGCCACGTCGATCGTCTCCTGCCACGCTCCGGCGTGGAATCCGCGCCAGGGGGCCAGGGGTTCGGTGGCGGTCATGTCGGTCCCTCTCCGGGCGTCGGCGGTGGCCCGGTCCCCGCGGGTGCGGGGACCGGGGCGGGGGTCAGGGCTGGAGCACGAGCCGGGCGGCGACCCGGCCGGCGAGGACGTCGTCCACCGCGTCGTTGATGTCGTCGAGCTTGCGGGTCTCGTAGACGACCCGGGTGCGGCCGGCGGCGTGCAGCGCGAAGACCTCGGCCAGGTCGGCGCGGGTTCCGACGATCGAGCCGAGCACCGTGATGCCCTTGAGCACCGTCTCGAAGACGGGCAGGGTGATCGCGTTGTCGGCGGGCAGCGACACCAGCACCAGCCGGCCGCCGCGGCGCAGCGAGCGGTGGGCCTGCTCGATCACCCGAGGGCTCGCGGCCAGCACGATCGCCACGTCCACGCCGCCCAGCGCGGTGATCCGCTCGACCGGGTCGGTGGTGGCGGCGTCGACCGTGTGCGCCGCGCCCAGGGACGTGGCCAGCTCCAGCTTCTCGGCGGTCACGTCCACCGCGACCGTCTCGGCGCCGAAGATCTGCGCGTACTGCTGGGCGAGGTGGCCCAGGCCGCCGATGCCGAAGATCGCGACCCGCTCACCCGGCCGTACCCCGGCGACCTTGACCGCCTTGTACGTGGTGACGCCCGCGCAGGTCAGCGGCGCGGCCTCGAACGGGTCCACGTCGTCGGGCACGCGTACCGCGTAGCGGGCGGCGGCGACCGCGTACTCGGCGTGCGCGCCGTCGATGCTGTAGCCGGTGTTGCGCTGCGACTCGCACAGCGTCTCCCAGCCGGTCACGCAGTACGCGCAGGTGCCGCAGGCCCAGCCGAGCCAGGGCAGCGCGACCCGGTCGCCGACGGCGTGCTCGGTGACGCCGGGGCCGACCTTCTCGACCAGGCCGACGCCCTCGTGACCGGGCACGAACGGCGGGGTGGGCTTCACCGGCCACTCGCCGCGGGCGGCGTGGATGTCGGTGTGGCAGAGTCCGCTGGCTTCGATGCGGACCAGGATCTCGCCCGGGCCGACCTCCGGCACGGGACGCTCGGTGATCTCCATCGGACGGTCGAACGCGGTGACGACACTGGCGCGCATCGGGGGCCTCCCTCGGTCTCGTTCTCACCCTCAGCGTCGTCGGTCCGGGCGCTGCCGGGCAGGGGCGCAGGACCGCGGTGACCCGGGACCAACGGCCCCTCCCGGGCGGGCGGGGGAACGGGGGTACGGCCGCCGGTGACGTACCGGCGGCCGTACCCCCGTGGGTGGTCAGCGGTCGACGACCAGTCGGCGGGCCCGCAGCAGGCGCGCCCACCAGGGCCGGTCGTCCGGGCGCAGCCGCGGCGCCGGCACGCCGCGCAGGCTGACCCAGCCGCCCGGCCCCATGGTGACGGTGCCGACCGACGGCGGGCGGCGCCGCGACCACACCGCCACGGCGGCGGTGAACGCGGCCACCGCGAACGCGCCGGTGGCGGCGGCGACGAGCTGGTCGGGTTCGACCACGCGCCGGTAGCGGACCCGGCCGCCGGCCGCGACGAACACTCCGACCGGGCGGCCGTCGCGGTTCACCGGCACCAGCGCGGCGTCCCCCGGCAGCTCCAGCACCGGGCCGACCGGTCCGGCCGGGGCGGGGGCGGGCGTCGCGGCCTTCGGCGGCGCCGGGCGGGGGACCGGCGCGACAGCCGGTCCGGTCGGGTTGAAGATGGCGGTCATGACGCTGCCCTCCTAGCGGGAGTCGGACTTCTCGGTACGGGCCTCGACCGCGGCGCGGCCGGCGGCCAGCCGCGCCACCGGCACCCGGTACGGCGAGCAGGAGACGTAGTCGAGCCCGGCCGCGGCGAAGAACCCGATCGAGTCCGGGTCGCCGCCGTGCTCACCGCAGACCCCGACGGTCAGGTCCGGCCGGGCCGCCCGCCCCTCGGCGACGGCGAGGCGGACCAGCCGGCCCACCCCGGTGGCGTCGATGCTCTCGAACGGCGACACCGGGAAGATGCCCCGTTCCAGGTACGTGGAGAAGAACGCCCCCTCCACGTCGTCCCGGGAGAACGCCCAGGTCATCTGCGTCAGGTCGTTGGTGCCGAAGGAGAAGAACCGCGCCTCGGCCGCGATCTCCCCGGCCGTCAGCGCCGCCCGGGGCGTCTCGACCATGGTGCCGACCGGGATCTCCGGTGCGTCCGGCACCTCGGCCAGCACCCGCCGCGCCTCGTCCGCCACCGCGGCGAGTTCCCGCACGTCACCGACCAGCGGCACCATGATCTCCGGGCGCGGGTCGCCGCCGGCCCGGACCCGCTGCGCGGCCGCCTCGGCCAGCGCCCGCACCTGCATCCCGAACAGGCCCGGCACCACCAGCCCGAGCCGTACGCCCCGCAGCCCCAGCATCGGGTTCGTCTCGTGCATCCGGCGCACCGCAGCCAGCAGCACGCCGTCGTGGCCCGGCTCCTCGCCCCGCGCCTGCGCGCCCGCCACCCGGGCGGTCAGCTCGGCCAGCGGAGGCAGGAACTCGTGCAGCGGCGGGTCGAGCAGCCGGACCGTGACCGGCAGCCCGTCCATCGCGGTGAGCAGCCCGAGGAAGTCGGCCCGCTGCAACGGCAGCAGCTCGTCCAGCGCCGCGCCCACCTCGGCCGGGCCGTCGGCCAGGATCAGCCGCTCGACCAGTTCGCGGCGCTCGCCGAGGAACATGTGCTCGGTGCGGCACAGCCCGATCCCGGCGGCGCCCAGCTCGCGGGCCCGGCGGGCGTCGTCCGGGGTGTCCGCGTTGGCGCGGACGCCGAGCGTGCGCACCGCGTCGGCGTGCCCGAGCAGCCGGTGCACGGCGGCGACCAGCGGGTCGGCCTCCGGCCGCAGCTCGCCGGTCAGGTATCGGGCCACCGGGGACGGCTGCACCGGCACCTCGCCGAGCCAGATCCGCCCGCTGGTGCCGTCGATCGAGATCAGGTCGCCGGCGCGGACCACCCGATCGCCCACGGCGAACTCGCCGCGCTCGACGTCGATGCGCAGCGCCTCGGCCCCGCACACGCAGGTCCGGCCCATGCCCCGGGCCACCACCGCGGCGTGCGAGGTCTTCCCGCCGCGCGACGTCAGCACCCCGGTCGCGGCGATCATGCCGGGCAGGTCGTCCGGGTTGGTCTCCGGCCGGACCAGGATCACCGGCCCGTCGGCCGCCGCCGCGGCGGCGGAGTCGAACACCACCCGCCCGACCGCGGCGCCGGGCGAGGCGCCGACGCCGACCGCGAGCGGCTCGGGCGCGCCGGCGGCGTCGAAGGCCGGGAACATGAGGTGGGCGAGCTGCGCCCCGGTGACCCGGGTCAGCGCCTCGTCGGCCGTGATCAGGCCCTCCTCGGCGAGCTGCGCGGCGATCACGAACGCCGCCGCCGCGGTGCGCTTGCCGACCCGCGTCTGGAGCATCCACAGCCGGCCGCGCTCGATGGTGAACTCGACGTCGCACAGGTCGCGGTAGTGCCGCTCCAGCGTCGCCATGATCTCCCGCAGCCGGTGGAAGCTCGCCGGGTCCAGCTCCGCCAGCTCGGTCAGCGGCACCGTGTTGCGGATGCCCGCCACCACGTCCTCGCCCTGCGCGTCGGTCAGGTAGTCGCCGTACACGCCGGGGGCGCCGGTGGCCGGGTCGCGGGTGAACGCGACCCCGGTGCCGGAGTCCGGGCCGAGGTTGCCGAACACCATCGCCATCACGTTGACGGCGGTGCCCAGGTCGTCCGGGATGCGCTCCTGCCGCCGGTAGATCCGGGCCCGCTCCGAGTGCCAGGACTCGAACACCGCGCGCACGGCCAGGAACAGCTGCTCGTGCGGGGCCTGCGGGAAGTCGTGCCCGACGTGCCGGGCGAAGATCTTCTTGTACGTCTCGACCAGGTCGCGCAACTGCCCGGCGCCCGGCCCGTCCGGCCCGGCGGTGGCCCGCAGCGCGGCCAGCTCGTGCTCGAACTCCTCGGCCGGGATGCCGTGCACGGTCCGGCCGAACATCTGGATCAGCCGCCGGTACGAGTCCCACGCGAACCGCTCGTCGCCGGTGCGGGCGGCCAGCCCGGCCACCGTGGTGTCGTTGAGCCCGATGTCGAGGATCGTCTCCATCATCCCCGGCATCGAGTACCGCCCGCCGGAGCGCACCGCCAGCAGCAGCGGGTCACGCGGGTCGCCCAGCCACCGGTCCAGCCGCGCCTCCACCTCCCGCAGATGCGCGTTGATCTCCTCGTACAGGCCGTCCGGCGGAGCGCCGGTGGCCAGGTACGCCCGGCACGCGTCGGTGGTGACGGTGAACCCGGGCGGCACCGGCAACCCGAGCCGGGTCATCTCGGCGAGGTTCGCGCCCTTGCCGCCGAGCAGGTCGGCCCGGCTGCGGTCACCCTCGATGAAGTCGTAGACGTACTTCGACATGGTCCGGCCTCCTCGACTGCGTCGTTCCACCTCCTTGGTAACCGGGCCGGCCGGCGGCGCGGCAGGGCCGGACGGGACACACACCGGGCCGGAGGTCCCGACCGTGTCGGGGGGTGCCCGTATCGTTCCGGCCGTGACCAACGAGGTGCTGCTCCGCCCGGTGCGCGACGACGACCTGCCCGCCTTCTTCGCCCACGAGCAGGATCCGCAGGCGAACTGGATGGCCGCGTTCGGCCCGAAGGACCCGTCCGACCGGGCCGCGTTCGACGCGCACTGGACCCGCATCCGCGCCGACGAGCGGATCGTGAACCGCGCCGTCACCGTCGACGGCCGGCTGGTCGGGCGGGTGGCGGCGTTCCCGGTCGGCGAGCAGACCGAGGTCAGCTACTGGATCGACGCGGCGCACTGGGGGCGCGGCCACGCCACCGCCGCGCTGCGCGCGCTGCTGCGCGAGGTGCCGCACCGGCCGCTGCACGCCCGCGCCGCCAAGGACAACGCCGCCTCGCTCGCGGTGCTGCGCAAGTGCGGCTTCGTCGTGGTCGGCGAGGACTCGGGGTACGCCCCGGCGCGCGGCACCGAGGTCGAGGAGTACGTGCTGGAGCTGCCCGCCGAGGGGTCTGACCAGGCAGACCGCTAGTCTCCCTGGGTGAACTGGCTGGAACTCGTCGGCTGGGCCGGCTCCGCGCTGCTGGTCTGGTCGCTGCTGCAGACCCGGATCCTGCGGCTGCGGGCGCTCAACCTGGTCGGCTGCCTCATCCTGATCGGCTACAACACCGCCGTGCAGGTCTGGCCGATGGTCGGGCTGAACGTCGTGCTCGCCGTGATCAACGTGTGGTACCTGCGCAAGCTGCTGGCCACCCGGCACGACGAGCAGACCTACCAGGTGGTCGAGGTGGGCACCGGCGACGCGTTCCTGGCGCACACGCTGCGGGTGCACGCCGCCGACATCGCCCGGTTCAACCCGGGCTTCCACTGGGATCCGGCCGCCGCCGACCGCTCGGCGTTCCTGGTGGTACGCGCCGACGAGGTGGTCGGTGTGATGCTCTCGCACGCCGAACCGGGCGGGGTGGCCCAGGTCGACCTGGACTACGTGACCCCGCCGTTCCGCGACTTCACGCCGGGGGAGTTCGTCTACCGGCGCAGCCGACTGTTCACCGACCGGGGTTTCCGCCGGGTGGTCAGCCCGCCCGGCATGATCGCCCCCTACTACCACCGGCTCGGTTTCCGCCCCGAGGGCGGCGCGTACGTGCTCGACCTGCCCGTACCGGCCTGAGACCCGGCGCCGGCGGGCCACGCCGGGGCCGGTCATGATTCGGCGGCGGTCCCGCGGGGCAACAGAGGGGCCACGCCGACCGGATCTGCCGGCCGGCGAGTCGGCCATCGGCCGACCCGGATCGGGCCGAGGGAGATAACCGGTCGTGCAGAGCTACTGGAGCCAGCTTGCTTTGGTCGGTGTGCTGGTGATCCTCAACGCGGCGTTCGCCGGCAGCGAGATGGCCCTGGTGTCACTGCGCGACAGCCAGGTGCAGCGGCTGGAGCGCAGCAGCCGCGGCGGACGGACCCTCGCCCGCCTCGCGAAGGACCCGAACCGCTTCCTGGCCACGATCCAGATCGGCATCACGCTCGCCGGGTTCCTCGCCTCCGCCGCCGCCGCGGTGTCCCTGGCCCGGCCGCTCGTGCCGCTGCTCAGCGCGTTCGGCAACGCCGCCGAGACCGTCGCCATCGTCGCGGTCACGCTGGTGCTCACGTTCGTCACGCTCGTCTTCGGCGAGCTGGCCCCGAAGCGGATCGCCATGCAGTCGGCCGAGCGGTGGGCGCTGCTGGTGGCCCGCCCGCTGGACGTGCTGTCCAGCATCACCCGGCCCGCCGTCTGGTTGCTGGGCGCGACCACCGACCTGGTGGTGCGCCTGTTCGGCCTGGACCCGAAGGCCGAGCCGGACGAGATCGGCCCGGACGAGCTGCGTGACATCGTGGCAGGCAACCACGGCTTCACCAAGGAACAGCGCACGATCATCGCCGGTGCGGTGGAGATCGCCGACCGGCAGTTGCGGGCGGTGCTCGTACCCCGGTTGCAGGTCTTCACGCTCGACAGCGGCACCACCGCGGAGGCCGCCCGGCTCGTCCTCGCGGCGACCGGCCACTCCCGGGCGCCGGTGGTGCGCCACGGCGGCCTGGACGAGGCGGTGGGCGTCATCCACCTGCGGGACCTGGTCGGCGTCTCCGACGACCGGCCGGTCGACGAGATCGCCCGCCCGCCGATGCTGCTGCCCGACTCGCTGCCGGTGGTCGACGCGCTGCGCCAGTTCAAGGCCGAACGCCAGCACATCGCGCTCGTGGTCGACGAGCGCGGCGCGGTCGACGGAATCGTGACGCTGGAGGACATCCTGGAGGAGATCGTCGGCGAGATCTACGACGAGACCGACCGGGACCTGCGCGCCGTGCGCACCGAGGCCGACGGCACGCTGGTGCTGCCCGGCACGTTCCCGGTGCACGACCTGACCGACCTCGGCGTGGAATTGCCGAACCGGCCCGCGGGCGACTACACCACAGTCGCCGGGCTGGTGCTGATCTGCCTCGGGCACATCCCGACCGTGGCGGGGGAGCAGGTGACCGTGGACGGCTGGGAGCTGTCGGTGGCCGACGTCGACCAGCGGGCCATCACCGAGGTGCACGTCCGCCGCCGCGGCCGCCACGACGGCTCCCCGGACGGCGACACCACAGACGACGCCGCCGACCCGGCCGACGCTCCGGAACTGGACGACGCCCGCCGCTGACCGGCGCCCGGCGCTCGGTTCGCCGGAGTCCGGCTCAGCGGGGCTCGGCTCAGCGGTGCCCGGCGGGCGGGCCGAACGGGAAACCGGGCACCGGCGGGAGCAACTGCACCGCGTCGGCGGGCAGCTGACGGGTGCTCCGCCCGACCAGCCGGGCGATGATCCGCAGTAGCCACGGCCCGGAGGGGTGCAGCTCCGGGCCGATCAACCGGCTGATCACCCGGGTCCACCAGTGCCCGGCGACGATCACGTCGGTGATCCGCAGCCGGTCCGGCGGCCACCCGCCGCGCACCACCACGTCCACCACCCGGCCCAGCCGCCGCCCGTGCAGGTCGTACGCGGTGCGGCCGAGCAGCTCACCCGCTCGCACGGCCGGATCCCGGGATCCGCTCGATCAGGTGCCGGCGCAGCCACGCCTCCACCGGTGACGGCGGCAGGTCCGCCGCCGGGCAGCGCAGCCGCACCGCACTGTCCACGCGGGCGACCTCGGACAGCGGTACGCGCAACGGCGGCACCGGCGGGTCGTCGGTGAACCGGTCCGCCACCGCCACGAGCAGCCGCCCGACCCGCCCGCCGATCCGCTCGCCGAGCGCGCCCTGCCCGGTGAGCAGGGCGTCCACGTACGGGAATCCCTCGTCGTCGACCGCGAACGCGATGTCGTCGACGCGCCCGACCAGGAGCCCGTCCACGTCGACGATCTGCCGGTCGAGCAGCCGCTTGGCGAGCTGAACCCTCATCGCCCCATCCCCGTCATGATCGCCAGTGGGATCGCCGCCACCGAGGCCGCCACGATGAGCAGCAGGAACACCGCGCCGAGCAGGTTCGTCCACCGCCCGTTGACCCGGTCGCCGAGATACCCGCGGTCGTTGGCGACGACCAGGATCGGCAGGTACGTCAGCGGCAGCACCACCGCGCTCAGCACCAGCATGTACTCGGTCAGCCGCACCGGGTCCACGGTCGTCATCAGCATCACCACACCGAGCAGCAGACCGACGAGCAGCACGCTGTGGAACCGGGCCGCCTCCCGGGGGCGGACCCGTTTGCCCCACTGCCACCCGAAGTACTGCGCCGCCGCGTACGCCGCCGACAGCCCGGTCTCCAGCGCCGCGCCGAACGTCACCGCGAAGAACGCCAGCACCGCGGCGGCCAGGCCGGCACCGCCGAGCGCCGTGGCCACCGGCCGCGCCACCTCGTCCAGCGTGCTCAACGACGCCTCGGACGGGTGGTAGGCCACCGTCGCCACGGCGATCAGCGACAACGCCAGGAACCCGCCCACCGGGAAGCCGATCAGCACGTTCGAGCGGGCCCGCGCCAGGTCCGCCGCGCTCCACCGCTCCTCGACGCCGCCGGAGGAGAAGAAGAACACCTCGTACGGGCTGACCGTCGAGGCGAACAGCGCCACCGCCACGAACCAGTACAGCGGCCAGCCGTGCCCGGCCGTGCCGACCTGCCACACGCCCTGCCCGAGTTCCGGCCAGTCGGTCGGCAGCGCCACCAGCGCGACCGCGAACACCAGCAGCGACAGCCCGGCCAGGCCGAAGATCCGCTCCATCAACTCGAACCGCAGCCGCCACAGCACCAGCCAGACGGCCAGCGCGGCGAGCGGCACCCAGAACAGGTGGCTCAGCCGGGTCGCCAGCTGCAGCGCCAGCGCCACCCCACCCAGCTCCGCGGCGAGCGTGACGACGGTGACCAGCCACGACGCGACCAGGTTGAGCAGCGCCACGCGCGGCCCGAGCCGCTCCCGGACCAGGTCGAACACCGCCCGCCCGCTCACCGCCGCGATCCGGCCGGCCATTTCCGCGTACGCGCAGATGCCGACCACCCCGGCCAGCAGCACCCAGGTGTGAGCCATGCCGAACAGCGCGCCGGCCTGACTGGCCGCCACCAGGTCACCGATGTCGACGAAGCCGCCGACCGCCGACAGCACGCCGAGCGTGGCGGCGAACAGCTTCCTCACGTCGGGCCGGGAGCGGACGATCTCACCGAGGCGACGATATCGGCGTCAGCGCCCGGTTTCGGGCGAATGCGTCAGGCGGCGGTGAGGTTCTGGAGCCGCACCTGACCGCGGGCCACCAGCCGCCCGTCGGCGTCGGTGATCTCCACCAGCCAGAGCTGCTGGCTGCGGCCCCGGTGCACGGGCGTGCCGACAGCGGTCAGCTCGCCGTCACGCACCGCGCGCAGGAAGTCGGTCTGGTTCGACACCCCGACGACGTTGCCCTTGTCGCCCAGCCAGAGCGCACCGCCGATGCTCGCCGCCGTCTCCACCACCGAGCAGTAGACGCCGCCGTGCTGGATCCCGTACGGCTGGTGCAGCTCCGGGCGGACCTTCCAGCGGATCACCACCCGGTCCCCGCTGACCTCGTCGAACGTCAGGCCCAGCAGGGCCACGAAGCCACCGGTCAGGTTCGGCATGTCCACCGCGGTTCCTCCTCGCGTTCGACGGGCGCCGCCAGCCTAGTCGCCGCCACGTCGGCAAACCCGGTACGGGCCGGGCCGGGCAATGGGGGAGAATCGGTGACCGTGACCGACAGCAACCTCCCGCAGGGGCGGGACTCCCTGACCGAAGACCTGCTGTGGCGGGGCCTGATCCAGGACTCGACCGGCCTCGACGAGCTGCGCGAGCTGCTCGACGGCGGGAGCACCACCTTCTACGTGGGCTTCGACCCCACCGCGCCGAGCCTGCACATCGGCAACCTGATGCAGGTCGTCATGGCCCGCCGGCTCCAGCAGGCCGGTCACCGGCCGCTGCTGCTGGTCGGTGGCGCCACCGGGCAGATCGGCGACCCGAAGGAGAGCGCGGAACGGACGCTGAACCCGCCCGAGGTGATCGCCGGCTGGGTGGAGCGCATCCGCGAGCAGCTCTCGCCGTTCGTCACGTACTCCGGGGAGAACGCGGCGCAACTCGTCAACAACCTGGACTGGACCGGCGAGATGTCGGTGGTCGAGTTCCTCCGCGACGTCGGCAAGCACTTCCCGGTGAACAAGATGCTCGCCCGCGAGGTGGTCAGGGCGCGGCTGGAGACGGGCATCAGCTACACCGAGTTCAGCTACCAGCTCCTCCAGGCCAACGACTACTTCGAGCTGCACCGCCGGCACGGCTGCCGGCTCCAGTACGGCGGCTCCGACCAGTGGGGCAACATCACCGCCGGGGTGGACTACATCCGGCGGCGCGGCGCCGGGCCGGTGGAGGCGTTCACCACGCCGCTGGTGACCAAGGCCGACGGCACCAAGTTCGGCAAGAGCGAGACCGGTACGGTCTGGCTCGACCCGCAGATGACCAGCCCGTACGCGTTCTACCAGTTCTGGGTCAACGCCGACGACCGGGACGTCAGCCGCTACCTGCGCTACTTCAGCTTCCGCTCCCGGGAGGAGCTGGAGGAGCTGGAGAAGGCCACCGCGGAACGGCCGCAGGCGCGCCTGGCCCAGCGGGCGCTGGCCGAGGAGCTGACCACGCTCGTGCACGGCGAGCGGGAGATGGCCCAGGCGGTGGCCGCGAGTCAGGCGCTGTTCGGCCGGGGCTCGCTCGACGAGTTGGCCCCGGAGACGCTGCGCGCGGCGCTCACGGAGGCGGGTCTGGTGCACCTCGACGAGCTGCCGGACGTGGCCGGCCTGCTCAAGGAGTCGGGTCTGGTGCCGAGCATGAAGGAGGCACGGCGGGTGATCGCCGAGGGCGGCGCGTACGTCAACAACACCCGGATCTCCGAGGTGGACGCCACCGTCTCGGCGGACGACCTGCTGCACGGCCGGTACCTCGTGCTGCGCCGGGGGAAGCGCTCGTTCGCGGGCGTCGAGCTGCGCGGATAGCCGCCTGTCGACTGTGTGACGCGGGACGCGCCCAGCGGATTTGACGATCACTCCGCTGGGCGCGTAACTTTCTCTCTGCCAGCGCGGAACGGACGAAACAGGGCGGAAGCCCTGAAGGCCGGAGCGCAGGACCTGAGAACCGGGTGGTGCCCCGGATTCGCCGGGAGGCGGATTTGGCGAGGCGGAACCGACCGGGTAAGGTTGTCGGCCGGTAGGGAAACGGACGAGCCAGCGGGAAACCGCGGGCGGCCGGCCTACCGAATTCCTCGGAACGACCGGCGGAAGCCGGTGGAATCGGGGTGCCCGGTAAAGGGTGATGCACGACAAACCGGGAAACACCGGTTTGACACGGCAGAAACCACCGGGTAACGTAGTAAAAGTGCCTGGCGCGAGAGCGGTGGGCAGCTGAACGAAATGCCCCGGTCGGGGGTTCCGCGGATGTGGGGCTTCTGGTTGGTGTGTGGTTGTTCTTTGAGAACTCAACAGG
>NZ_JBAKHP010000011.1:0-184229 GCF_036902745.1 Micromonospora sp. CPCC 205554 | reverse complement strand
CGGCCTGCGCTGCTGGGCCTTCACCGGACCCGCACCCAACCCCCTCGCCGACCTCTGCCACGACGCGCTGGCAGTGCCGTCGTCCGACAGCCAGGTCGTGCAGGAGCTGCACCTGGTCTCCACGCACCTGCTGTGCGAGTACGTCGAGCAGGCGCTGCCGCTGGTCCGGCACCTGCCGCACGCGCCGTGGCGGTCGACCGGCGAGTCCGTGTCCCCGGGGTCTCCGATCGGCGGTGCGGCCCGGCCGGACGCCGAGGGCGGGCCGGACCGGGTGCGGCGCGACGGCCTGGTGCTGGCCGCTGTCGACGGCGCGGCACCGTTGCGCGCCGACGGCCACGGCTCGCCCGGACACGCCAACGGCCACGGATCAAACGGTTACGGCCCGCACGGCCCCGGCCCGGACGGCCCCACGCCCAACGGCCACGGTCCGCACGGGCACGTCACGAACGGGCACCGGCGCGACCGGGACACCGGCACCGGCCGGGTGGAGTCGTGAACGGCCCGCTGGTCGTCGTCGGCGACACGCTGCTGGACCGCGACGTGGACGGCACCGTCAGCAGGGTCTGCCCGGACGCCCCGGTGCCGGTGCTCGACGAACGCACCGCCACCGACCGGCCGGGCGGCGCCGGACTCGCGGCGCTGCTCGCGGCCGCCGACGGCGGTGAGGTCGCGCTCGTCACCGCGCTGGCCGACGACGCCGGTGGCGCGCGCCTGGCGGAGCTGCTCACCGGCGCGGGCGTCGCGCTCTACCCGATGCGCCTGCCCGGCGCGACAGCGGAGAAGATCCGGCTGCGGGCCGCCGGGCAGACGCTCCTGCGACTGGACCGCGGCGGCGAACCGCAGGCGCCGGGAGAGCCGTCGCAGGCGGTACGGGAGCTGCTCGGCCGGGCCGGCGCGATCCTGGTCAGCGACTACGGGCGCGGCCTGCTGCGGCAGCCGGCACTGCGGGCGGCGCTGGCCGAGGCGACCGCACCGGTGGTCTGGGATCCGCACCCGCGCGGCCCCGCGCCGGTGCCCGGTACCCGGCTGACCACGCCGAACCTCGACGAGTTGCGCCGCGTCACCGGCGACGCGGGCGGCGGTTCGCCCCTCAGCACCGCCACCCGGGCCGGTCAGGAGCTGCGCCACCGGTGGCGGGTCGGCGCGGTGGCGGTGACCATGGGCCCGGACGGCGCGGTGCTGTGCCACGGCGGGGCCACCCCGCTGGTGCTGCCCCCGTCGTCGGTGCCGGACCACGTGGAGGACACCTGCGGGGCGGGTGACCGGTTCGCCGCCGCGGCGGCGCGAGCGCTCGGTGACGGCGCGCCGGTCGCCGAGGCGGTCCGCGCCGCCGTGGAGGCGGCGTCGGCGTACGTGGCGGCGGGCGGGGCCGCCGGGCTTCGCCGGGAGCAGGAACCGGCCCCGCCGGATCCGGCGCGCGCCGCCGAGGACCTGATCGCCGGGGTACGCGCCGGCGGCGGCACAGTGGTCGCCACCGGCGGCTGCTTCGACATCCTGCACGCCGGGCACCTGGCCACGCTGCGCGCGGCCCGCCGCCTCGGTGACTGCCTGGTCGTCTGCCTCAACTCCGACGCGAGCGTGCGCGGGCTCAAGGGCCCGGAGCGACCGGTCAACCCGGCCGAGGACCGGGCCCGGCTGCTGGCGGCGCTGGACTGCGTCGACGCGGTGGTGGTCTTCGACGAGCCGACCCCGCACCAGGTGCTGGCCCGGCTGCGCCCGGACGTCTGGGTCAAGGGCGGCGACTACGGCGACGTGGAGCTGCCCGAGGCGGAACTGGTGCGCCGCTGGGGCGGGCAGGTCGTCACCGTGCCGTACCTGGCGGACCGGTCCACCACCGCCACCATCTCCGCCGCGCGCCGGCGCGGCCTGCACCTGGTCCGAACAGTGGTCTGAACGAGCGAGAAGGAGTCCGGCATGAGCAGGGACATCAACGGCCAGGCGGTGCTCGTCACCGGTGGCGCGAGCGGGCTCGGCGCGGCGGTCGTGGCGGCGGTGGCCAAGGCGGGTGGGCGGCCGTACGTGCTGGACCGCCGCGCGCCCGCCGACGGCGTGCCCTGGGTCGAGTGCGACCTGGCCGACACGCGCGCCGCCGAGGCGGCCACCCGGCGGATCGCCGAGCAGGCCGGCGAGCTGGCGGGCGTGGTGACCGCCGCCGGCATGGACGTGCCCGGGCGGCTGGGCGACGTCGACGGCGCCGTCTGGGACCGGATCGTGGCGATCAATCTGCTCGGCACCGCCGCGGTGATCCGGGCCGCGCTGCCCGCGCTGGAACGCGCGCACGGCACTGTGGTCACCGTGGCGTCGACGCTGGGCGTGAAGGCGGTCAGCGACGCGACGGCGTACTGCGCGGCGAAGTTCGGGGTGGTCGGCTTCACCCGGGCGCTCGCCGCCGAACTGGCCGGCACGGTGGGCGTGACGCTGCTGGTCCCGGGCGGGATGCGGACCGCGTTCTTCGACGAGCGCGACGACAGGTACAAGCCCGGTCCGGACGCGATCCTCAACGACCCGGCGGACACCGCCGAGGCGGTGATGTTCGCGCTGACCCAGCCGCCCGGCTGTGCGGTACGCGAGCTGGTGGTCTGCGCCGAGCAGGAGTCGTCGTACCCGTGATCCTCGTGCTGCGCGCGCTCGGCGTCGGCGACCTCGCGACCGGGGTGCCGGCGCTGCGCGCGCTGCGTGCCGCGTACCCCGGCGAGGAGCTGGCGCTGGTCGCGCCGCGCTGGCTGGCGCCGCTGGTCGAGCTGGTGGGCGGCGTGGACCGGCAGGTCCACGCGGACGGGCTGGGACCGCTGCCCTGGTCCGGCCCGCCGCCGGAGACGGCGGTCAACCTGCACGGCCGGGGCCCCCAGTCGCACCTGATGCTGACCGCGCTGCGGCCGGGTCGCCTGCTGGCCTTCGCCAGCCCGGAGGCGGGCGTGCCGGACGGGCCGCCGTGGCGGGCCGACGAGCACGAGGTGGACCGCTGGTGCCGGATGCTGGCCTGGTACGGCTTGCCCGCCGACCGCGCCGGCCTGGCGTTGCGCCGCCCGGCGCCGGACGGGTTCCCGGCCGGCGTGACGATCGTGCATCCCGGGGCGAAGGCCGCGGCGCGGCGATGGCCGGTGGCGCGCTTCGCGGCGGTGGCCCGGGAGCTGGCCGGGCGCGGGCACCGGGTGGTGGTGACCGGCAGCCCGGCCGAGCGGGAGCCGGCGACGGCGGTGGCCCGGGCCGCCGGGCTGCCCGGCGACGCGGTGCTGGCCGGGGCGACCGACGTGGGCGAGCTGGCCGCGCTCGTCGCGTACGCCCGGCTGGTGCTCTGCGGCGACACCGGCATCGGCCACCTGGCCACCGCCTACGCCACCCCGTCGGTGCTGCTGTTCGGCCCGGTGCCGCCGTCCTGGTGGGGGCCGCCGCCGGACCGGCCGTGGCACGAGGCGCTGTGGGCGGGCCCGCGTCCGGCCGCCGCGGGAGAGGACGTGCACCCGGCGCTCGCCGCGCTGGACGTGCCGGACGTGCTGGCGGCGGTGGACCGGGTGGAACGGGCCGCCCGCCGCCGCTCACCGGTGCCGGCGCAGCCGACCCGGCCACCCCTTGCTACCCGCCGGTAGGTTCGAGCCGTAGGCTGATCCGGGTGAGCGGGGACTACACCCAGGAGTTCGTGGACGTCGACGGCGCGCGCATCGGCGTGCAGGTCTATCCGGAGCCGGCCGGTCCGCCCGGCGCGCCGGTGGTGCTGATCTGGCCGGCCATGGGCGTGCGCGCCCGCTACTACCGGCCGTTCGCCGCCGCGCTGCGCGACGCCGGACTCGCGGTGATCGTGGCCGACCTGCGCGGCACCGGCGAGAGCACCCCCGCGCCGTCGCGCGCCTGCCGGTACGGCTACCGGGAGATGGCCGCCGACGTCGGCGCCGTGCTCGACGCGCTCAAGCCCCGGCTGGACGGCCGTACCCGGCTGCTGCTCGGGCACTCCCTCGGCGGTCAGGTCGCGGTGCTGCACCAGGCGCTGGACGACGACGACCGGGTGGACGGGCTGGCCCTGGTGGCGGTGGGCCTGCCGTGGTGGCGGCGGTACCCGGGCCTGCGCGGGTGGGGCGTGCTGCCGTACACCCAGGCGATCGCGGCGACGGCCCGGCTGCTCGGCGTCTGGCCCGGCTGGGGTTTCGGCGGTCGGCAGGCACGCGGCGTGATCCGGGACTGGGCGCACACCGCCCGCACCGGCCGGTTCCCGGCGCTGGACGGGGTGGACGCGGAAGCCGCCGTGCGGCGGATCCGGACACCGGTGCTCGCGGTGAGCGTCGACGACGACCAGTACACACCGCACGAGACGCTCGACCACCTGTGCGGGAAGCTGACCGCGGCCCCGGTGACGCGGCACCGCTACACGGTCGCCGAGGCGGGCGCGCCGCTCGACCACTTCACGTGGGTACGCGCGTCGGTCCCACTGGCCGCCCGGATCGCCGCGTTCGCCGGCACTCTCCCCCGGCGCTGAGTCCTCCTCCTCCCGCCACGCCGGGCGTGAGTCGCCCGATCGTGGGTATGCCGCACCGCCCGAACACGGCGGAGGGGGATCTGATGTCAGAACGGCACACCACGCTGCGCTCGATGCACGACCTGGGCCTGGCGGCCTGGTTCGGCGGTTCCCTGATGGGGGCGCTGGGCGTCAACGGCGCGGCGGCACGGATCAACGACACGACGGAACGGCTGCCGGTGGCCTCGGCGGGATGGGCGCGGTGGACGCCGGTCAACGCGGCGGCGATCGGCGCGCACCTGGCCGGCGCGGTCGGTGAGCTGGTCACCGAGAGCCCGCGGATGGCCCGCCAGGCGGGCGTGGGACGGATGAGCGCGGTGAAGACCGCGCTGACGGTCGGCGCGCTGGCGGTGACCGGCTACAGCCGGCTGGTCGGCATGCGGCTGGAGAAGGCCGGCGGCCCGCCGGTCGAGGGGACCACCGAGCCCAACCACCACACCCCGGCGAGCGTCGCCTCCAGCCAGCGGCAGATGAAGCTGCTCCAGTGGGCGGTCCCGGCACTGACCGGGGCGCTGGTCGTGGTGTCGGCGTACATGGGTGAGCAGCAGAAGCCGGGGCAGGTGTTCCGGGGCATGCTGGACCGCGCGGGCGGGATCATGTCCGCGCCGAAGCACATGGGCAAGGTGGCCGCCGTGGGCGCGGCCGGACGCTCCCTGGTCGGGGCGGCCCGTTGACCACCGCGCGGCCGGCGACCCACATCGGGGTGGGCCACCGGCCGCGCGGTGCAGCGGGACAGGCCGTCGGCAGGCGGACGGCGCACGGACATCAGCAGCCAGGCGAGGTGACCATGACCAGCAGGGACCGGCCGGGTACGGGTGACGGGCGCGGGCCGGAGTCGGCCGCGCCGTGGGGCACCACCGACGGCTTCGACGCCGACCCGCCGTGGGGCGCCGGCGACAGCGACCCGATGGACGAGGGCAGCGAGGAGACCGCCGTCCCCGAGGGGCGGCTCGGCGAACGCCGGGCGGCCGGCGCCGGGCCGGGCGGGCCGAAGGCGGGCCGGCACGGGTTCGGGTCCGTCGAGCCGACCCGGACGCCCGAGGCCGGGCCGGGCGCGCCGCCGGATCCGGCCCCGTCGGGGCGGACGTTCCCGGACGACAGCGCGGACGGCGACCTCGGCGACAACGCGCTGGAGGAGGCGACCGGGATGCGCCCGGAGACGCGCCCCTGAGCGTTCAGGAGCCGGTGCCGTCCTCACCCGGCCGGCCCGGCGCCGACGGCTCGTTGTCCGGCACCGGTGACTCGGCCACCGGGTGCCCGGTGTCGTCGACCAGGCCCGGCGCCATGCTGCCGCCGTGGGCCTCCTCGGCCTCCCGGGTCGCTCGCGGGTCCCGCTCGTCCTCGCCGCGCCGCTTCTCCACAGATCCCCCTTCGCGCTCGTCCATGCACCCGGCGGTACCCGGACGACGGCTGAGGAAACGTCAGGCGCGCGCGGCGGCGGGCGCGACGCCGAGCAGGCCGGCCAGCCGGGCGGCGTCGCGCTGGGCCTGGTCGCCGCAGCAGTTGTTCATCAGCACGTGCAGCTCGGCGCACTGGTCGGCCAGCTCGCGCAGCAGCACCGACCAGTGCCGCAGCTCCCGCTCGCCGTAGGCGTAGCGGAACCGCTCCTGCTTGTCGCCGCTCTCCCAGGCCGTGCTGTGCCCGTGGAACCGGATCACGGCCAGGTCGGTGGTGGCGACCAGGATCGGCGGCACCGAGGAGACGTGCCCCTGCGGCATGTCCACACAGCCGTAACCGAGGTCGTGCTCCCGCAGGAACGTGACGGTGTCGGCCATCGCGTCCCCGTCGAACCAGGACGAGTGCCGCAGCTCGACCGTCACCGGCCAGGGGCGGCAGCGCCGCGCGGCGTCCAGGATCCGCCGCCGGGCCGCCTCGCCGCGAGCCAGCCACGGCGGGAACTGCAACAGCACGGCGCCGAGCCGGTCGGCCGCCGCGAGCGGCGCCAGCGCCGCGTGGAACCGGTCCCACAACTCGTCGTACGCCCCGGCGGGCAGGTCGCGCCAGCGGATCCGGCTCGGGCCGCCTTCCGGGCGCAGGTCGCGGGGCAGCGCGTCGACCGGCGTGTGGTGGCCGGTGAACAGCCGGAACGCCTTGACGTCGAAGGTGAACCCGGCCGGGGTGGCCTCCGCCCAGCCCGCCGTGGTCTCCGGCACCGGCACGGCGTAGTACGACGTGTCCACCTCGACCAGTCCGAACCGCTCGGCGTACCAGCCGAGCCGCCCGGCGGGGGTGTTGACCCCGCGCGGATACCAGCCGGAGCGGACCAGCATCTGGTCGGCCCACGAGGACGTGCCCACCTTGATGACACCCATGTAATTCAGTTCACCGCGACTCCGGGACATCGGCAACCGGAGATGCCCTCCGGGCCGTGACCGGCGCCGGGTGACCGGCCTCACCGTGGGTCGGCCGTACCGGAGTGTGACGCCCGGCCGGGTGGCGGCGCTGAGGGTCACGAGATGGACGCATCCGGCTTGGATCAGGAAACCGTCGAGCGGCTGCTCGCCGGCCGCTCCGGCGACACGCCGTCCGCCCCGCCGGGACTCGCCGCCGTGCTGGACGCGATCCGCGCCGCGCCCGGCACCGGCGAACTCGGCGGCGAGGCGGCAGCGGTCGCGGCGTTCCGGGCCGCACGGTGGACGCGCCGTCGCCGCCGTGCCCGGTTCGGCGTACGGGTGGCCGTGGGCGCGCTCGCCGCGTCCCTCACCGGCGGCGTCGCGCTCGCCGCGACCGGGAACCTGCCGCGCGCCGCGCGTCCGGCAGCGCCGCCGGTCGTCTCCGCACCCTCCGCGCCGCCGGCCCGGCCGAGCCCACCGGCCGCCTCACCGGCGGCCCGGACACCGCACCCGTCCTCACCGCCCGGCCTGTGCGTCGCGTACCGGGCCGTCGCCGAGCCGGAACGGGGCCGCGCTCTGGGTACGCCCGCCTTCGGCGACCTCGTCAGCGCCGCCGGGGGCCGCGACGGCGTGGCGGACTACTGCGCCGGGCTCCTGGGCGACGACGATCCGCCGGGGAAGCCCGGCGACGAGCGGGGCGGCGGCAGGACCGAGCGCCCCGTCCACCCGGACGGCGCACCGCCGGGCGCGGACGTCCCCGCACCCGGGAACGCCGGACCGCCGGCCGGCACCCCGCCCGGGCGGCGTCCCGGCTGACGACCGGCTGGTAACTTGCCCCGGTGACCCCCCGGCGTCGCCTACCGGCGATCCTCCTCCGCCTCGCCGTGGTGCTCGCCGTGCTGGCCGGCATCGTGCTCACCGCGCTCGGCCCGGCCACCGTGACCGGCCTGCTGCCGTACTTCACCATCCAGAGCAACGTGGCGGTCGGCGTCCTCGCCGGGTACGGCGCCTGGTGCGCGCTGCGTGACCGGCCGGAGCCGCCGAGCGTCCTCAAGGGCGCGGTGACCCTCTACATCACCATCACCGGCACGGTCTACCACCTGGTGCTGGCCAACCCGGCCAGCCCGTTCGCCATGGTCCAGCCCGACCGGCAACCGGGTGAGTGGTGGGGCAACCAGTTCCTGCACACGGTGGTGCCGCTGCTGGCGCTCGCCGACTGGGCGCTGTTCGACAGGCGCGGCCGGCTGCGCCCCCGGTACGCCGCCTGGTGGCTGGCGTTCCCGGTCGGCTACCTCTGTTTCGCCCTGGTACGCGGCCTGGTCGTGGGCAGCTACCCGTACCCGTTCATCGACGCGGGCGAACTCGGCTACGACGGGGTGACGGTCAGCGCGGTCGGCTTCGCCGCGGTGTTCTGGCTGCTGGGCCTGCTGTTCGTGGGCGTGGACCGGCTGCTCGCGCGGGCCGGGCGCACCGGATCGGCGGGGCCGCCGGCCGCGGCCGGGCCGACCCCGACGGCCGAGCGGGAGACCACCGGCGCGGGCTGAGCGGCGGGCCGGTCAGGCGGCCCGGCGGGCCGGCCGGCCCGCGCGCATCCGCCGGCCCGCGCCGCGTTCCCGGCCGTACGAGTCGGCCCGTCCCCACCGGCCCGGCACGTCGAGCAGCTCGATCCGTCCGAACCCGGTCGGGATCGCCGGGTTCACCAGCAGGTTCTCCCCGCACGGGCGCAGCCCCAGCATGGTCGACAGCAGCATCAGCAGCCCACCCGAGGCCCACGACTGCGGTCGCCCGGCCTCCGGCAACTGGACCGGGTACTTGGTCAACGCGCGCGGGTAGCCGGCGATCACCTCCGGGACCGAGCCGCCGAGCGTCTCCGCCATCGCGAACACGCCGGCGGCGATGTCGGCCGCCTCCTCGTCGAAGCCGTACCGCCGCAGGCCCGCCGCGACGATCGCGTTGTCCGACGGCCAGACCGCGCCGAGGTGCGCGCCGACCGGGTTGTACGGCCGCTGCCCCTGCGCGTAGGTGCGCACCCCCCAGCCGGAGAACAGGTCCGGCCCGCGCAGGTGCCCGGCCAGCGCGCCGGCCCGCTCCGGCTCCACGATGCCGCTCCACAGCAGGTGCCCCAGGTGCGAGGTGAGCGCGTCGACCGGCTCGCCGTCCGGGGTGAGCGCCAGCGCGTAGTAGCCCCGTTGCGGCAGCCAGAAGTCACTGTCGAACCGTTCCCGCAGCCGCGCCGCGTCGGCCTCCAGGCGCTGGGCGTAACCCGGGTCGCCCCAGAACTCCCGGGCCAGGCGGGCGCCCCGGATCCGCGCGTCGTACGCGTACCCCTGGAGCTCGCACGTGGCGCGCGGGAACGGCGGCTCCACCCCGTACCTGTCGACGACGGCCTCCGGGGAGTTGCGCCAGGTCTGGTTGACGACCCCGCTGTCGGTGTTGCGCGGCCGGTAGCGCAGGTAGCCGTCGCCGCACAGGTCGCCGTACCGGGTCAGCCAGTCCAGCGCCATCCGGGCCGGGTGCCGCAACTCGTGGATCAGGTCGGCGTCGCCGGTCCAGCGTTCGTACTCGTCGAGCAGGATCACGAACAGCGGCGTGGTGTCGGCCGCGCCGTAGTAGAGCGCCGTCGGCTGCTCGTCGAACGCGGCCGCCTCGCCGTACCGCAGCTCGGCGACGATCTTGCCGGGCTCCTCCTCGCGCCGGTCGTCGAGCCGGCCGCCCTGCAGCATCGCCAGCATGCGCAGCGTGCCCGGGGTCAGCTCGGGCGTGAACGCAAGCGTCTGGAGGCAGGTGGTCAGCGCGTCCCGCCCGTACAGCGTCATCGCCCACGGCATCCCGCCGACCGGCACCCGGTCGGTGTAGGCCAGCGGCATGTAGCGCAGGGCGGCCAGGTCGGTCAGCGCCTGCCGGTACACGGCGGCCGGCGCGGGCCGGTCGGCGAACAGGTGCGGCGCCCGCTCGAGCCACCGCTCGAGCTCGTCGCGCATGTCCTGCCGGACGTGCCGGCGGTGCGACTCGATGCCGGCCCGCAGATCCCGCCCTCCGGCACCCTGGATGATCATGGCGACGTGCAGGTCGACGTGCCACTTGCCCTGCGGTTCGACGCGGATCCGGAAGGTCATCCCCCGCGGGTCCACCTCGGCCGGGACGGTGCTGGAGACGCACGTCTCCCGGACGAACCGTCCGCGCTCGTACCGGATCCGCAGCCGCTGCTGCTCCGGCTCCGGAACGACCGTCGGGCGCCGCGGGCCGGGCCGCAGGATCTCGGAGGTGTCGGCGAAGTCGGCAGCCATCTCCACCCGCACCGTGTACTGGGCGGGTTCGGACGAGTGGTTCAGCACCGTGAGGCTCTCGTGGTACGCCTCGTCGATCGAACGGTGCCGGATCACCGAGACGTCGGCGTCCACGTAGTGGCTGGCGGCGCCGGGCACCAGCACGAAGCGGGTCTCGAAGTAGGTCAGGTCGTCGCGGGACAGCGCGTGCAGCCGTTCGCCGTCGACGGTGAGCACCCAGTGGGACAGGAACCGGGTGTCGAAGGAGAACAGGCCGATCGGGGCGGACGGGTCGCGTTCCATGTCGCCCTGCGCGTCGCTCAACGCGAACGCGTTACCGGCGAGGACGTGGACAAGTTCCTGCCTCATCGGGCCGCCGTCCGCTCGCAGGCCACCTCGCGGGGATCCCGGGCGTCCGGCGGGCCGGGGAAGATGCGGCGCAGCGTCATCAGCAGCTTCAGTTCGCCGCGCGCGGCGAGATCGTTGCGCAGCAGCGCGGCGGCCGGGTGCAGGCGCCCCGCCGCGATCCGGTCGAACACCTCCCAGTTGGCGCCGACGATCAGGTCCGCATCATCGGCCAGGCGGTCCACCCGGACGTCCTGCCGGTCGATGGTCAGGTACCAGTGCTCGGTGCAGCCGCCGTCGCGCAGATCCAGTCGGATGGTGCCGGAGGTGGTCTCGGGCAGGTCCGGGTGCCGGCCGGCGGTCCCCCGGGTCAGGTGTTCCACGGCCGAGACGCTCATCGGGCCCTCCTCGTCGGTGGTCGCGGCCGGCGCCGCTCGTCCCGCAGCGTCCCCGCCGGGCGGGTGAGGCGAACTCACCCGGTCCGGGTGAGTCGCGGCGGCCCGGCGGGTATCCCTGAGCCGTGCCGACGACCGGGGACGCCACCGCCGACCGGGTGCTGCTCGCGCTGCTGACCATGCAGCGCGAGTCCTGGGAGCAGGGGATCCTCGGTCAGGCGCTGCTGGACCTGGGCCTGGACGAGGCCGCCGTGCTGGTCGCCGACGCCGCGGTGACCCGGCAGCGGCCGGACGGACGGCTCGGGGAGCCGGCCGGCTCGGTGGGCGCGGTGAACGGCGCCGCGTGCGGCGAGGTGGTCGCGCACGCCGCGCACCGCACCGGCGACCGGCGGTACGCGGTGGCGCTGGACGCCCAGCTCGACTGGCTGGCCCTCCGGGCGCCGAGGGCGTCCGACGGCACGCTGTTCCACCTGCTCGACGGCCGCCAGGTGTGGGCGGACACGGTCTACATGGTGGTGCCACTGCTGGCGCTGACCGGCCGGACCGAGGCGGCCGCCGCGCAGGTCGCGGGGCACCGGAGGCGGCTGTACGACACGCGCACCGGCCTGTACGCCGCCCGCTGGGACGAGGACCGGGGCGAACCGGACCGGCCCGGTCCCTGGGGCACCGGCAACGGCTGGGTGGTCGCCGGGATCGCCCGCGCGCTGCGGCTCGCGCCGGACTGGCCGGGCGACGTCCGCGCCGAGCTGGCCGGGCACGTCGAGGAGGTGCTGACCGCCTGTCTCGCGTACCGGGGCGCGGACGGGCTCTTCCCCGACGTGCTGGACGAGCCGGACGCGTTCCGCGAGGCCAACACCGCCCAGTTGCTCGGGTACGCGGCCCTCACCGGCGTGGCCGGCGGCTGGCTGTCCCGGCCCTGGTACGACGTGGGAGCGGACCTGCTGGCCGCCGCCGCCCGGCGCGTCGACGCGTACGGCCGGGTGACCGGCGTCAGCGGGGCACCGGACTTCGAGCGCCCCGGCACCTCGCCCGAGGCGCAGGCATGTCACCTGCTCGGGCACGCCGCGCTGCGGCGGGCCGGTGCGGCGCTCAGCGCAGGATGAGCCCGCGCACGTACGCGGCCTGGCCGACGTGCTGGAAGTCGTCGTCGAGCACGCTCACCAGCCGCACCCCGAGCGTGACCGGCGGATCCCAGTTCTCGTCCACCACCCGGTCCAGGTCGGCCGCGCGCAGCCCGCGCAGGTACGCGAGGCTCCGGTCCACCACCGCCCGGTGGTAGTCCAGCAGCACGCCGCCGTCCTCCGGGCGTACCGCGGCGATCTGCTCCGGGCCGTGCCCGAAGCCGGTGTCGGCGGGGTCGGGCCGCAGGCCGCACCGCTCCGCCCACTCGCCGGTGGCCCAGAGCTGCGGCTCCCCCATCACGTCGGCGACGTGGTCGTCCTGGATCCGGGTCAGGTGCCAGACCAGCCAGCCCACCGGGTTCGCCCCGTCGGCCGGCGCCTGCCGCAGCTGGGCCGCGTCGAGCCCGTCGAGCGCCGCGGCGACCAGATCGGGCAACCGCCCGTACGCCTCGGTCAGCACGTCCGTCGCGTCCACGCGTCCCTCACTCCCCTGCCGTCTCCTGCCGTTCCCTCGGGCAGTACCGCCCAGCGCGCCCGGCAAACCTCGGCGCGGGCACCGCCTCTAGGGTGATCGCGTAGTCGCGGCGCTGGAGCTGTATCTGGACACCGACGCCACCCGGCGGCTCCGGGTGCTGTGGGACCTGCTGGAGTCCGACGGGGTGCCAAGCATGCGGTCCCTGCTGGCGCAGCGGCACCGCCCGCACGTCTCGCTGGCGGTCGCGCCGCGTCTGGACCCGCACCGCGTCGCCGAGGCGCTCGCCGGAACCGTGGTGGCCGCGCCGCTGCGGCTGGAGTTCCAGCACGCCGGGCAGTTCCTCGGACGGGTGCTCTGGCTCGGGCCGGCGCCGACACCCGAACTGCTGGCGCACCACGCCGCGGTGCACGAGCGGCTGGCACGGGCCGGCGTCGAGGTGGTGGAGCACTACCGGCCGGGCCGCTGGGTGCCGCACTGCACGCTGTCCATGCGGGTGCCGAACCCGCTGATGGGCGCGGCGGTGCGCCGGTGCCTGGAGGTGCTGCCGCTGACCGCGACGGTGGTCGGCGCGGCGGTGGCCGACCACGCCCGCGACATCTCCCACCCCCTGCCCTGACACCCGGTCATCCCGCGGCCAGGTCGACCAGGAAGGTCGGGTGGTCCGGCTGCGGGCACGGGTCACCCCGGTGGCCGAGCCGCTCGTAGAACGGCGCCGCCCGCTCGTGGTGGGCCTGCCACTCCAGGTGCCGGGCCCGCCCGCCGGCCCAGTGGCGGACCGCGGTGAACAACGAACGGCCCACCCCGTCCCGGCGACGGTCCGCCCGGACGTACAGGTCGTGCAGGCGTACGGTGCGGTGCGCGTCGCCGGAACGCAGGTGCGGGCCGTGGTCCTGGGCGGCGGCGTACCCGATCAGCCCGCCCGCGTCGGTGGCGCCGAGCAGCGCCCAGCGGGGATCGGCCAGCAGCGCGGCGAACCGGAGCCGGTGGGCCTCCGGCGGGTCGCCGCTCACGCCCATGTCCCGCAGCATCGGCCACAGCTGCGGCCAGTCCGGTACGCGCAGGTCCCGCACGGTGATCGGCATCGCTCCAGGATGCGGGCGCGACAGCGCGGCGGCGACCGGGTTTCGCGCCATCTGCGGCTGCCCTGACGATCGGGGCCGAACCGAAGCAAGCTGGTAAAAGCGCAGGTCAGAGCCATTCTGGCCACCCGAAGACGTGCGGCCGGAGCGGCAGCCGAGCACGTCGAAGGAGAGCCTCATGGCCGCACCCGTCGTCCGTTCCGTCACCGCCGACCAGACCGTCCTGCTGCCCGGGCAGTCGACCACCGTACGGGTCGACGCCTTCCACCCCGACTCGCGGTTGCTGACGCTCACCGGCCGGGTCACCGACCCCACCGGCGTCACCTGGGACAGCCCGGTCCGGGTCGACCTGAGCGTCCCGCTGACCGTTCAGCTCGCCAGCGCCTCGCCGGGGGTGACAGTCACACCGAGCGGCGCCGAACCGGGCCGCTTCACAGTCACCGTGCTGGCCGGCCGGGGCACGGTGACGCTGACCGCGACGGCGCGTGACGGCGCCGGCCGCACCGGCACGGGCACCACCACGCTGACCGTGCCGCTGCTGGTCGGGATGAGCGCCGAGAAGGGCGCCCGGACGCAGCGCGCGGTGGCCGACTACCCGGGCATCCGCTACATGCGCGACTTCGGCACCGACGGGCCCGACGCGGACACGCTGCCGGAGCTGCCCGCGCTCAACGCCGGCAAGTTCGCCGACGCGCCCGCGGCCGTCATGCACGTCAGCTGGAAGGACGACGTCGAGCAGCTGGCCGGCTGGCTCGACGGCGTGAACCGCCCGATCTACCTGACCTGGTACCACGAGCCGATGGGCGACGTGGCCCCGGCGACGTACCGGGCGACGGCGAGCCGGGTGACGCAGATCCTGGCGGCGCACCGCAACCGGCGGTGGGTGCTGGGGCACGGTCCGATCGTGACCCGCTACTGGCTCGACGAGGGACGCGGCAACCCGGCCGACTGGGGTTACCCGGGCATGACCCACTACGGCGTGGACTGCTACTCCCGGGACACCGCCGCGTACTGGCCCGCCTCCCGGATGTTCGGCGTGGCCTTCGGCAAGGTGCGCGCCGCGTACCCGGGCATCCGGCTGCTGGTGCCGGAGTACGGGCTGAGCCGTACCGCCGCGGACACCACCGGCGCGGGCCGGGCGCGGACCATCCGCGAGCACGTCACCTGGCTGCGCCAGCAGAACGACGTGGACGCGATCGCGTACTGGAACAACTGGGCCGAGTTCGAGCTGGGCGACCCGCCGCCCGAGGCCACGGCCTGGCGCGATCTCCAGGTGGGCCCGGCATAGACTGTGGCCATGAGGCGGAGCCGGTGACCAGCGGGATCATGTCGCACCCGGGCTACACCCATGGCTGCCTCGCCTACGACGACCCGGCCGCGCTGCGCGCGCTGGCCGTCGAGCAGGTAAGGGCCGGTCTGTCCGCCGGTGAGCAGGTGTGGGTGGTCTGTCCGGAGGATCGCGCCACGATCACCGGCTGGCTGGCCTCGGTCCCGGGGGTCGGCGCCGCGCGCCGGCGGGACGCGCTGCGGCTTGTTCCCGTCGGCGAGGCGTACCGGCACGACGAGGTCGTCGACCCGGAACGGCAGGTCCGGGCGTACGTGCGGGCCACCACCGAGGCGCTGACCGCCGGGCACACCGGCCTGCGGGTGGTGGCCGAGGCGACGAGCCTGGTCCGCACCCCGGCCCAGCGGGACGCGTTCGCCCGTTACGAGCACCGGATCGACCACTGGATGCGGCACCGGCCGATGTCGGCGGTCTGCGCCTACGACCGCCGGCAACTGGACGACGCGGCGATCGCCGAGCTGGCCTGCCTGCACCCGGAGACCAACGCGGGCGTGCTGTTCCGGCTGCACGCCGGCGGAGGCGACTCGGTGGTGGCGCTGGCCGGCGAGCTGGACCCGTCCAATCACCGGGACTTCGCCGCCGCGCTGGAACGGGCCGACCCGCGGCCGGTGGCGGGCCGGGTCGTGTTCGACGCCGCCGAGCTGCGGTTCGTCGACCACCGCAGCCTGCTGCACCTGCGGGACCACGCCCGCCGGCACGACGCCGTCGCGGTGCTGCGCACGCCGAGCCACGCCCCGGCCCGGCTGGTCGACCTGCTCGGTCTGTCGGAGGTACGGGTGGAGGTCGTCCGATGAGGAGCGGCGCGGCCTCCGGTCACGTGGGCTACTTCCACGAGGCGTTCGTCTACGACTCCGACGAGGAGTTGCTGGCGGTGGCGCTGCCGTTCCTGCTGGACGGGATCGCGGCCGGCGAGCCGACGGCGGTGAACCTCGACGAGCGCAACGCCGAGCTGGTGCGCCGGGCGCTGCCGCCGGGCGCGGAGGTCACGTTCCTGCCGGTCGGCGACCTCTACGCCCGGCCCAGCGTCGCGCTGCGCTCCTACCGGGAGCTGCTCGCCTCGTACGTGGCGGCGGGGGCGGCGCAGATCCGGGTGGTCGGCGAACTGCCTCCGGTGCTGCTCGGCGCGACCTGGGACTGGTGGGCGCGCTACGAGTCGGCGATCAACCACGCCTACGACGACTTCCCGCTCTGGGGCATCTGCGCCTACGACCGCCGGGGCACGCCCGCGCACGTGCTCGCCGACGTGGCGCGTACCCATCCGCTGGTGGCGCGGCCGGACGGCGGGCACGAGGCGGCGGATCTCTACACCGAGCCGACGAGCTACCTGACCGAGTTCCGGCCGGCGCCAGCGGACCCGGTGCAGCGGACCGTGCCGCTGGTCGAGCTGGTCGACCCGACGCCGGCCCGCGCCCGCGCCGAGGTGCGCGCCGCCGACCGTGGTCTGCTCACGCCGGACGGCCTCGACGGCCTGGTCATCGCCGTCAGCGAGGTGGTGAGCAACGCGCTGCGCCACGGTGAGCCGCCGGTGTGCCTGCGGTTGTGGCGCGCGCCGGACCGGATGGTGGTGACCGTCCACGATCGGGGCAGCGGCCCCAAGGATCCGTACGCCGGGCTGCTGCCGGCGGGCGACGGTTCCGACGGCGGGCTGGGCCTGTGGATCAGCCACCAGAGTTGCGACCACGTGACGTACCACCGGGACGCGGGCGGCTTCACCATCCGCCTGACGGCGGGGAACCCGCACTTCCCGGTCTGACCGCGCCGCCGGTCGGCGGGCAGGGGGCGGGGCGGGGCGAGCCCCGCGCGCGGACGCGGTACCGTAGCGCCTCATCGTGCCCTGCGGGGCGGTCATCCGCCGGCCTGGCGCTGGCGAACCGACGGAGGATGGCGCATGTCCAACGGTGCCGAGCCGTTCGCATCCCACGACGACCTGTCCGCGCGTCCGCGGTTCGATCCCGCGTTGCGCGGCTACGACAAACGTCAGGTGGACCGGTACGTCGAGCAGGTCGACGCCGAGGTGAGCGCGCTGACCGCCGCGCGGGACCGGGCGTACGCGCAGGTGCGCGACCTGACCGCGCAGGTGCAGCGGGCGCAGGCCGAGGCGGTGGAGCTGCGCGACCGTCCGACGGCGGTGGACCGGGCGTCCTTCCGCGACCTCGGCCCGATGGTCGACCAGATCCTGGACCTGGCCGAGAAGCAGGCCGGCCAGATCACCGACGTGGCCACCCGGCGCGCGGAGGACGTCCAGGGGCAGGCGGAGAAGCTGCTCGCGGCGGCGCAGGAGCAGGCCGCGCGGGAGCGGCGTGAGCTGGACGAGGAGCTGTCCGCCCGCCGGGCCGAGCAGGAGCGGGTGGACGAGGAGCGGCGGGCCGCCGCGCAGGCGGAGCTGACCGCCGTGCGGGAGCTGGCCGAGAAGCTTCGCGTCGAGGGCCAGGCCGCGCACGACCGGGCCCAGCAGGAGGCGAAGCGGATCACCGAGCAGAGCGCGCAGCAGGTCGAGCAGGCGCGCTCGGCGTCCGAGGCGCTGGTGAAGGCCGCGCGGACGCAGATCCAGCAGGAGGTCCAGGCCAACCGCAGCAAGGCCCAGCAGGAGCTGGCCCAGTGGCAGGCCACGATGGCCAAGGAACTGGACGAGCGGCGGGCCGCCGCCGAGCAGGAGCTGGCCGACCGGGCCGCCGCCGCCGAGAAGGACATCGCCGCGCTGGTCGCCGAGGCGCAGCAGTACGCCACCGAGGTCCGGGAGCGGGCCGACGAGGAGACGGCGGCGCACCAGGAGCAGCTCGCCGGCGTGCAGCGGGAGATCCAGCAGCGGCAGGAGACGCTGACCCAGCTCAAGGCGGAACTGGAGACGGCCGGCCGGCAGCTGGAGGACACCCGCCGGGAGATCGCCACCATCGAGCGGACCGGCGCGGAGCTGGAGGAGCGGCTGGTCGGCGTACGCCGGGACCTGGCCACGGAGAGCAAGCGGCTCGACGAGGCGCGGCGCGCGGCGGACCTGGCCGAGCAGCACGCCAAGGAGACCCGGGCCCGGGTGCAGCGGGAGGCCAAGCGGGTCGCCGACCTGGCCGCGGCGGCGGTCATGGCGGCCGCGGCGGGCGGCGGGGAGACCGCCGAGTACCCGCAGGTGGGGGCGCGCCCTCCGATCACCGTCCCGGCCGAGGTGACGCCCCGGGCCGTGGACGCACGGGCCGAGCCGGACGCGATCGAGCCGGACCGGTCGGAGCCGCCCGCGGTGGAGCCGTTCGTCGAGCGGCTGGACGGGCCGAGCTTCGACGCGTTCGCGGTCCGCACGCCGGCCCCGCGCGGGGTGCCCGAGGCGGAGACCACGGGTACCGACAACGGCGTACCGGCCACCGCCTGAGCGTCAGTCGCCGCCGGTCCGGGCCGGGCCGGCGGCGCCGCATCTTGCCCATCGACCTTGCTATATGCAAATATTTGGATCGATCTGCTGGTGCATCTCGATCTTCATTCGGGGGTTGACGGGTATGCGGAAGATTTCCTCGATCGGTGCCGCCGTCGTCCTGACCGTCGCCTCGGCGGGCGCCGTGGTGGCCGGTACGGCCGGACCGGCCAGCGCCGGGTGCAGCCACTCGCACTCCAACGTGGACAGCAAGTTCGGTCAGCTGTTCAACGCCACGAACGTCAACATCCGCACCGGCCCGCACACCACCTGCGCCTCCCTGGGCTACGGGCAGCTCAGTCACACGGTCGACTTCCACTGCTTCGCCAGCGGCGACCGGGTCAGCGCGAACGGCCACACCACCTACACGTGGACGTACCTGCGGGACGTCACCACGGGTGTCTCCGGCTGGGTCGCCGACGCGCTGCTGGACAACCTCGGCGGCAACGTCGCCTGCTGACCGGGACCACCGGGAGGCCCTTCGGCGGGCAGAATGACCGGGCATGACCGGCCTGCACCCGCCCGTCGAGCCGTACGCCACCCACCGCGTCCCGGTCGGCGACGGCCACGTCCTGTACGTCGAGGAGGTCGGCCGGCCGGACGGCGTGCCGGTGGTGTTCCTGCACGGCGGGCCCGGCGGCGGGCTGGTGCCGGTGGCCCGCCGGTTCTTCGACCCCGCCCGCCACCGGGCCGTGCTGTTCGACCAGCGCGGCGCCGGGCGCAGCACCCCGCACGGCGAGGTGCGCGCCAACACCACCTGGCACCTGGTCGCCGACCTGGAGACGATCCGGCAGCGGCTGGGCATCGGCTCCTGGCTGGTGTTCGGCGGCTCGTGGGGCACCACGCTCGGCCTGGCGTACGCCCAGACGCACCCGGAGCGGGTGACCGGCCTGGTCCTGCGCGGCGTGCTGCTGCTGCGGCGCAGTGAGCGCGACTGGTTCTACCAGGGCGGGCTGCGCCACCTCCAGCCCGAGGAGTGGGAACGGTTCGTCGCGCCGGTCCCGCCGGACGAGCGCGACGACGTACTGGGCGCGTACCACAGACGGCTGCACGGCCCGGACGAGGCGCGGGCCCGGGAGTACGCGCGGGCCTGGGGGCGGTGGGAGGCGGTCAATTCGTCGCTGCGGCCCGACCCGGAGCTGCTCGCCCACTTCACCGCCGACGACCAGGCGCTGCCCGTGGCCCGGATCCTGTCGCACTACGCGGTGCACGGCGGCTTCCTCACCGACGGCCAGTTGCTCGACGGCGTGGACCGGATCCGGCACCTGCCCGCCGTGATCGTCAACGGCCGCTACGACCTGTGCTGCCCGCCCCTGTCCGCGTACGACCTGGCCCGCCGGTGGCCGGAGGCGGCGCTGCGGATCGTGCCGGACGCCGGGCACTCCGCGGCCGAGCCGGGCGTGACCCGGGAGGTGCTGCGCGCCCTGGACGAGGTGACCGCGAGGGTCGGCTGACCGGCGCCGGACCCCCACCGGTCCGCGCCTGGTCATCGGCGACCGCCGCTGGCAGGATCGGCCGGGTGACGGGTGCGCTGTACGCGGTCAGTGACCTCCACGTGTCGTACGCGGAGAACCGCGCGGTGGTGGACGGCCTGCGGCCGCAGACGGCGGACGACTGGCTGATCGTGGCCGGCGACGTCGGCGAGGTCTTCGCCGACGTGGAACGGACGCTGCGGCTGCTGCGCGACCGGTTCGCGACCGTGGTGTGGGCGCCGGGCAACCACGAGCTGTGGACCCACCCGAACGACCCGGTGACGTTGCGCGGGGTGGCCCGCTACGACGCGCTGGTGGCGATGTGCCGTGAGCTGGGCGTGCTCACCCCGGAGGACGACTATCCGGTGTGGCGGGGCGCGGGCGGGCCGGTCACCGTGGCGCCGCTGTTCCTGCTCTACGACTACTCGTTCCGCGCCCCCGGCACGACGAACAAGGAGGAGTCGCTGCGCGCGGCGTACGACGCCGGCGTGGTGTGCACCGACGAGATGCTGCTGCACCCCGACCCGTACCCGGACCGGGAGTCCTGGTGCGCGGCCCGGCTGGCCGAGACGCGGCGGCGACTGGAGGCCACCGACCCGGCGCTGCCCACAGTGCTGGCCACCCACTGGCCGCTGGTGCGTCAGCCGACCGAGGTGCTCTGGTTCCCGGAGTTCGCGCAGTGGTGCGGCACCGACCAGACGGCCGACTGGCACGTGCGCCACCGTGCCGCCGTCGCCGTCTACGGCCACCTGCACATCCCGCGCACCACCCACTACGACGGGGTGCGGTTCGAGGAGGTGTCGCTGGGTTACCCGCGCGAGTGGCGGCGCCGCGGCGGTGAGCCGGCGCCGATGAAGCGGATCCTCGGATGATCGGGACGCTGCTGCCGGCCGGGGCGCTGGCCGTCGAGGCGTTCGCCGACGTGCCGGACGAGGCGCCGTACCCGGGCGAGGAGGACCTGGTCGCGCGCGCGGTCGCCGCGCGCCGCCAGGAGTTCGTCACGGCCCGCCGCTGCGCGCGGGAGGCGCTGGCCCGACTCGGGTACGCCCCGGCGCCGATTCGTCCGGGTTCCCGGCGGGAGCCGGTCTGGCCGGCCGGCGTGGTGGGCAGCATCACGCACTGCACCGGCTACCGGGCGGCGGCGGTGGCACCGGCCGGGGCGCTGGCCGGGCTGGGCATCGACGCGGAGGCGCACGAGCCGCTGCCCGACGGCGTGGCCGGGGTGGTCCTCACCGCAGGCGAGCCGGAGCGGCTGGCCGCGCTGCGTGCCGCCGACCCGGCGACGCACTGGGACCGGCTGCTGTTCAGCGCCAAGGAGTCGGTCTACAAGGCGTGGTACCCGCTGACCGGGCGCTGGCTCGGGTTCGAGGACGCGGAGCTGACGTTCGACCGGTCCGGCCGGTTCGCCGCCCGGATCCTCGTCGACGGCACCCGCACCGACGGCGGCCCGCCGCTGGACGTCCTGGACGGCCGCTGGCTGGTCGCCGGCGGGCTGCTGCTCACCGCCGTGGCCGTGCCGCACCGATCCTGACCAGGGATACCGCGATTGTTCCGGTTTGCCCGCCCCGACCTGGGGTAGGGCCGAAGGGGCCTGGACATTTAGCTGTAGGAGGACAGGTCCTGATGGAATCCAGCAAGCCCACCCAGATCGTCAAGGGTGTCGTCGAAGCCGCCGTCGAGAAGGTCGGCGACGCGCTGACTCCGGACGTGCCGGGCGCACCCGGCAGCGCGCCACCACCACTGGAGGAGCCGACCACCCCGCACGGGCCGCTGCCGCCCAAGGACGAGCAGGGCGCGCCGGACACCCGGACCCCGACCGGCGCCGAGACCGGCGTGCCGAAGATCGCCAAGGGGCAGCAGGGCGCGTACCTCACCACGGCCAACGGGGCCCGGCTGCGCGACACCGACCACTCGCTGAAGGCCGGTCCGCGCGGCCCGGTCCTGCTCCAGGACCACCACCTACGGGAGAAGATCACCCACTTCGACCACGAGCGGATCCCGGAGCGGGTGGTGCACGCCCGGGGCGCGGGCGCGCACGGCACGTTCGTCGCGTACGGCACCGCCGAGGAGGTGACCCGGGCCGGGTTCCTGAAGAAGGGACGCGAGACGCCGCTCTTCGTCCGCTTCTCCACGGTGCTGGGCTCGCGCGGGTCGGCCGACACGGTCCGCGACACCCGCGGCTTCGCCACCAAGTTCTACACCGACGAGGGCACGTTCGACCTGGTCGCCAACAACATCCCGGTCTTCTTCATCCAGGACGCGATCAAGTTCCCCGACGTCATCCACGCCGGCAAGCCGCACCCGGACCGGGAGATCCCGCAGGCGCAGAGCGCGCACGACACGTTCTGGGACTTCGTCTCCCTGCACACCGAGGCGCAGCACCACACCATCTGGAACATGTCCGACCGGGGCATCCCGCGGTCCTACCGGACCATGGAGGGCTTCGGCGTGCACACGTTCCGCATGGTCGACGAGGCCGGCGCGACGGTGCTGGTCAAGTTCCACTGGAAGCCGAAGCTGGGCGTGCACTCCCTGACCTGGGAGGAGGCGCAGCTCATCGGCGGCATCGACCCGGACTACCACCGCCGCGACCTGTACGACGCGATCGAGGCCGGCGCGTACCCGGAGTGGGAGCTGGGCATCCAGGTCTTCCCGGACACGCCGGAGGAGACGTTCGCCGGGATCGACCTGCTCGACCCGACGAAGATCGTGCCGGAGGAGCTGGCGCCGGTGCAGCCGATCGGCAAGCTCACCCTGAACAAGACGCCGCGCAACTTCTTCGCCGAGACCGAGCAGGTGGCGTTCCACGTCGGGCACCTGCCGCCGGGCATCGACGTGACCAACGACCCGCTGTTGCAGGGCCGCCTCTTCTCGTACGTGGACACGCAGCTCACCCGCCTCGGGGGGCCGAACTTCACCCAGATCCCGATCAACCGGCCGCACGCCGACGTCAACGACATGCTGCGCGACGGCTTCCACCAGCACGCGGTGCACGCGGGCGTGGCGCCGTACCGGCCGAACTCGCTCGACGGCGGCAACCCGTTCCCGGCCGGCGACCGGGAGCACGCGTTCGTGGACACCCCGGTGACGGTGGCCGAGGCGCCGAAGGTGCGCGCCGCGCCGGCCTCCTTCGACGACCACTACAGCCAGGTACGCCTGTTCTGGCAGAGCATGTCGCCGGTGGAGAAGGAGCACATCATCCGGGCGTACACGTTCGAGCTGGGCAAGTGCTACCACCAGGCGATCAAGGAGCGGCAGCTCCAGTGCCTGGCCAACGTCGACCCGGTGCTGTGCGAGCAGGTGGCGATCGGCCTGGGCCTGCCTGTGCCGCAGCCCACCGTGCCGCTGGCGGAGGTGCAGCCCAGCCCGGCGCTGTCCCAGGTCGGCCGGGAGTGGCCGGCCGACGGCCGGATGGTCGGCATCGTGGTCGACGCCCAGGGCGACCTGGGCGACGTGCACGAGGTGCGCCGGGCGGTGTTCGCCGCCGGCATGGTGCCGCTGCTGATCGCCGCGCACGGCGGCACCGTCGACGGGCTTCCGGTGCAGCGCACGTTCGCCACCGGCCGCTCGGTCGAGTTCGACGCGGTGCTGCTGGCGGGCGCGCCGGCCCCGGCGCCGGACGCGCTGCCGGCCCGCGACGCCAAGGCCGGCGCGCCGGGCTCCCCCACCGTCGACCCGCGGGTGCTGCTGCTGGTCGAGGAGGCGTGGCGGCACGCCAAGGTGATCGGCGCCTGGGGCGCGGGCGCCGAGGTGCTGCACCAGGCCGGTGTCACCGGTACGCCCGGCGTGGTCACCGGCGGCTCCGGGGCCGAGGTGCTCACCGAGGTGCAGCGGCTGATGGCGGTGCACCGGGTCTGGGAGAGGTTCCCGGCCTCGGTCGCCTGATCTCGTCGAAGTGCGTGGGGCGGTCCCGGATCCGGGACCGCCCCACGCCCACGTTTGCCGCGCTCGCGCCCGGGAACGAGCAGTGGATGAACGGGCCTGTGGCCGACGAACCGGTCGGCGAGCTGGAACTGGTGCACACCTTCACCGGGGCGATGCCGACCGGGGTGAGCGTGTCGCACACCGGCCGGATCTTCGTCAACTTCCCGAAGTGGGGCGACGAGGTGCCCGCGACCGTCGTGGAGCTGCGCGACGGCCGCGAGGTGCCGTTCCCCGACCGGGACTGGAACGATCCGTCGGGCGACGACGACGCGGGCGCGTTCGTCTCGGTGCAGAGCATCGTGGTCGACCCGGCCGACCGTCTCTGGGTGCTCGACACCGGCAGCCCGATGTTCCAGCCCACGAAGCCGGGCGGGCCGAAGCTGGTCCGCGTCGACCTGGACACCGACTCCGTCGGACAGGTGATCACCTTCCCGGCCGACGTGGCGCTGCCCACGACGTACCTCAACGACGTCCGGTTCGACCTGCGCCGCGGCGAGGCGGGCCTGGCCTACATCACCGACTCCTCCGACTCCGGTCCGAACGGCCTCGTCGTGGTGGACCTCGCCACCGGGGAGTCCTGGCGCCGGCTGCACGAGCACCCGTCCACCAAGGCCGAACCGCTGTCGGCGTTCCGGCCGGTGGTGGAGGGGCGGCCGTTCCTGCAACGCCCGGCCGACGGGCCGGCGAAGCCGGTGTCGATGGGCTCGGACGGCATCGCGATCTCCGCCGACGGCACCCGGCTGTACTACTGCCCGCTCGCCTCACGCCGCTGGTACAGCGTGGCCACCGACGCGCTCGCCGACCGGTCGCTCGGCGACGACCAGGTCGCCGCCACGGTGGTGGACGAGGGCGACAAGGGCACCGGCTCCGACGGTCTGGAGACCGACGACTCCGGAGCGCTCTACCTGACCGCGTACGAGCACGACGCGGTGCTGCGACGCCGCCCGGACGGCGAGTTCGAGACAGTGGCGCACGATCCGCGCCTGCTCTGGCCGGACACCATGTCGGTCGCCGTCGACGGCCACCTCTACGTCACCGCGAACCAGCTGCATCGGCAGGCGACCTACCAGGGCGGACGGGATCTGCGGCGCAAGCCGTACGCGCTGTTCCGGGTGCCGATCGGCGCCGGGCCGGTGCTGCTGCGCTGACCGAGGGCGAACGCCGGGTCACGTATCGAAGTATGTCGTTGACGCCTTAGTTAATACTCTTTAATATTTGGGCCACCTCGAGGAAGACCCCCATCCGCCCCCGCCCTCCGGGAAGGCCCTCGATGCCCAGACCTCACCTCCGGAGGCGCCTGGCCGCCGGTGCGCTCGCACTGGCCACCACCACCGCCGCGACGCTCACCCTCGCCCCGGCCGCCGCCGAGGCCGCGGCGCTGCCGAACAACTTCAAGAGCGTCGGCTACATGCCGTCCTGGAGCGGCAACGTCAACACCGTCCAGTACGGCAAGCTCACCCACATCAACTACGCGTTCGTGCTCCCCAACGGCGACGGCAGCCTGCGCCCGGTGGAGAACCCGGCGAAGCTCTCCTCGCTCGTGTCGCTCGGGCACGCCAACAACGTCAAGGTCTCCATCGCCGTGGGCGGCTGGAACGACGGCGACGACTCCGCGTTCGAGGCGCTCGCCGCCAACTCCGGCTCGCGCAGCGCGTTCGTCAACAACCTGATCGCCTTCGTCAACCAGTACAACCTCGACGGCGACGACATGGACTGGGAGTACCCCGACCCGGGCGCCTCGGCGAACAACTACACGCTGCTCATGCAGCAGCTCGGCAGCGCCCTGCACAGCCGGGGCAAACTGCTCACCGCCGCCGTGGTCTCCGAGGGCTACCACGTCGACGGGGTGCCCACAGCCGTCTTCGGCTCGGTGGACTGGCTGAACATCATGGCGTACGACGGCGGCAGCCCGCACGCCAACTACGACTGGTCGATCGCCAGCGTCAACAGGTGGAAGTCGCGCGGCCTGCCCGCCGCCAAGGCGGTGCTCGGCGTGCCCTTCTACAGCCGGCCCGGCTACTACACCTACTCGGCGCTGGTCGGCATGGACCCGGCGAACGCCAACCGGGACTGCACCACGGTCGGCGGCGCGCAGCAGTGCTACAACGGCGTACCGACCGTCAAGCGCAAGACGCAGTGGGCCATGGCGAACGCCGGCGGGATGATGAACTGGGAGCTGTCGCAGGACACCACCGGTTCGACCTCGCTGGTCAGCGCGATCTACGACACCGTCACCGGCGGTGGCAACCCGCCGCCGTCCGGGCGTACCGGGCCGATCACCGGCATCGGCGGCGCCTGCGTGGACGTGGCGGCCGCGAGCACCGCCAACGGCACCGCGATCCAGCTCTACGGCTGCAACGGCACCACCGCGCAGAGCTGGACCGTCGGCGGCGACGGCACGCTGCGGGCGTTGGGCAAGTGCCTGGACGTGACGAGCGCCGGCACCGCGAACGGCACCAAGATCCAGCTCTGGGACTGCAACGGCACCGGCGCTCAGGTCTGGCAGGCGCAGAGCAACGGCACCCTGCGCAACCCGGCGTCGGGCCGGTGCCTGGACGCCACCGGCAACAGCTCCGCAAACGGCACCCGGTTGCAGATCTGGGACTGCTTCGGCGGCGCCAACCAGGTCTGGCGGCTGCCGGCCTGACCGCGGCTCCCCCGCCGGGCCGCCCGGCTCGGCGGGGACCGGCCTCACCAGCGGTTGCGGGCCTCCTCGGCCCAGCCGACCAGGCCGTCCAGGTCCACGCGCTCACCGTCGTCGGTCGCCGCCCAGCCGGTGAAGTGCCCGAAGCACTGGTGCGTCTCCCCGGCCAGCACGAGCAGGTTGGTACGCGCCACCCGCTCGTGGAACGGGTGGAACGTCACGTCCACCCGGTCGCCGGTGATCCGCCACGGCCGCAGCCAGTCGGCGCGGTCGTACTCCCAGGTCAGGTCCGCGCCGATCTTGTGCAGCCGTCCGTCGACGAACACCGCGTTCTCGGTCGAGCCGGTGCCGTCGGTCCACCTGCCGCCGAGCTGGATCGCCCGGCCCGGTCCGCTGCCGGCCGCCCAGTTCCACCGCACCGCGTACCGCCACTTGCCCCGGCCGTGGTCGAGCGCCGCGTACGAACCCTCCCCCACCGGGTACGCCGTGCCGTCCACGGTGAGGGTGCCGTGCACCGGCCGGCCGATGTCCTTGACCGTGTACTGGAACCTGCGGGTGCTCCACGGCACCACCACGCCGAGCGACTCGTGCCCCGGCGGCAGCGGCACGGTCAGGTCCACCTCGACGCCGGGCGCGGAGGCCCGCAGCGTACTGCCGTCCGGGCCCTGGTCCACCGCGACGGTCAGCTTCCCGCCCCGGGCGCGGGCCGGACCGGCGCCGCTGACCGGCGGCAGCACGGTGCCCCGGGCGAACGGCACCACCGCCTCCGCCGTGGTCTCCCGGCCGGTACGCCGGTCGAGCAGGTAGAGGCTCTGCACTCCGGCGTAGTCGAGCGACGACGCGACCAGACCGAGGATGTGCGTCGGCGTGACCACGCCCCAGTGCTCCCACCGCTTGGCCCGGCCCCAGCCGCGCAGGTTCGCCCGGTGCAGCGGCCGGCGGCTCCAGCCGACCGCGTCCGGGTTCAGCCGCCCGTCCGGCCGGCACAGGTCGACCGGCTCGGTGATCTCCCGCTCATGCGTCATCGCCGCAGGCTACCGGCGGCGGCGCGGGCCCGGCGGGCGGCCCGGACGGCCGTCCCGCCGGGCCGTCGCGTCAGCGTCCCTGCTTGGCGCGGCAGATCTCCACCGGCACCGCCGGGGCGCCGTCGACCGGGGCCGGATCCTCGGGGGTGGGCGCGATGCCGCCGGCCGAGATCCGGTCCAGTGTGGCCAGCCCGGCCGCGTCGACCTGGCCGAAGACCGTGTAGTTCGGGCGCAGCGCCGAGTCGGCCTGGACCAGGAAGAACTGGCTGCCGTTGGTGTCCGGGCCGGCGTTGGCCATGGCCAGCGTGCCGCGCGCGTACAGGCGGCGCACGCCGGTCGGGTCGGTCGGCGCGGGCGGCAGGTCGGTGGGCAGCTCGTCGCGGTAGCGGTAGCCCGGGCCGCCCTCGCCGGTGCCGGACGGGTCGCCGCACTGGAGGACCGTCAGCGTCGGGTACGCGGTGAGCCGGTGGCAGGGCGTCCGGTCGTAGAAGCGCTTCCGGACCAGGTGCAGGAAGCTCTGCACGGTGCACGGCGCCTGCTCGCGGTCCAGCGTCAGCCCGATCGGCCCCTGGTTGGTGCGCAGCGTGACCCGCACCGTGCCCCGGTCCGGCGTCCGGCGCGGATCCGGCGGCAGCGGCACCGGACGGGCGGCCGGCTCGTCCGGCGTGGGCGTGTACGCGCACGGCCCCTTGGTCGGCGCGGGATCGGCGGCGGGTGCCGCGGTCGCGGCGACACCTGCGGCGGCGACGATCGTCGCGGCGGCCACGCTGACCCCGGCGAGGCGGGCCAGCAGGGGTAAGGCGGCGTGCGTTCGGGTCTCGCTCGACACGGTGGTCCTCCCTGGACTCGTGGTACCAGAACGACCGGAGTCTATGGACCGGGTGACCCGATGTCGACGCGCACGCCCCGCGGGCCGAAAGTCGGTTGCCGCCCCGGGGCCGCCTCCGGGAGGCTGAGCGGCATGACGTTCTGACGGATCGCACCCCAGCCCGCAGGCCCTCCTCGCCGCCTGCCGTCCGCCGTTCTCCGCGTTCTTCCCCAGAAACGAGCGTCTGTGTCCGCGTACCCCTCCGGGCGGGCCGTCGTGCCCGCCACCGTCTCCGTCTTCTCCTCCCCCGGCAGCTGGATCGAGTCCGCCGCGCTCGACCAGTGCCGCCAGGTCGCCGCCCTGGACGGCATGACGCACGTCGCCGCCATGCCGGACCTGCACCCCGGCAAGGGCGCACCGATCGGCGCCGCGATGTCCTCGACGGTGCTCTACCCGTTCCTGGTCGGCTCCGACATCGGCTGCGGCATCGCGGTCTTCCCGATCGCGCTGCGCCGGGTCGTACCCGAACGGCTCGCGGCCCGGTTCCCCGACCTGGACCGGGCGCTCGACCCGGACGCCGACGACCCGGCGTGGTCGGTGCTGGACGGCGAGATCCCGGCCGGTCACCTCGACGGGCTCGGGACGGTCGGGCGCGGCAACCACTTCGTCGAGCTGGCCCGCGTCGGGCCGGTCCTCGCGGCGGAGCACGCCGCGCGGCTCGGGCTGGACGCCGGCGACCTGGTGCTCGTGGTGCACTCCGGGTCGCGCGGGCTGGGCGAACGGATCCTGCGCGAGCACACCGAGGCGCACGGCGCCGGTCCCGCGCCCGACCCGGACGCCTACCTGGCCCGGCACGACGCGGCGGTGCGGTGGGGTTCGCTCAACCGGCGGCTGCTGGCCGCGCGGGTCGCGTACGCGCTCGGCGCCGAACCCACCGAACCGGTCGTCGACCAGTGCCACAACCTGGTCGAGATCCGCGACGGGCGCTACCTGCACCGCAAGGGCGCGGCGCCGGGCGACGGCCGGGACGTGCTGATCGCCGGCACCCGTGGCACGCCATCCTACCTGGTGGCAGCGCACGCCGGGCCGGAGGCCGGCTACTCGGTGGCGCACGGCGCCGGGCGCAAGATGTCCCGCGCCGACGCGCTGCGCCGGGGCCGGGCCAAGCACACCGTCGAGGAGCTGCGGCGTACGCCGGTCGGCTCGATCGTGGTGTGCGGCGACCGGCAGCTGCTGTTCGAGGAGGCGCCCACCGCGTACAAGCGCATCGAGCAGGTCGTCGGCGACCTGGTGGCGCACGACCTCGCCACCCCGGTCACCACGACGGTTCCGCTGGTCACCTACAAGACGCCGGACGTGGGTCGTCGCGACGAGCGGCGGAGGGGCCGGCGGTGACCGAGCTGCTGCTGTCCGCCGGGCGCGGACCGGCCGAGTGCGCGTGGGCGCTGGCCCGGCTGCTGTCCCGCCTGGAGGGCGAGGCGGCCCGGCGTGGCCTGCGTACCGACCGGGTCGAGGCGGTGCCCGGCGACCGGGCGGGCACCTACCGGTCGGTGCTGGTCCGGATCACCGGCGCCGGGGCGGAGGGCTTCGCGGCCGGGTGGACCGGCACGCTCTGCTGGCAGGCGCCCAGCCCGTACCGGACGGGCCACGGACGGAAGAACTGGTACGTCGCCGCGCGGACGTGCCGGACCGACGTGGCGGTCACGCCGTTCCACGAGACCGACGTCGAGTTCGTGCCGTGCCGCACCGGCGGGCCGGGCGGCCAGCACCGCAACAAGGCCAGCACCGCCGTCCGGGCCACGCACCGGCCGTCGGGCCGGACCGTGGTGGTCGACACCGAACGGCACCTGCACCTCAACCGCCGTATCGCGGTCGAGCTGCTGCGGCAGCGGATCGCCGCCGACGACGAGGCGGCCCGCCGCGCGGGTGTCGACGCCCGCTGGTGGGTCCACGACGAGCTGGTCCGCGGCGACCCGGTACGGGTGGAGCGGCCGTAACGTGTCCGCCCCGCCTCACGCGACGAAGACGCAGAACGGGTGACCGGCCGGGTCGGCGTACACCCGTAGCGGCTCGTCCGGGTCGTCGGACCGGTCCCGCAACAGCCGCCCTCCGAGCGCGAGCACCCGCTCGTGCTGCCGGTCCAGCTCGGCCACGGACGGCACGGTCAGGTCGAGGTGCAGTTGCTGCGGCACCACGCCCTCCGGCCAGGTCGCCTCCGGCAGCCGGTCGACCTGCTGGAAGGCCAGTTGCGGCACGCCCTCCGCGGTCCGCAGCACCAGCCAGTCCCGGCCGCGCTCGTCCGGTTCCCCGGCCGCCGAGGGCTCGTCACCGGGCCGGTAGACCAGGCCCAGCAGCGCGCGGTAGAACTCGGCCAGGGCACGCGCGTCGGTGCAGTCCAGCACCACCTGGCACAGCCGCAGACCCGGTCCGTCGGTCATCGTCACCACCTCCGGCCTCCTCTTGCCCCGGCGGTCGCGGCCCAATCCGCCGCGGTGACGCCCCGGCGGTCGCGGCCCGGTCCGTCGCGCCGACGGCCCAGCGGTCGCGGCCCGGTCCGTCGCGGTGACGCCCCGGCGGCCGCGACCCGGTCCGTCGTCCGTGACCGCCCCGGCTACCGTGGGCGCGGCGGACGGGCGGCCCCGGCCCGCCGACGTAGCGCGCGTGAGGAGGGACGGATGCGACGGAGAAGGACCGGTCCGGCGACGCTGGTGCTCTCGCTCGCCTCCCGCGGCGGCGGGGACGCCGGCACCGATCCCGAGACCTACCTCCGCGACGCGATGCGCGAGGCCGTGTCCGTCAAGCAGGAGACCGGGCAGTTCCCCCGGGGCGTGAGCGATCTGTCGGTCGGGGACTACGACGGCGACGGCGTCGTCACGTTCGTCACCGACGGCGCCTGCGACATGGACCGCGTCCGGTGAACCCGCTCGACGAGCTGGCCCTACCGGTGACCGGGCTGCGCCTGCACGTGGGATGTGCGATGTGGACGCACAAGTCCTGGTCCGGCCGCTTCCTGCCGCACCCGCTGCCCGCACACGAACGGCTGCGCGCGTACGCCGGGTGGTGCGACGCCGTGGAGGGCAACACCACGTTCTACGCGACCCCGGCCCGGGAGACGGTGGCGTCCTGGGCCGAGCAGACCGATCCGGGCTTCCGTTTCCTGCCGAAGCTGCCGAAGGTGGTCACGCACGAGCGCCGGCTCACCGGCGGCGAGGCGGAACTGCGGGCGTTCCTGCACGCGATGGAGCCGCTCGGCCCCCGGGCGGACGCGCTCTGGATCCAGTTGCCCGGCTCGTTCGGCCCCGGTGACGTGCCCGACCTCGACCGGTTCCTGCGCACGCTGCCCGCCGGTCACCGGTACGCCGTCGAGGTCCGCCACCCCGCCTTCTTCACCGAGGCCGGTGCGGCACGCGCGCTGGAGGCGACGCTCGGCCGGGCCGGCGCCGAGTGGATCCCGTTCGACACCACAGCGTTCTTCCGGACACCGCCGACGAGCGACGCGGAGCGGGAGGCGTGGACGCGCAAGCCGCGCCTGCCGCTGCGTACCCGGGCGCTGACGGACCGGCCGATCGTGCGCTACCTGGGCCGGGACGACCCGGCCCGCACCGCCGAGGGCTGGCAGCCGTGGCTGGACGTGGTCACCGTCTGGCTGCGGGAGGGCCGGTCGCCGACGATGTTCGTGCACACGCCGGACAACGCGGACGCACCCGAGCTGGCCCGCCGCTTCCACGACCAGGTCCGCGAGCGGGTGCCCGGGCTCGCGCCGCTGCCCGAGCCGGAGCCGGTCGGCCCGGCCACGCTGTTCTGAGCGCCGGGGGGATCGCCGGTGCCGGCCCGGCACAAGCGTGCTCGGCCGGGCGGCCCGCTCAGCCCGGCCGCGCAGCCAGGCCGCACGGACCTGATGCCGGATCGGGCCTCAGCCCGGCCGGCCGCCCTCGGGCGGGGGCAGGCGGTCGTCGTACGCGCCGGACCGGCCCGCGTACCGCTCGCCGCGCAGGAACGGCAGCGGGTTCGGTGTGCAGCCGTGCAGGCCGAGCGTCTGCTGCTGCATCACCGGCGCCGGACGCCCCCGCCCCGGACAGCGCTCGTGCCCGTGACCCAGGCGGTGGCCGACCTCGTGGTTGACCACGTACCGGCGGTAGGCGGCGAGGTCGCTGCCGTAGGCGGGCGCGCCGCGCACCCAGCGGGCCACGTTCACCACCACCCGGTCCCCGCGCCGGCAGGACGTGTACCGGTCCGGCCCGTCCCCGCACAGGTCGTCGCGCGTACCGGGGGTGGCGAGGTAGACGGTGAAGTCGGCGGGCCCGCCGGCGCCGACGCGGCGCAGGGCGATCTGCCCATCGGTCGTCCAGCCACCCGGACCGGCGAGGATGCCGGTGACCTGCGCCGCGAACTCGGCCGGGGGCAGACCGGTGATGTCGCGCTCCACCGCCACCCGGTAGCGCAGCAGCCGGCCCGTACCCCTTGCGGTGGCCGGCTCGGCGGCGGCGAACCGCCATCGGTTGCCGCCGTCGGCGGGATAGCCGATCCGCGCCGGCCGGGACCGGACCGGCGCCGACGCGGCCGGCGCGGCCGGCGCAGCGACGGACGGTCCGGCCGGTCCGGCGGCGGACGTCCCGGCCGGCCGGTCCGGCGTGGCTGCGGGCTGGTCGGCCACTGCCGGTGTGCAGCCGGCCAGCGACACCGCCAGCGCGACCACCGCCGCGCCGCTGCGTGTCCGGTCCACGGTCCCGGTCATCTCGTCTCCCCTCTGCGCCCGGTCGGGGGCGCGGGGATGAGGACGGGTGACCCGTCGCGAAAGTTGGTCCGGCGGGGACTCAACCTTTTCCGCGTCCCGCACGTCCCTACCGGGGTGAGAGGTGCAGAGGACCGGCATGGCCCGGGGTGACGCGGAGTTCGTCGAGTTCGCGCAGGCGTCCTCCGCGCGGCTGACGCACGCCGCCTTCCTCATGACCGGCAACCACCACCACGCCGAGGACGCCGCCCAGACCGCGCTCGTGCGCACGTACGCGTCCTGGTCGCGGATCCGCAACGGCGACCCGTACGGCTACGCCCGTTCGGTGCTGGTGAACCACCTCGTCGACACCTGGCGGCGGCCGATCCGCGAGTACCCGAGCGACGACCTCCCGGAGCGGCGCGGCGGCGACGTGGCCGAGGAGGTGGCGACGCGGCGGTGGCTGGTCACCGCGCTCGGCACGCTCACCGCGCGCGAACGCGCCGTCGTCGTCCTGCGCCACTACTTCGACCTGCCGGAGGCCCAGGTGGCCCGCGAACTCGACGTGTCCGTCGGCACCGTCAAGAGCACCTCGTCCCGGGCGCTGGAGAAGCTGCGGACCGCCGGTCTGTCCGCGCCCCGACCGCAGGAGACGTGCCGGTGACCGAGATGGACGAGCTGCGCCGCGCGATGCGGGAGACCGAACGGGCCGACGGCCTGGACATCGCGGACATCATGCGCCGGGGACGCCGGCTGCGCCGCCGCCGACGGGTCGGCGCCGGGGTCGCGGCGGCGGTCGCGACGATCGCGGTGGCGGTCGGGGTCGACGCCGTGGCGACGCGGCCCGGCCCGCCGGATCTTCCGGCCGGGGAGCCGGTCGCCACCGCGTCCACCGGCGCTCCCCCACCCGCGCCGACCGCCGCGCCGGCCCCGACCGAGTCGCCGCTGCGGCCGCTCGGGACCGTGGTGGACAGCGGCATCCGGTACGGCGCCGACGCGCGCGTGTTCTTCATGGTCCCGGTCGACGTGCCGGAACTGCCGCGTGTGACGATCGGCCTGGTCGCCGGGCGGCGCGCGCCGGACGGCCACCTGACCTCCGACTTCCTGGTCAACGACGTGTCCGGCAGCGACCGCCGGCCGGGGTTCCACGAGATCGGGTACGACCAGCAGCGGGTGCCCACCGACACGTCGGTACCGACCTTCGGCTACTTCGTCGGCCCGGCGGCACGCATCGTCGGGACAGTCGACGGCCGGCAGGTCGAGGCAAAGCTGGCCAGGTGGAGCGAGGACCGACAGGTGGTGATCTTCTGGTTCGACCCGGCGACCCTCGCTCCGGGAACCCCGCTCGACGGCATCACCGCCCGAGACCCCCAGGGCCGCCGCCTGTAGCCCGCTCCTTCTCCCTCCCTCTCCCGTCCCCCTCCCCGGGTGATCAAGGAGTTTGCGGACTGACACGGCCCTGATGAGGACACAAACTCCTTGATCACCGGGGTCAGGGGGTCGAGGCGTGAGAGCGGATCCCCGCCCTCTGACTGCTAGATTCGCCGACCCCGAGCCGCCCGTAGATCTTGGTAGGGAACGGCCCCCATGAGGGCGCTCTCGTACCAAGATCTACGGCTGCTCCCGGGAGCGGACCACGGATCTCGGGTGATGGGACATGACGCGGCGGGACCGGCCCTCGCCGGCGATCTTGCACTTTCTGCCCGGTCAGATGCGGCATCTGCGACATCGACAGGGCCGCAAGTGCAAGATCGCGGGGAGCGGGAGCGGGAGCGGGAGCGGGAGCGGGAGCGGGCGGGGGCGGGGGCGCGGAGGGCGGCGCGGGGTGGGGGTGTGAGGATCGGGGCATGCGTGCGGTGGTGTTCGAGCGGTTCGGGGTGCGGCCGGAGGTCCGGGAGGTGGACGATCCGGTGCCGGCGCCGGACGGGGTGGTCGTCCGGGTCGGCGCGACCGGCCTGTGCCGCAGCGACTGGCACGGCTGGCAGGGCCACGACCCGGACATCCGCCTCCCACACGTGCCGGGGCACGAGTTCGCCGGTGTCGTCGTGGCAGTCGGCGCGGACGTACGCGGGTGGCGGCCCGGCGACCGGGTGACCGCGCCGTTCGTCTGCGCCTGCGGGCGGTGCCCCTCGTGTCTCGCGGGCGACCAGCAGGTCTGCGAGCGGCAGACCCAGCCGGGCTTCACCGGGTGGGGCTCGTTCGCCGAGCTGGTCGCGGTGCGGCACGCCGACGTCAACCTGGTCCGGCTGCCGGACGAGCTGGACGAGGTGGCGGCAGCCGCGCTCGGCTGCCGGTTCGCCACCGCGTTCCGGGCCGTCGTCGCGCAGGGCCGGGTGGCGGCGGGCGAGTGGGCGGTCGTGCACGGCTGCGGCGGTGTCGGCCTGTCCGCGGTCATGGTCGCGGCGGCGAGCGGTGCGCGCGTGGTGGCCGTGGACGTGTCGCCCGGCGCGCTGGAGCTGGCCCGCCGCAGCGGCGCCGCGGTGTGCGTGGACGCGAGCGCGCTGAGCGGTCCCGGCGAGGTGGCCGCCGCGATCCGGGAGGCCACCGGCGGGGGCGCCCACCTGTCGCTGGACGCGCTCGGCAGCCATGCCACCTGCGTGGCGTCGATCGAGGGCCTGCGCCGGCGTGGCCGGCACGTGCAGGTCGGGCTGCTGCCCGCCGCGCAGGGCCGGCCCGCGCTGCCGATGGACCTGGTGATCGCGTACGAGCTGGAGCTGCGGGGCAGCCACGGCATGCCGGCGCACGCGTACCCGGAGATGCTGCGGCTGGTCACCGCCGGGGTGCTGCGCCCGGCCGACCTGGTCACCCGCACCGTCGACCTGGACGCCGCGCCCGGCGCGCTGGCCACAATGGACCGGCCGGCCACCGCCGGGATGTGCCTGATCCGTCCCTGAACCGGCACGGGCCGGTCCGGCGCCGGAGACCCGGCGCGGACCGGCCCGCGAGGCCGTCCGGTCAGTCGGTGACGGTCACCGTGACGGTACGGGGCGGCTGCTGGTACTGCCCCCGGTTGTCCATGCCGCGGATCGTCACCGTGTACGTGCCCGCCGGGATCACCGGCGACGTGTACGCGAAGTTCGACCCCGGCGAGCCCGGGCTGGTGAGGAACGTGGCGATCCACGGCCAGCTGGTGGGCGCACCCGCGCGGCCGAACGTGCCGGCGGAGTTCATGCCCTGCCCGGCGCTGTTGCCGATCTGCACCTCGACCTTCTGCATCCCGCCGTCGTCCACCGCCCGGCCGGTGATCACGATCCGGCCACCGGTGTACGCCTGCCCCTCGACCGGCGTGATGCTCGGCTCCAGCGTCGGGTCGGTGTCGCCCGGGTAGACCAGGTAGCGGGCGGTCGCGCCGCTGGTGGAGTTGTCCTGCTGACCGGCGGTGTCCACGGCCCACGCCTCGACGCTGTACGTGCCCCGGGTGGGCAGGTCGATCGAGAGCGTGAACGCGGTGCTGGTCGCGCCGGGCGTGGCGAGCGTCGCGTCGACTGTGGCGAACGCGGCGGCCATGGTGCCGTTGGGCTGCACGTACCGGCCGGTGTCGAGGTCGCGCAGCGCGATCCGGACCGCCCGGACCCCCTTGTCGTCGGTGGCGGTGCCGGCCAGGTCCAGGTGCAGCTGGTCGATGTCCTGGTTGGTGCCGGTGAAGCTGAGCAGCCCGTTCGGGAAGGCGTCGCCGGGCACCTGGGCGGTGACGGTGAGCCGGCCCATGTTGGTGCTGGACGTGGTCAGGCCGAGCTTGTCGGTCGCCCGTACCCGGAAGTCGTAGACGCCCGGGGTGAGCGGCACCGTGGTGAACGACCAGTCGAACGTCGCGGCGTCGAGGTTGGTCGGGGAGATCCGGTGGTAGCCGGCGACCGAGTCGGCGCCCCACGTGCCGTCGCTGGCGAGCGCCTCGCGGGTGGTGTTGTTGCGCAGGTAGATCTCGACGGACTTCAGGGCGTCGTCGTCGTTCGCCGTACCGGCGAACGTCACCGCGCCGCCGGGCGCGACGGTGAACGGCGCCGGGTTGCCCGGCGGGGTCATCGCCACCGGCGAGGTGATCGCCACGGTCGGCGGTACGCCGTTGGCCGAGACGGTCCAGTCGCGGGTGTCGCCGCGCAGGTCGCTCTGCCCGGTCGTGTCGACGGCGGTGGCGGTCATCTTCCACTGCCCCTCGACGGGCAGCGTGACCTCGTACTGCCAGGAGGTGGACGTCGCGCCGATCACGTCCGGCTCGCCGCGGAAGGTGTTGTAGACCGCGGCGACGGTGCCGTCGTCCTGGAGGTACCGGTTGTCCGACGTGCGGAACGAGTAGATGAGCGAGTTGACGCCCTTGTCGTCGGTGGCGGTGCCGGAGGCCACGAACGTCTGCGTGGCGAGCAGGCCGGCCGACGGCGAGCTGATCCGGGTCGTCGGCGGCAGGTCGTCGAAGCGGAACGCCTCGATCTTCTTGACCGCCTTGGTGGTGTCGCCGGCCCCGTTGCGGTCGAACGCCTTGGCCTGCAACTGGTAGACGCCGGCCGGCAGCGGCACCGGCAGGCTCCACGTGGTGGAGGTGGCGTTCGGCGCGGCGAGCGTGGTGTTGATCGCCTTGAACGCGCCCCAGGTGGTCAGGTCGGCCTGGAGGTACTTGCCGCTGTTGCGGTCCTGGATCTCCAGCTGGACGCGGGCCACGCCGGCCGGGGCGAGCGCCTGGCCGCTGATCGTGAACGACTCGCCGGCCGGCTTCACCGCGCCCTCGATCGGCGTGGTGATCGTGGTGTCCAGCGGCGCGGGTGCGGGCTGGGAGGAGAGGTCGAAGAAGGCGACCCGGCCGGTGGTCTTGCCGCCCTTGACGTTGCCGTCGCCGCCGACGAGCAGGCCGCGCGAGGTGGCGAGCATCGCCTTCTCGCCCTCGTACGAGTTGGAGCCGGGGTTCCACTCCAGCGCGGTGCCGGTGAGCGGGTCCAGCGCGCCGAGGTGGTCGCGGCGGACCACCTGGTCGCCGAGGCCGTAGCCGCTGAGCCCCTGGCCGGTGCCGTATCCGACGTTGTCCAGGCCGGGCCACGGCACGTTCGACGTGGGCGACTCCTGCCAGCTGAAGTGGCCGCCGACGTAGACGGCGGTGTCGGTGATCGCGACCGAGTAGATGCTGTCGAAGTGCCGGGAGATCCAGAGCGGCTCGACGTGGTCGTTCCCGGTCAGCGGGTACGCGATGGCGGTGTCGTTGATCGGCGGACGGTCGCCGCCGGAGCCGCTGGTGACGACGAAGTACGAGTCGTCCGGCGCGATGTCACCGGCGAAGACCCGCTGGATGCCGCCGACGAAGGAGAGGTTGTCCTCCCACAGCCGGGTACGCCAGGGCAGCAGCGCCTTGCTCGCCGTACCGATGAGGGCCACGCCGTAGCGGTCCTGGCCGGCGATCTGGCGGCCGGTGTGCACGACCAGCAGCTTGCTGCGGTCGTGGGTGAGCTTGAGCTGCTGCACGGTGAGCATGCCGCCGACGCCGATGCCGCCGGTGAGGGGCAGGTTGAAGCCGGTGTCGACGGCGCCGGTGGTGGGGTTGAGCGCGGCCAGGCCGCTGCGGCTGACGCCGTTGACGGTGGCGAACTGGCCGCCGACGTAGACGGCGTTGCCGCTGACTGCGAGCGCGGTGGCGCGCGCGTTCGCGGTGGCGGTGAACGCGGCGACCGGCGCGCCGGTGGCCGGGTTCAGCCGGGCGATCTTGCGCTTGGTGACGCCGTTGATCGTGTTGAACGAGCCGGCGATGTAGAGCGACGAGCCGTCCGGCGACGCCTCCACCGCGGCGACCGCGCCGTCGACGACCGGCTTGAAGCCGGTGTCCACCTTGCCGGTGTCCAGGTTGTACGACGCCAGGGACTTCTGCGCGATCGTGGACCCGCCGACGTTCGCGATCGAGGTGAACGTGCCGGCGATGAAGACGCGGTTGCCGATCACCTCGATGTCGGTGATCTCGCCGTTGTTGATCCGCGGCGTGTCGGTGCGGGGCGTGGTCGGCATCAGCCGGGTGTCCCCGGGGGTGACCAGCGCACGGGTCGCGGTGGTACGCGCGGCGCCCAGCGCGGCGCTGCTTCCCGTCGCCTGTGCGCCGGTCTGGCCGGCCACGCCGGCGTCCCGCACGGTGACGGTGGCGGCGAGCGCCGGCACTCCCGCCACCACGACCGCGCCGGCGGCGAGCACCGCCGCCGCGCGAAGCCAAACTCGCATCGAGACAACTCTCCCTGTCCGCCGGGACGGCCCCCTCGGGTGATTCCCGAGTCCCCTCCGTCCGCGTGCCGGACGCCACCGTAGGAGGCAAAGACTTCTCGCGATACGCGCCGCACCGGTAATCGACCGGTCGCCATCAATTTCGGCCACACCGGCAGCGCGGCTCCACCGATCGGGTCACCGGCTGTCGCCGTCCGGCCGTGCGCGACGCCCGGGCCGACGTGTGGTCCTCCACAGCGGAACCAGGGTGGGTCAGTCGCCGCGTACCCGGGGGTGGCGGTGGTCGGTGAGCCGCAGGCCGACCCCGCGTACCGCCGCTATCGTCACGCCGGTGCCCAGCTCGTCGAGCTTGCGGCGCAATCGCTTGACCAGGGACTGCACGTCGGCCCGGCCGTGCGTCGGCGCGTCGTGCCAGACCGCGTGGTGCAGTTCGGCGTAGCTCCAGACCCGTACCGGCTCGGCGGTCAGGCAGGTCAGCAGGTCACGCTCCAGCCGGGTCAGGGCGGTCTCCCGGTTGCCCCACCGGGCGGTCGACCGGGCCGCGTCGATCACCAGCGCGCCGTCCGGCGCGGGCCTGTCCCGGGGTACGGGCCGGGTCGGCGCGTCGGCAGTGGCCGGCGCTTCGGTGATCAACTCGCGCAGCTCGTCCAGATCGGCGACCATCAGAAGGGGCGCGACGCCGTCCAGCAACTCGGTCAGCCGGAGCCGCTCGGACGGGGACGACGTCACCCCGATGACGAGCGAGAAGGGGCGCTCCGACGGGTCGGTGCCGGAGTTCGCCGCGTTCGTGCCGTCAGTCGTCACCGCGCCCCACCGTGACAAAAACTGTCAACAGGCCGCCCGATCCGGGGGCCTGTTGGTGACATGTTGCTCACGTACGGTTATTGATCGTTCCTTACTGTCGATCATAGTGTCCACTCAGGCGTCCGGCGCAGACCCGCACGGCGCCTAGGGGGCCTGGGGGGTTCTTTTCACACCGGTGTAGCAGTCGGGAGAGCACGTCTCCTGGCCCTTCTGCCATGGCTCGATCATCAGCGGGTCATCGGAACAGGAGGCAGCACCGATGCTGAGACGTCCACACAGATGGGGCCCGGCCCGGCGGCTGGTGAGCGCGGGGGCCGCCCTGGTGCTCGCCGCCACCGCGCTGGCCGCGACCGGCACGGCGGCACAGGCCGAGACGGGCGCGGGCGCGTCGGCCGGCGACAAGATCCGCCCCGAACTCACCCGTCAGCTCCAGGGCAAAAGCGAGGGCGACTTCTGGATCCACTTCGCCGCCAAGGCGGACCTGAGCAAGGCCGCCGCGATCAAGGACTGGAACGAGCGCGGTGCCGCCGTCGCCGCGGCGCTGAAGAAGACCGCCGCCGACAGCCAGTCGAAGATCCGCGCCGAGCTGGACCGCTCGGGCACGAAGTACCAGACCTTCTGGGCGACGAACGCCATCAAGGTCACCGACGGGTCGCTGACCATGGCGCAGAACTTCGCCGCCCACTCAGAGGTGGACGGCCTGTACGCGCCGGTGGAGTACAAGCTGCCGGAGACCACCCCGGGCACCGACGAGAAGTCGGCGAACGCCCTGGAGTGGGGCATCGCCAACATCAACGCCGACGACGTCTGGTCCCAGTACGGCGTCAAGGGCGCCGGGATCACCGTGGCGAGCATCGACAGCGGCGTCCAGTTCAACCACCCGGCGCTGGTGAACGCCTACCGCGGAAACAACGGTGACGGCACCTTCGACCACGACTACAACTGGTTCGACGCGGCCGGCGAGTGCGCCACCGCGCCGTGCGACACCGACGGCCACGGCACGCACACCATGGGCACCATGGCCGGCGCCGACGGGGCCAACCAGATCGGCGTCGCCCCCGAGGTCAAGTGGATCGCCGCGAACGGGTGCTGCCCGTCCGACGCCGCGCTGATCTCCTCCGGGCAGTGGATGCTGGAGCCCACCGACCTCAGCGGGCAGAACCCGGACGCCAGCAAGCGGCCGAACATCATCAACAACTCGTGGGGCACCACGGCGCCGTCCAACGAGCCGTTCATGGAGGACGTCACCGACGCCTGGACCGCCTCCGGCATCTTCGGCGTCTGGTCCAACGGCAACAACGGCCCGTCCTGTCAGACCAGCGGCTCACCGGGCAGCCTGGCGAGCAACTACTCGGCCGGCGCGTACGACGTCAACAACAACATCGCCAGCTTCTCGTCCCGGGGCACCGGGCAGAACGGCGAGATCAAGCCGAACATCTCGGCGCCGGGTGTGAACGTGCGCTCCAGCGTGCCGACCAACTCGTACGCCAGCATCAGCGGCACCTCGATGGCGGCGCCGCACCTGGCCGGCGCGATCGCGCTGCTCTGGTCGGCGGCGCCAACACTGGTCGGCGACGTCACGGCGACCCGCGCGCTGCTCGACGACACGGCGATCGACAAGGGCGACTCGCAGTGCGGCGGCACCACCGACGACAACAACGTCTACGGTGAGGGCCGCCTGGACGCGCTCGCGCTGCTCGCCGCCGCCCCGATCGGCGACAACGGCACGCTGGCCGGCAAGGTCACCGACGCCGCCACCGGTGCCGGGATCGCCGGCGCGACGGTCACCCTGACCGGCCCGGCGGACCGCACGCTGACCACCGGCGCGGACGGGACGTACTCCTCGCTCCTGCCGGCCGGCGACTACCAGGTGGTCGTCTCGGCGTTCGGGTACGCGACCCGCACGCTGTCGGCGACGATCACCGCGAACACGACCACCACGCTCGACGTCGCGCTCAGCGCGGTAGCGAGCGTCACGGTCAGCGGGCAGGTCACCGACGGGTCCGGGCACGGCTGGCCGCTGTACGCGAAGGTGAGCGTCGAGGGCACGCCGATCTCCGACTACACGACGCCGTCGACCGGCCGCTACAGCCTGTCGCTGCCGTCCGGGGCGACGTACCGGCTCACGGTCGAGCCGCAGTACGCCGGCTACCTGACCACCACCAAGGAGATCACCGTCGGCACGGCCAACGTGACCGCCAACATCGCGGTGCAGGCGAACCCGGAGGCGTGCACCACCGCCCCCGGCTACACCGTCAGCTCCGACGGCGAGTACGAGACGTTCGACGGCACCGGTGTCCCGGACGGCTGGACCGTGGTGGACAACGCCGGCACCGGCCAGGTCTGGGAGTTCACCGACGCCGGTGAGCGCGGCAACCTGACCGGCGGCAGCGGCAACTTCGCCATCATCGACAGCGACAACTACGGCAGCGGCGGGCGGCAGGACACGTCGCTGGTCAGCCCCGTGGTCGATCTGACCGGCGTGACCGCGCCGGTGATCCGGTTCAACCAGGACTACAACTGGCTCAACAGCGACCGCGCGGACGTCGACCTGAGCCTGGACGGCGGCACCACGTGGAGCAACGTGCTCCGGCAGGCCGCCGACGTGCGCGGCCCGCGGGTGACCGAGGTGGCGATCCCGCAGGCGGCCGGCCAGTCGCAGGTGCGGGTGCGCTTCCACTACTACGAGGCGAGCTGGGAATGGTGGTGGCAGGTCGACAACGTCCTCATCGGCAGCAAGCTCGTCTGCAAGCCGGTCAAGGGCGGCCTGGTCCTCGGCCACGTCCGCGACAAGAACGACAACGGCTACGTCAACGGCGCCACGGTGACCAGCAAGGACCGCCCGGCGGAGAAGGCCACCACCGTGGCCACGCCGGACGACACCGAGCTGCCCGACGGCTTCTACTGGATGTTCTCGTCGCTGACCGGGACGCACCCGTTCACCGCCGCCGCCGGCAACTACGTGAGCCAGACCAAGCAGGTGGCGGTCGAGGAGGACTGGGCCACCACGGCCAACTTCCAGCTCGCCGCCGGCCGGCTGTCGGTGAAGCCGACCTCGATCACCGGCACGGTCCGGATGCCCAGCGGGAAGGTCAGCAAGACCTTCACGGTGACGAACACCGGCGGGGCCCCGGTCACCGCCGAGTTCAGCGAACGTGACGGCGGGTTCGTGCTGCAACGGGCCGACGGCTCCCGGCTGTCCGAGCAGGCCCTGCTCGGCTCCACCGGCGCGCCGGTCCAGCGGCTGACCGCCGCCACGTCGTTCGCGGCCCGCTCGTCCGGCAAGTCGTCGAACGCGATCGCCGCCGCCGCACCCCAGGCGGACCCCTGGACCACCATCCCGGGCTACCCGGCGAACGTGATGGACAACCGGGTCGTCAACGTCGACGGCACCGTCTACTCCATCGCCGGTGGTGACGGCACCGCGTCGAGCGCCAAGAACTACAAGTACGACCCGATCACCCAGACGTGGACCGGTATCGCCGACCTGCCCGGCGCGCGCAACGCCATGACGGTCGGCGTGATCGACGGCAAGATCATCGCCACCGGTGGCTGGGGCGCCGCCGGTCCGGACGCCGCCACCTTCTCGTACGACCCGGCGGCGAACACGTGGACCCGCAAGGCCGACAACCCGGCGCCGCGCGCGGCGGCCGGCCAGGCGGTCGCGGACGGCAAGCTGTACGCGATCGGCGGCTGCACCACCGCGAGCTGCACGCCCATGGCCAACTCGGTGGTCCGGTACGACCCGGGCGCCGACGCCTGGGAGACGCTGCCGGCGTACCCGAAGTCGGTGGCGTTCCTGTCCTGCGGCGGGATCGACGGCACCGTCTACTGCACCGGCGGCAACGACGGCACCACGTCGCAGAAGGCCGGTTACGCCTTCGACCCGAGTGCAGGCGCCTGGACCGCCATCCCGGACGCGCCGGCCGACAGCTGGGCCGCCTCGTACGCGGTGGCCAACGGCAAGCTCCTGGTCGTCGGCGGGTCGCAGGGCGGCGCCATCACCAACGCCGGCTTCGCCTTCGACCCGGCCACCAGCTCGTGGGCCAACCTGCCCAACGCCAACGCCCCCCGCTACCGGGGTGGCGCGGCCTGCGGGTTCTACAAGGTCGGCGGTTCGTCGGGCGGCTTCACGGCCACCAAGGACAGCGAGGTCCTGCCCGGGTTCGGCGAGTGCGCCGAGGGCGCGGCCGACGTGAGCTGGCTGACCGTCGACAAGTCGAAGGTCACGCTGGCGCCGGGTGAGAAGGTCACCGTCACGGTCGGCATGACCGCGAACGTCGACCAGCCCGGCACGTACTCCGCGTCCGTGGTGATCAAGGAGAACACCCCGTACACGGTGGAGCCGGTGGCGGTCACCATGATCGCGCAGCCGCCGACCACCTGGGGCAAGCTGTCCGGCACGGTCTCCGGCAAGAGCTGCCAGGGCGCCACCGCGCCGCTGGCGGGTGTGACCGTGCAGGTCGACTCCTGGGCGAACTCGTACACGTTCACCACCGACGCCGAGGGCCGGTACGCCTACTGGATGGACCGGCGCAACAACCCGCTGACGCTGATCGTCGCGAAGGACGGCTGGAAGCCCCAGACGCGCCAGACGAAGATCAACAGCAGCACGCCCACCGTTGAGGACTTCACCCTCTCCCCCACCCGCTGCTGACCCAGCATCCGACGAGGACGGCCCGCCCGGCGCAACCGCACCGGGCGGGCCGCCCCACTTTCTCGGCGATCTTGCACTTTCCGCCCCGGCAAGGGCACACAAAAGCCCCATCCGAAAGGCCGCAACTGCAAGATCAGCGGCAAAAGGGGGGTCAGGGGGTCAGGCGGAAGCCCACGCCTCTTACGGCGTGGATCGTGGCGGGGGCGTCGAGGCGGCCCAGCTTGCGGCGGAGGCGGCGTACCACCGAGTGCATGTCCGAGCCCCGCCCGAGATGATCGTTGCCCCAGACCGCGCGGTGCAGCCGGGCGTACGTCCACACCTGGCCGGGCGTGCCGGTCAGGCAGACGAGCAGGTCGTGCTCCAGCGGCGTCAAACCGATCTCCCGCTCCCGCCAGCGCAGCACCCGCCGGTCGGAGTCGACGGCCAACTCCCGCCCGGGCGGCTCGGCCGGCGCCCCGTCACTCGCGGGCGGATGCGGCGGCGGGGCGAGCGCGGGCCGGCGTACCAGGTCGAGGAAGCGACGGGCCTGGTGGGCGCTGGAGACGATCAGGAACGACTCGGTGCCGCCGAGCAGTTGGGCGAGCTGCCGGCGCTCGGCCGACGATGACGCGATGCCGATGACCAAGGACGGGAGCCCTGTCATCCGTTCCCACCTTTCCGGCAGGCCGAACCACAACGCCGGGCGGTAGCCAGGCACGACGTTGCGGAGGCACCTGGCTTGCGGAGTTCGACCCGAGGGGTGCGGGAGCTGCGGTTTCGTGAGGCTTCGGGGTGAACTACCGGGATCATATAGCCGAGCACCGATGATTGGTATAGCAGTTAACGTCGATGTAATTGCTAGCAACAAGGTGTTCGAGGCAAGTTGCGCGGGCCGCGCGCGTACCGATGAGAGCCGGGAGGTACGGCGGTCCAATGCGTGTGATCACGCACCTGCTCTGCCTGGCCGACGGGACGCCGACCCGCGCGGACATCGCGGCCCGCTGCGCCGAACTGGCCGAGGCGCTGCGCGGCCGCGACCGGGGCGTGGTGGTGTGCGACGTGTCCGCGGTGACCGCGCCCGACCTCGTCACGGTCGAGGTCCTGGCGCGGATGCGCCTGACCGCCCGGCGGTTCGGCTGGCGGATGGAGGTACGCGGCGCGGGCGACGACCTACGCGAGCTGGCCGGACTGCTCGGGCTGGCCGGCGCCCTCCTCCAGCCGGGCGGGCAGCCCGAACAGCGGGAACAGGCGGTCGACGTCGAGGAAGTTGTTGAGCGACGTGATCCGGCCGCCGGAGACGCCGAGCACGATCAGCGCCCAGGGCACGTGCCCTGAGCCGTCGGGGTCGCGCCGGTAGTGCCCGAACGCCGGCATCCCGTTGGCGGCGGTCGGCACCAGGCGGGAGCCGCGGCAGCCGCTGCCGGTGCCGGCCATCCACGCCGCGATGTGCTCGGGGCCGCGCAGCCACAGCGGCAGCGGCGGCATCGACAGCGTCGCGTCCTCGTGCAGCAGCGCGGTGAGCGCCGCCAGGTCGTACGCCTCGAAGGCGCGCACGTAGCGGGCGAGCAGCGCCTGCTGCTCGGTGTCCAGCGGCCGGCGCACGTCGGCCCCGGTGTCGGCCGAGGCGATCGTGGCGCGCGCCCGTTGCAGCGCGCTGTTGACGCTCGCCACCGACGTGTCGAGCAGGTCGGCGACCTCCTGGGCCGACCAGGCCAGCACCTCGCGCAGGATCAGCACGGCCCGCTGCTTCGGCGGCAGGTGCTGCAACGCCGCGACGAACGCCAGCCGGACCGACTCCCGGCCGGCGACCACCTCGGCCGGGTCGGCGACCTCCGGCAGCACCCGGTCGTCGGGCGCCGGGCCGAGCCAGATCTGCTCCGGGCGCGGCTCGCCGGGGTGGGTGGCGGTGCCGACGCCGGCCGGGCCGAGGTCCATCGGCCGGACCCGGCGCTGCGCGCTGGTGGACATGGTGAGGCAGACGTTCGTCGCGATCCGGTAGAGCCAGGTCCGCAGCGCGGACCGCCCCTCGAACTTGTCGAAGTTGCGCCAGGCCCGGACGAACGTGTCCTGGACCGCGTCCTCGGCCTCGAAGGCCGAACCCAGCATCCGGTAGCAGTAGCCGGTCAGCTCCGACCGGTACGCCTCGAGTTGCGCCTCGACGGGGACGCTCGCCACCTCGCTCACCTGGCTGAAACTAGCCCACATGCTGCGTGAACGCGAGCACGTTCGAGCCCGTGCCGATGAGTTCGCCCGGCCCGCGCGGTCCAACCGTCGTCAGGTCACCACGTCCGAGGAGCACCGATGACCACAGCGCAGCGCGACGAGACCCACGCCCCGGGGCGGTACGCCGACGTCAACGGCGTGCATCTCTACTACGAGACGCACGGCGAGGGCCGGCCGATGATCCTGCTGCACGGCGGCCTCACCTCGGGTGAGATGTTCGCGCCGATCCTGCCCGCGCTGACCGCGAAGCACCGGGTGATCCTGGTGGACCTCCAGGGACACGGCCGCACCGCCGACGTGGACCGGCCGCTCGACATGGCGCTGATGGCCGACGACGTCGCCGCGCTGATCGACCACCTCGGGCTGGACCGGCCGGACGTGGTCGGCTTCTCCCTCGGCGGCGGCGTCGCCCTGCACACCGGTTTCCGGCACCCGGAGAAGGTGGGCCGGCTGGTCGCCGCGTCCGCGCACATCCGCCGCGACGCCGTCTACCCGGAGTTGCTGGCGCAGCAGGGCCAGGTCAATGCCGCAGCGGCCGAATACATGAAGGACACGCCGATGTACGAGCTGTACCAGCGGGTCGCGCCGCGTCCGGAGGACTTCCCCCGGCTGCTCGACAAGATCGGCGAGGCGATGCGGAAGGACTTCGACTTCACCGAGCAGGTACGCGCCCTGCGGGTGCCGACACTCGTGGTCGCCGCCGACGCCGACATGGCCCCGCCGAGCCACTTCGTCGAGGTGTTCGGGCTGCTCGACGGCGGGCGGCGCGACGGCGGCTGGACGGGCGAGGGCCGACCGGCGGGCGGGCACGCGCTGGCGATCCTGCCCGGCCTGACCCACTACGACATCGATCAGTCGCCGCTGTTCGCCGCGGTCACCCTGGACTTCCTCGACCGGGGCCGCTGACCCCGGCGCGTGTGCCGCGTCCCGCCCCGGGGTACCGCTTGCACAGGAGCACCGGTGAGGAGGACGAGATGACGGACCCCAGGTACGCACCGATCGGGCTGGCCGCCGCCGGGCAGTTGGTCCCCGACGACGGGCAGACCGGCGGCGGTGAGGTCGTCGGCGCCGACGACGCCGCTGCCGACGCCGCCCGGGCCGGCGCCGACGTGGACCTGTCCGGGGCCGACCGGGACAGCGACGGCACCCCGGTGGGCGCCGCCGACGCCGAGGCCGACCGCAGGCGCGCCGCCGGCGAGTGAACGACCGGTTCCGCCCCGCCACCCGTACCACGGTGGCGGGGCGGAGCCGTCCTCAGCCCTCGACCGGCAGCTCGACGTCGGGCAGGTGGCCCAGCGCCCGGATCGCGGTCACGGCGGCGTACCCGTCGGCCAGCCAGGCGATGTCGGTGCCGGGTACCGCGCGGACCGCGTTCTCCTCGACCGCCGTCCGCACGAAGCCCTCACCGCGCTCGGCGATCGACACCTGCACCTGACCGAACGGCGCCAGCGTCGCCCGGCGCAGCCCGGCCACCTGGTCGGCCGGCAGGTCGGGCACGTTGAGGTTGAGCACGGTGCCCGGGTCCGCCTCGGCCAGCCACGGCAGCAGCGTCGCGGCCAGCTCGGCGGCGCTCGACCAGTGGCGGGACTCGTCGTCCACGCTGTCCAGCACCGCGATCGCCGCGCCACCGCTGCCGGCGCTCGCCGCCGCCGCGGTGAGCACGTCGAGCGACACGGCGAGCGCGCGGATGCCGTTGTTTCCGGCGGTCAGCGCCGCCCCCACGGTGCCGGAGTGCAGGACCGCGTGGCCCGCGTTCGCGCCCCGGTTGATGCCGGAGAGCAACAGGTCCGGTACCGGCCCGAACACGCCAAGCCCGGCCAGCACCGCGATGTAGGCCGGGGAGGCGGCCACCGCGTACGCGGGGACGCCGGGCAGCCCGTCCAGCTCGGTCTCGCGGAACACCAGCCGCCCGTCCTCGGTCACCGCGGACAGCGCCGCGCTCATCCCGCTCGCCTCGGCCTCCGGCGCGGCGACCACCACGTCCAGCCCGCGCTCGTACGCGGCCCGGGCCAACGCGCGGATGCCGGGGGCGTGCACGCCGTCGTCGTTGGTCACCAGCACCCGGGACGGCCGGTCAGCCGTCATGATCGCCACCGTCCAGCGGGGTCAGCCGCACCCGGCCGGCCAGTTCGCGTACCGCCTCGGCCCGGCCGGTGCCGAGCCCGTGCCGGGTCACGTTCAGCGCACCGGCGGCGGCGCCGACGTGCAGCGCCTCCCGCATGTCCCCGCCCCGCGCCAGCACCGCTGCCACCCCGGCGGTCATCGAGTCACCGGCGCCCCGGTGGTCGGCCAGCTCCAGCGGCGGGGCGTGCACCAGCAGCGCCTCGCCGTCCTCCGGCAGCGCCAGCGCCGGCTCCCCGGCCCGGCTGATCAGCACCGTCCGCGCACCCCGCTCCTGGCAGCGGCGGCCGGCGTCGCGCAGCGCCTCGACGCTGTCGTCCTTGGCCAGGCCGTCGTCGAGCAGCTCCTCGTGGCTGACCTTCAGCACGCTCACGCCGCCGTCGAGCACCGCTTCCAGGTACGGCCCGGACAGGTCGGCCACCACCGTCCCGCCGTTGGCGCTCAGGTCGGTGGCGAGCCGGCGGTAGATGTCCGGATCCACCACACACGGGTCGGCCGGTCCGCTGAGCACGCTGACCGGGGCGCGCAGCCCTTCGGTGAGCGTCACCGTGTACAGCTCGTCGATGTCGTGCCGCACCATCGGCGCGCCCGGGTGCTCGGCGATCTCGGTCCGCTCACCGTCGCGCCGGTCGTGCACGTACCAGCCGGTGCCGGACTCCCGCCGCACCACCCGTACCGTGACGTCCTCGTCGTCGAGCAGCTTGCGGACCGCGTCGCCGACCTCGCCGCCGAGGCCCACGCACATGGTCACCGGTACGCCGAGCGCGGCGATCATCCGGGTCTGCCACACCCCCTGCCCGCCCGGGTGCAGATGCAGCTCGGTCGCCTCCCCCTGCTGCTCGATGGTCACTGTCAGCAGCGGGGCCGGGGCGAACACCATCACCTTCTGGTCCATCCGCCAGTGTTGCCCGCTGACCGGCCCCGGTAATCCCCCAGGTCAGCGCGTACGCGCGGCGGCGCGGCGACGCCGCAGGTACGGCAGCGCGAACAGGTAGAGGCCGCTGATCAGGAGCAGGGCGAGCGGGAGCAGCGGCACGTAGGAAACCCACACGATCGGGTCCTTCTGGGCCAGCGCCACGAACGTGACCACGACGGTCACGGTGAAGGCGATGGAGAACCAGCGGTGCAGCTGACGGATGCGCGTGTCCATGGGTCGACGACCTTTCCCCGGTGGCCGCCCCCGTGGGAGGCCCGTGCCGGAAACGCTAGGTCCGCCCACCCGCCCGCTGCTTCTCGATTCCTGACCGGTCGGCCCCCGTCATCGTTGCCGGACGACCCGGGCGACGGCGAGCGCGCTCATCGTGGTGGCCACGGCAGCGGCGAGCACCAGGAGGGTGGTCTCCACCTGCACCGTACGCATGTACTCGCCGCCGTTCGCGGTCGCGGACGCGTAGCGCACGGCCGCGAGCGGGTTGAGCAGCACCGCGGCGATGCCGGCGGTCCAGGCCGCCCTCGGTAGCCGCTCGTCGCCGGGACGGGCGGTCCGCCGGGCGGCCCAGCAGCCGAGGGCCGCGACCGTGACGAGCAGCGTGACCGGCAGCAGCCAGAGCACGGCGGGCAGCAGGTCGCGGAGGGGCACCACGGCGTCGAGCAGCTCCACCGGGATGCTGGCGCCGTCGTGGGTCACCAGGCCGATCCGGTGGCTGTAGGCCGCGAGCGCGACCAGGGCGCACCCGATGTGTACGGCGATCAGGGCGACGAGGGCGGACAGTGCGGCGCGGCGGGCGGACACCGGGCAGAGGCTACCGCCCGCGCGCTCCGGCGGGGGGCCGCCGGAGCGCCCACGCCGGGGCGGTCAGATGCTCAGCGCCAGATCCGCCACCTCGGCGGCGCAGCCCCAGGACAGCGTCACCCCCGCTCCGCCGTGTCCGTACGCGTGCACCAGCCGCCGGTCCGCCGCGTCCACCTCGACCCGGGGGCCGCCGTGCCGGGCCGGTCGCAGCCCGATCCGCTCCCCCAGCACCGGCGCGTCCGCGAGCTGCGGCACGAGGGCCACGCACCGGCGCCGGATCGCCGCCGCCTCCTCCGGGTCGGGACGGGTGTGCCCGACTCCCGCCTGGTAGGTGCCGCCGAGCACCACGTCGTGGCGGCGCGGGTGCACGTACGTGATGCCGGCCGGGTCGTCCTCGTCGCGTACCGACACGGTCAGGCCCGGGTTCGCCACCAGCAGGACGTGCCCGCGCGCCGGGTACACGGCCGGGTCGGCGGCGAGGCGGCCGGCGGCCAGGCCGGTCGCGTTCACCACGACCGGTGCGAACTCGTACGCCTCGGCGAGCGTGCCCACCGCGCGGCGGACGATCCGGCCCCCGCCCGCCTCCAGGCGCTGCCGCAGCCAGGTGAGATAGCTGGTCATCTCCACCGACGGGGCGGTGAACCGCAGCAGCGCGGTGTACGGCGGCTCCGCCGCCTCGGCCACCAGGTCGCCGCAGGCGTCGGCCCACCAGGGCGGCTCGGCGTAGCGGTGGCGCAGCCACATCCGGGTGGGCCGGTCGACCACCCCCGGCACGCCGTCGGCCGCCTGGCGGCGCAGCTCGGCGTGGGTGTCCCGGGCCCAGCGCAGCACCCGGGGATCCTCCTCGGTGTGGCTGGGATACCAGACCGCGGCGGCCACCGTCGACACCGTGTCGGCCGGGTCGTGGGCGGTCAGCACGGTGACGTGTGCGCCCCGCCGCTGGAGCGTGAGCGCGGTCGTCATGCCGATCACTCCGCCGCCGACCACCACCACGTCCGCCTTCGTCATGACGCCCATGATGGCGCAGGCCCCGGACGCACGACCGGAGCGGGCGGGCCGCCCAGGGAGGCGACCCGCCCGGCGGGCTTCAGCCCTTCTGGCCGACCCGGTCCACGACCGCGACGGACAGCACCGCGGACGTGCCCGCCTGCCCGCCCACGCCGAGGAACGCGTACGTCCGCGGGTCGAACACCAGCACCATCAGGGCCGGGTTCCCCGGGGAGGACCAGCTGACGCCCACACCGGAGCGGCCCGCACCGTCGGTGGCCTTCTCCACCACCTTCAGGCCCGGCGTCGCGGCGGCGGCCTCGAACAGCGCGGCCCGCGACCGTGGCCTCAGGTACGAGTCGTTGAGCAGGAACAGCATGTCCTTGGCGGCGGCGTTGACGTCACCGGGCTCGCCGCTGCGGTGCTTGTCCAGGTAGGCGCGCATCGCGGTGGCGTCGGTGGGCACGGCGGGATCGTAGGCGGGCTCCGGCACGCACGGCTCGGTGCCCGGCATGAGCTGCTGACCCTTGTACATCTTCGCGCGGCCGTCCCGGCAGCCGGGGAGCACGTATTCCTGTCGGCCGCCCGGCGGGTACTCGACGACCAGGCCGTCCCTGGTCCCGTCCACCGACGCCCAGCTCTCCCGCAGCTCCGGGCCGCCCTGCGAGCGCGTGTAGACGAACTGGTCGGGCCGGGGCTCGACGTCCGGCAGCCGCAACGCCGCCGCCGCCGCGTCGCGCAGCACCTGCCGGGCGTCGGCCCGGGCGGCCGGCGCGCTGCCGCCGATCCGGTCCGGCGCCAGCACCAGCACCGCCGCGAGCGACGCCGCCACCGACGCCGTCGCGACGCCGGCGAGGACCAGCCGCCAGGCCGGCCGTCGCGCCCGCCGAACCGGCGCGGCCTCCGTCGCGGTCAGCGCGCCGACCAGCCGGGTACGCGCGGCGCCGAGTCGTTCGTCGGCCGGCAGCTCGGTCTCGTCGCCGAGCCGCTGGAGCAGTCTCATCTCATCCATTGCTCAGTACCTCCTCGATGGTGTCGGCCGGTTCGCCGCCGAGCCGTTCCCGCAGCAGCCGACGCGCCCGGTTCAGCCGGGACCGCACGGTGCCGACCGGGATGGCCAGCGCGGCGGCGACCTCCTCGTACGTCAGGTCCTCCCAGGCGACGAGCAGCAGCACGTCGCGGTCGCCGTCGGCGAGCCCGGCCAGCGCGTCCAGCAGGTGCCGGCGCAGCGATCGCGCGGTCACCTCGGCGGCGACCCGGTCGGCGGGGGACGCCTCGGACGTCGCCGGGTGGTACGCCTGCCGCAGCCGGTACTCCCGTTCCTCGGTCCGCCGCTGCTGGGCGACGAGGTTGGTGGCGATCCCGTACAGCCAGGGGCGGGCGTTCGGGCGGCCGGTGTCGTACCGGTCCCGGCGCCGGAACGCGGCGAGGAACGTCTCCGCGACCAGGTCGTCGGCGGCCGCGGAGCCGAGGCGACGCGCCAGGTAGCGGTGGATGTGCGGCGCGTGCCGGTCGAAGATCGCGGCGAAGGTCTCCGGCACCCGCACGGACCGGGCGACGACCTCGGCGTCGGTGAGCGCGCCGACGTCGACATCCTTCGCCCGTCTCAGTCTTCTCATGCGCGGCCTTTCGGCGAGTGGGAACGTGTCACCTGTTGTCCGCTGCTCGCGTCCGGACGGTTCACGCCCGCGACGGTAGGCCGGTCGGCGGGTCCGTCGTGGACCGTGCCGTCGTACGGGGCGGAATCGCTTTGTCCGTCTCGGTTACGCTCGTGGCGTTTGGCCTTGGGGAGGGCTCATGACTGCGGATCCTTCGATGAGCGGCGACTTCACCCGCATGCTCGACGCGACGATGGCGGCACTTCGGACGGTCGGTCCGCCGCCGGAGGGCGAGGCGGAGACGCCCGCGGTGGGCGAAGCCGCCGACGGGCAGGTACGCGCCGAGATGGGGCGCGACGGCAAGCTCCAGTCGCTGCACGTCGAGCCGCGGCTGATGCGGCTCGGCTCCGAGGAGCTGACCGCGCACATCGTCAACGCGGTGAACGCCGCGATCGACGGGCTGCGGACCGGCCCGGCGCCGCAGGTCGCGGACATGTCGCAGTTGCGGGAGCAGTTGCAGGAGGTGCGGGACACCGCCGTACCCCGGCTCGGGTCGTTCCTCGACGCGCTCACCGAGGCGCAGGAGCGGCTGGCGCGCGGCGGGCAGCGATGAGCGGCGACGGCTTCGAGGTGCACCCGCCGCTGATCCGGGCCGCCGGGCGCGGCGTCACCGACCTCGCCAAGCGGTTCACCGGCGAGCTGGAGGCGTTCGAGGCGCGGATGCAGGGCTACGGCGAACCGTGGGGCGCCGACGACATCGGGTCGCTCATCGGCATCGCGTACACCGAGGTGGCGAACTACATCTTCGACTGCGTCGGCATGGCCGCCGACGAGTTCACCTCGGCGGGCGCCGACATCGCCGGGATGGCCGACGCGTACGAGCGGGTCGACGAGGACGGCGCGGGCACGATGCGCTCGCTCGCCGGCGGGCTGGGGTGAGCCGTGGGACTGCAACTACCCAGTGAGCTGGTCACCGCGCTCGGCTGGATCGGCTACACCTGGCCGCAGGCCGACGAGGAGAAGCTCTTCGAGATGGGCCAGGCGTGGCTGGAGTTCGGCGGCCGGATCGGGGCGGCGGTCGGCGAGGCGGACGCGGCGGCCGCCCAGGTCTGGACGCAGAACGTCGGCCCGGCGATCGCCGCGTTCCAGAAGTGGTGGGGCGGCGAGCAGAACGGGCCGCTGGTGCTGCACGACAGCATGCCCGCGGCCGTGCTGCTCGGCGCCGGGCTGATCATCTGCGCGGCGATCGTGCTGGCGCTGAAGATCGCGGTGATCGTGCAGCTCGCCATCCTCGCGTTCCAGGTCGCCCAGGCCATCGCCACGGCCGTGGTCACGTTCGGCGCCTCGCTGGCCGAGATCCCGATCTTCCAGATCATCACCCGGGAGATCGTCGGCGCGCTGATCGACCAGGTCATCGGGAGACTGCTCGATGCCTAGCCCGAGGCGCGGCCGGGGCGCCGCCGCGAAACCGGCGGCCGGCAAGATCGTCCGCAAGGCGGTCGAGAAGCTGGAGAAGCCGATCGTCCGGGTCACCGGGCCCAACCGCAGCCTGCCCACCAAGGTCGTCCGGGTCGAGCGCCGGGACTTCCACGCCACCGCCCAGTTCCGGCGCAAGATGGCCGCACTGAAGAAGCTCAGCGACGAGGGCAAGCTCTACAAGGCCACCAACCCGGTGCAGCGCGACAAGAGCATCACCGACGGGTACAAGGACCGGATCCGGCAGAAGATCTGGGACAAGTACTGGCCGCACGACAAGGACCTCGCCAACCGGCTCAGTCAACGGCTCAGCGACTACCACCCCGACCACGTGTGGGAACTCCAGCTCGGCGGGCCGGACACCGTCGACAACCTCAAGCTGCTGCATGGTAGAACCAACACGGACATCGGCTCCCAGATCTGGGGGCAGATCCAGAGTCTGCCGGACGGAACCCCGATCCGAATAGAGGTAGTGGATTGACTTCCGATCTCGCGCAGCTTCTCGGCGAACTCCGCGCGGACCTCGCCGCGGACGAGCCGGCCAGTCTCGCGTACGCGCAGATCGGCGACCCGGCCGACGCCGGTGACGTGCCGGCGGAGCTGCCGGCCGGCCTGCGTGATCTGCTGCTCGCCGCCGACGGCCTGCGGGCCGGCGCGTTCGAGCTGGCCTCGGCCGGCCGGCTCGCCGGGATGCAGTACTTCCTCGACTACGCGCCCGACTTCTCCCCCGTCCGGCAGGACAAGACCGGCTGGCTCGTCGTCGGCACCCGCAGCGACGAGCCGATCTTCCTGGAGCGGGCGACCGGCGCGGTCTGGTACTTCCCGCCGACCGGCACCGAGTGGTTCATGGGCGACGCGTTCGAGGAACTGGCGCCCGACCTCGACTCGTTCGTGCACTACTACGTGCTCGGCCCCGGCTACGCCGAGCTGGTCACCGACGACGACGGGTGGTACGCGTTCCTGGACCGGCAGGGCCTGCTCGACGAGGCGGACGAGGACGAGCCGGACGACGAGGACGAGGCGCAGCCGTGACCGTCACCCGGGAGCAGCTCACCGCCCTCTGGGGTGAGCGGGGCGTCATCTACTTCCCCGACCAGCGCTTCGACGCGATCCTCGGGCCGCTCGGGCCGGAGGTGTTCCCGCCCGACGGGGCGCTGCCGGTCGAGGTGCCGATCCTGTTCACCGTCGACGTCTCGGTCCCGGACGTCGAACTGTTCTCCACGCTGTCGATCGAGCTGGGCGACCAGGGCCCCCGCCCGTACGTCGTGCTGGGCGCCTCCCCGGAGGACCCGGCGCTGCTGTTCTGCCTGGACGCCGGCACCGGCGCGGTGATCCTGCTGGACCTGGAGACACCGAACCTGGAGACGGTGAACAGCACGTTCGCCGCGTTCGTGGAGTTCCTCTACCGGCTCGGGCAGCTCATCGCCACCGACCCGGGCGGGCGGGAACGGGCCGCGCGGGCGGCGGCGATCCGCGACGACCTGCTCCCGGTCGACCCGGCCGCGTTCGCGGATCCGGAGTCGTGGTGGAACATGGCCTTCGACGAGCTGGAGTCGACCGCCTGACGTCATCCGGCCCCCGCCGGGGCGAGCGCCGCCGGTTCGGCACGGTCCGACCCGGTCAGCCCGGTGACGAGCAGCAGGTACGCGGCCAGCTCCACCACCGCCGTCAGCGCCGCCATCGGTTGCGGCACGGCCGCCGTGGGCGTGATCGCGTACCAGGCGAACAGGGCGGTGCCGTCGGCCGAGTAGGGCAGCGGGACGGCCTCCATGCCCGCGTCGAGCAGCGGCAACGCGAGCACCGCCAGCAGTGCGGCGCCGGTCGCGGCGAGCCGCCGGCCCCGCCCGGCCAGCAGCACGGCGAGCGCCAGCGCGGCGAGTGCGAGCGCCAGCGGCGGCAGCACCGCGAGGACGAGCGCGGGCACGACGTCGGCCTGGTCGTACCCGGGGCCGCCGACCCGGGTCAGCGTGGTCTCGGTGCGCACCTCCACGACCCGGGTGCTCGCGGCGGCCGCGGCGCCGACGTCGGTGACCCGGACCGCCGCGTACCCGACGACGGGCGCGGCGGCGACCGCCGCGGCGATCAGGTGCCGGCGCCGTCCGCGCCCTCGGAACGCGACCAGCAGCACCGCCACCGCGATCAGCGCCGCCCAGCTTGCGGCGAACGCCGCGTCGAAGCTGGCGGTGACGTCGAAGCCGCTGTCGCCGCTGCCGTACACCGTCCAGCCGAAGTCCCCGGCGCCCGGCTCGGCCGGCATGGTCCGGACCGCGGCCACGACCAGCGGTACGAGTGCCGCCGGTACCGCCCAGCGCGGGGCCGGCAGCCCGGCGGCGACGGCGTAGCCGAGCAGCAGCGCCAGGCTCAGCACCTCGGCGCCGCGCCAGAGCGGGGCGGCCACCAGGACACCGGCGACATGGGCGACGGCGGACACCGCCGCGAGGATCAGCAGCAGCGGAGCGCGACGCACCGGCGGATCCTTTCACGACGCACCGGCCCGCCGCGGCCCGTGATCGTCAGCTTCCGGCCGGCACCTGCTCCTTGACGTCGTCGTAGCCGACCGCGCCCGGCGCCGGCGCCGGGGTGTAGATCACCCGGATCACGCCGGTCGGGTACGCCTCGGTCGCGGTCACCCGCAGGTGGTACGGCGCGTCGCCCTCGTCGAACAGCCGGCGGCCCTTGCGGGCGGCGACCGGGTGCACCAGCAGCCGCAGTTCGTCCACCAGGCCCGCGGCGAGCAGTTGCTGCACCACCGAGATCGATCCGGGGATGAGGATGCCCTTGATGCCGGCGTCGGCCTTGAGCGCGCGCACGGCGTCCACCAGGTCGCCCTGGATCAGCTCGGAGTTGCGCCAGGAGAACTCCAGCGGCTGGCGGGAGACGACGACCTTGCGCATGTCGCCGAGCTGCTTGGCGAACGGCGCGTCCTCGCCGCCGGCGGCCTCCCGGTCCGGCCAGGCGCCGGCGAAGCTGTCGTACGTCTCCCGGCCGATCAGCAGCACGTCGGAGGTGTCGTAGTCCTCACCGACGGCGCGGCCCATGTTGTCGTCGAAGTACGGGAAGTGCCAGTCGGGGTCGATCTCGGCGACACCGTCGGCCGAGATGAACAGCGTGGAGATGACAGTGGCCATCACGGTGCTCCCTACCTGTCTGTCTGGGGATGTCGACGGGTGGACCGCCGAGGCTTCGCGAACTCATCGCACCCGATGTCGATTCTGCGGCCGAAACCCGATGGCCGGTCGCGGCGCGCCGCCGGTACGGTGCCACGACCGTGGCAGAAGGGGGTACGTGATGACGGAGACGACGACGCTGTGGCGCCCGACCGGCCCGCGGGAGCTGGACCTCGTCCGCGCCTCCGGCTGGCGGGCCTGGCCGCCGCGGCTGCCGGACCAGCCGATCTTCTATCCGGTGCTCAACGAGCAGTACGCCGTCATGATCGCCCGGGACTGGAACGTGCCGGCCTCCGGCGTCGGCTACGTGACGCGCTTCCACGTGGACAGCACGTTCGCCGCCCGCTACCCGGTCCGGCAGGTGGGTGGCCGGGACATCCTGGAGCTGTGGGTGCCGGCCGAGGAGCTGGACGAGTTCAACAGGCACATCGTCGGTCCGATCGAGGTGGTCCACGAGTTCCGGCCGGAACGGACGGCCTGACCGGCGCCGGGCGGGTGCGACCGCCCGCCCGGCGCCGTGGCCGGTCAGCCCGGGGTGAGGACGCAGAACTCGTTGCCCTCCGGGTCGACCAGCACCCGCCACGGAATGTCGGCCCCACCCAGGTCCGCGTCGGTGGCGCCCAGCGTCCGCAGGCGCGCGGTCTCGGCGTCCAGGTCGTCCGACGCGTACGGGCGGACGTCGAGGTGGACGCGGTTCCAGCCGGTCTTCGCGTCGGCCGTGCGGGCGAACCGCAGGTACGGCCCGACGCCCTTGGCGGAGCGCAGCACCGCCTCCTGGTCGGTCACCTCGTGCACGGTCCAGTCGGTGGCCCGGCTCCAGAAGCCGGCCATGGCGCGCGGGTCGGCGCAGTCGACCACCACCTCGGCGATCGGCCCGGTGTCCGCGTGCCGCGGGTTCGGCTCCCGTACGCAGAGCTCGTTGCCCTCCGGATCCGCCAGGACCGTCCACGGCACGTCGCCCTGGCCCACGTCGGCGGGGGTGGCGCCGAGCGCGGTCAGGCGCGCGACCACCTCCGCGTGGTGCGCGGCCGACGTGGTCGCGAGGTCGACGTGGACGCGGTTCTTCACCGTCTTCGGTTCGGAGGAGACGACGAGGTCGATGCAGACCGCGCTGGGGTCCGGGTAGCTGAAGCCCTCGGGTTCGAGGTTCGTCACGCCGGGTGCCTCGCTGGAGATCTCCCAGTCGAGCACCTTCGCCCAGAAGTCACCGAGCGCGACCTCGTCGTGCGCCTTCATGTTGATCTGTACGAGCCGGGTTGCCATGCCGGCGATGGTAGGTGCCGCACCCGGTCGCCGTGGTCCCGGCAGGTGATCAGGAATCGAGAAGCGCACCGTCACCACCGCGCCATAGCGTTGTCCCCGGGCGGTCGGCACCACGCGGACCGCGAGCCACGAGGGGGATCGAGATGTCCGACGGTTTCAGCGCCGAGGAACGCGCCGCGATGAAGGAGCGCGCCGCCGAGCTGCGCGCCGAGGGGCGCAAGGGCGCGAAGAAGGCCGACGACCCCCAGGCGGTGCTCGACCGGATCGCGCAGATGGCGCCGGCCGACCGCGAGCTGGCCGAGCGCGTGCACATGACGATCACGTCCGCCGCGCCGGATCTGTCGCCGAAGACCTGGTACGGCATGCCGGCGTACGCCAACGCGGCCGGAAAGATCGTCGTCTTCTTCCAGGACTCGGGGAAGTTCAACTACCGCTACTCGACGCTGGGCTTCCAGGACGCGGCCAACCTCGACGACGGCGACATGTGGCCGGCGTCGTTCGCGCTGGTGAAGTGGAGCCCGGAGGTGGAGAAGAGGATCACCGAGCTGGTGCGGGCCGCCGTCTCCTGACCGTGCCGTCGGGCCGGCGCCCGTCAGGTCGGCGGCGCAGCCCCGAGGGCGAGCGCCGCGGCGTCGCGGGCGCAGCCCCAGGACAGCATGACGCCGTTGCCCGCGTGGCCGTAGTTGTGCACGACGAGCGCGTCACCACGCCGCTCGGCGTCCACGCGGGGCGCCGACCGGCCGGGGCGCAGCCCGACGCGGTGGTCGAGGACCTCGGAGCCGGCCAGGGACGGTTCGATCGCGGCGCACCGGGCGATCACGTCGGCCTCCTCGGCCGGGTCGGGAGTCGTGTCGTCGCTGCGCCGCTGCCCGCCGCCGAGCACCACGTGGTCGCCGTGCGGGAAGATCGACGCCCATGCCGGCGCCATCGGCGCCTCCATGAAGAACCGGTCCAGGCCGGGGTTGCGCACCACGATCCGGGGGCCGCGCACCGGGTGCAGGCCGGTGTCCCCGGTCAGCGTCCGCGCCGCCAGCCCGGCGCAGTTGACCACCACCGGGGCCGACGTCGCCGCCTCGTCGAGCGAGCCCACCGGCGCGACCCGCACCTCGCCGCCGGCGTCGCGCAAGCGCTCGAGGAGGTATGCGAGGTAGACCGGCATGTCGACCAGTGGCAGCCGGACGGTGAACGCGGTGCCGAAGCCGGCCGGGCGCTCGTCGTCGCCCAGCTGCCGGAAGCCCGGCGTCTGGTCGGCGAACGGGGGCGTCGCCCCTTCCGGCCGGGCGGCGAGCGTGCCGCCACGCCACGCCACGCCCGGCAGCGGCTCGGCGCCGAGCACCCGCAGCGTCTCGTCGGTCCAGGCGCGCTGCGGGTCGCCGGGTGGGGACAGGTTCGGGCCGACCATCGCCCCGGCCAGCGCCGACGTCGTGTGCGCGGGCGGCGCCGCGGTGCGGACGAGCACCCGGGCGCCGCTCTCGGCCAGCCGGATGCCGGTGCTGAGGCCGCTGACCCCGGCTCCGAGGACGACGACGTCCGGACGTGCGGCCATGGCGGGCTCCCATCGCGTCACGGCTGTGGTCGCCCGCCCATTCTGCCCGGTGATCCCGCTCCCGTTTGTCCCGCATCTCCGCGGGTAGCCCTTCCAGTGCTCCGGAGGATCCGGGGTGGGTCGTACAGGGGCACGGGCATCCGGGAGGCGTCGAGTGCGAGCAATGGTCTACCGCGGTCCGTACCGGGTGCGGGTGCAGGAGAAGGACCGGCCCGTCGTGGAGCACCCCAACGACGCGATCGTGCGGGTGACGCGGGCCGCCGTCTGCGGCTCCGACCTGCACCTCTACCACGGAATGATGCCGGACACCCGGGTCGGGATGACGTTCGGTCACGAGTTCGTCGGCGTGGTCGACGAGGTCGGGCCGTCCGTGCGCAACCTCAAGCCCGGCGACCGGGTGATGGTGCCCTTCAACGTGTACTGCGGGTCGTGCTTCTTCTGCGCCCGGGGCCTCTACAGCAACTGCCACAACGTCAACCCGAACGCCACCGCCGTGGGCGGCATCTACGGCTACTCGCACACCTGCGGCGGCTACGACGGCGGCCAGGCCGAGTACGTCCGGGTGCCGTTCGCCGACGTCGGGCCGAGTCCGATTCCGGAGTGGATGGACGACGACGACGCCGTGCTGCTCACCGACGCGCTCGCCACCGGCTACTTCGGCGCGCAGCTCGGCGACATCGCCGAGGGTGACGTGGTGGTGGTCTTCGGCGCCGGCCCGGTCGGCCTCTACGCCGCCAAGTCGGCGTGGCTGATGGGCGCCGGCCGGGTCATCGTCATCGACCACCTCGACTACCGGCTGGAGAAGGCCGCCTCCTTCGCCCACGCCGAGACGTACAACTTCGCCGAGTACGACGACATCGTCGTGCACATGAAGAAGATCACCGACCACCTGGGCGCGGACGTGGCGATCGACGCGGTCGGCGCGGAGGCGGACGGCAACCTGCTCCAGCACGTCACCGCGGCGAAGCTGAAGTTGCAGGGCGGCTCGCCGGTGGCGCTGAACTGGGCCATCGACTCGGTACGCAAGGGCGGCACGATCTCCGTGATGGGCGCGTACGGGCCGATGTTCAGCGCGGTGAAGTTCGGCGACGCGATGAACAAGGGGCTCACCCTGCGGACGAACCAGTGCCCGGTGAAGCGGCAGTGGCCGCGCCTGTTCGAGCACATCCGCAACGGCTACCTCAAGCCCAGCGACATCGTGACGCACCGGATCCCGCTGGAGCACGTCGCCGAGGCGTACCACATCTTCTCCGCCAAGCTCGACGGCTGCATCAAGCCGCTCATCGTCCCGAACGCCGCCTGAGAGGACCGGGAGCCCACCATGCCGTACACGCCGGACAAACCGAAACTCGCCGAGTCCCCGGACGAGCTGCGTGCCCGCATCCCCGGGTGGGGCGCGGACCTCGACCCGGCGGACCGGCCCTCCGTGCCGAAGGAACGCTTCGCCCCGGAGATCACCGGAGCGCACTGGGAGTTCCCCGAGCGGCAGCCGGAGAAGTGGCCGCGCGAGCGGTCGATCGAGCACAAGTTCCTCACCCCGGTCTTCGGCACCTCGTGCCCGCCCAAGGGGCTCTCCGGCGTGATCCGCCGCTACTCGTACCGCCGGTTCAGCGAGGGCCGCGCGGCGCACTGGCTGCTGCTGCTCGCCGCCGACCGCGTCGACACCGCGGAGAGCAGGCTGGGGTCGCTGTTGCGCCGCAACCCGGACAACCCGGTGGCCGAGACGGGCGTGCGCAGCGAGTTCACCCACCACGGGTTGTCGTCCCGACGCGGCAACCGGGTCGACCGCGTGCACCACCCGCTCGACCCGGTCGTGGTCGCCGCGCCCTGGTTGCTGGCCGGGGGCGTCGCGTTCCTGCTCGTACGCCGGATGGCGCGCCGCCGACGCTAGCGCTGCCAGGAGTCGAGGCCGCGGACCGCGGACCGGGCGATGTCGTCGGCCAGGCCGGGGTCGTTGCTGGTGCCCTCCCAGCCCTGGTCGTGCACGACCGTGACCGCGTCGGCGACCCGGATCACGAGGATCTGGCTGGTGGTCCGGCCCTCGGCCGGGCTGCCGTCCAGACCGGTCGCCGGCCGGCTCACGGTGACCAGCAGGGCCTCGTCCCCGGTCCCGGCCATCGGCTGGGACCGGACGGTGACGGTGCCGCCCGAGGCCTGGAACGACCGGCAGTCCGCCACCGCGCCGCGGACCCGGCGCAGGTAGTCGGCCGCGCCGGTGCCCTCGAAGGCGAAGACGGTCTGGTGCAGCGTGCCGTAGGGGACGTTCTCCGGCGGGTCCTTCGGCTGCTTGTAGGCGCTCATCATGGCGGCGCTCGCGGTGACCGACCGTCCGCCGCTGCGGAACTCCTGGTCGCACAACCCGGGCAGCGCGTCGGTGACCTCCATCGGTTGCGCGTCGGACTTGTGTAGTTCCGGCGGCAGGTCGGCGAAGGCGGACGTCGGGATCGTCACGCGCCCGCCGGACGACTGCGACGCCGACGGCGTCGCTGCGGTCGAGCCGGGGGCCGGCGGCGAGGTGGTCCCCGCGGTGCCGCCGTCGTTCTCACCGCCGTCGCCACAAGCGCCGGCCAGCAGCGCGGTGACGAGCAGGGGTACGCCAAGCATCCGCCTACGGCGACTCGGTGTCCTCACGTCGACCCTCCGTCCCGTGTCCGTCCCGACGACGTTCCCGATGCCACGCCGCACGAAACGGCACCGCCACTCCCCCTGCTTCCCCAACGCCCGCACCCCCGGCCGCGTTCCGGCGCGGAGCCCACCCGCCTGCCAGGGATTCGCAAAGGGTCACTTGCGCAAACGGATGTTTGCGATAGCGTGAGGGGCATGCGCTCCGATCCGGACCTCGACCTCGCGTTCGCCGCCCTCGGCGACCCGGTCCGCCGCGCCCTGGTGACCCGCCTCGCCCGCGGTGAGGCCACAGTCGGCGAGCTGGGCGAGCCGTTCGACCTGACCCCGCAGGCCATCTCCCACCACGTCGGCGTCCTGCGCCGGTGCGGCCTGGTCGAGCAGCGACGGGAGGGCACGCGGCGACCGTGCCGGCTCCGCGTCGACCGGCTCAACCGGTTGAGTGCGTGGATCGACGAGCAGCGCCGCGCCTGGGACGACCGTCTCGACGCGCTCGAGACCCACCTCGCCGAACCCGAGGCGACCCGGTGAGGGCCCGCACCGAACGGCACGGCGACGAGTTGATCGCCCGGCGCCACCTGCCGGCCGGGCCGGACCGGGTGTGGACCGCCTTCACCTCACCGGCGGGCATCGCGGCGTTCTGGGGCGGCTCGCACGCCACGGTGCCGCGGACGTCGGTGACTGTCGACCTGCGACCGGGCGGCGAGTTCGCCCTCGACACGCGCGCGCCGGACGGCCGGACCGGACGGCTGCGGTTCGTCTACGTACGCGTCGACCCGCTGCGTGAGCTGGTGTTCGACGAGCCGGTCACCGGCCTGCGCACCACAGTCACGCTGCGGCCCGCCGGGGACGGCACCGACCTCACCGTGCACCAGCGCAAGCTCCCGCCCGAGCTGCGCACCGACCAGGCGGCCGACGGGCTCGCCTCGATCCTCGACGCCCTCGCCGCCCACCTCCGACACCACGACGATGGAGACGACAGTGACCCGAGCAACCCAGCGTGACCTGGTCGCCGAGTACTTCGACGGCTTCCGGGCGAGCGATCACGAGCGCATCCTCGCCACGCTCACCGACGATGTCGAGTGGGTCATCCACGGCCACCGCACCACGCGGGGCCGGGCGGAGTTCGACGGCGAGATCGAGAACCCGGCGTTCAGCGGCAGCCCGCGGCTCGACGTCGAGCGCGTGCACGAGGACGGGCCGGTCGTCGTGGTGACGGGCGAGGGCCGGGGCGTCAGCGTCGAGCACGGGCCGTTCCGGTTCGCCTTCAACGACCTGTTCACGTTCCGCGACGGGCTGATCGCCCGCGTCGACTCCTACGTCGTACCGCTGGGGTCCGCCGGGTCGTGAGCGCGGCGCCCGCCGGGCCGGGTGAAGGCCCGGCGGTACGCCGACGGCGAGGTCCGCATCGCGGCGGTGAAGTGGTGCCGGAACGTCACCGCCGTCTCGAACCCGACGGTCGTGGCGACCTCCTCGATCGGCGCGGTGGTCGTCTCCAGCAGCGGCAGGCTGGCCTGGACGCGCCGGTCGATCAGCCACCGGATCGGGGTGGTGCCGGTGGCCCGCGCGAAGTGCCGCAGGTAGGTACGCGCCGACATGTGGGCCTGCCGGGCCAGCCGGTCGACGGTGATCGGGGTGTCGAGGTTCGCCAGCGCCCAGGACATGCTCGCGGCGAGCCGGTCGTCCTCCGGGTCGCCGGGCACCGGCGCCTCGATGAACTGCGCCTGGCCGCCCTCCCGGTGCGGCGGTACGACCAGCCGGCGGGCGACCGCGTTGGCGATCGTCGGGCCGTGGTCGCGGCGTACCAGGTGGACGCAGAGGTCGAGACCCGCCGCGCTGCCCGCGCCGGTGAGGATGTCGCCGTCGTCCACGTAGAGCACGTCCGGGTCGACGTGTACCGCCGGGTGGCGCCGGGCGAGCAGGTCGGCGTACCGCCAGTGGGTGGTGGCCCGGCGGCCGTCGAGCAGGCCCGCGCCGGCCAGCGCGAACGCCCCCGAGCAGATCGACACGATCCGGGCGCCGCGCCGGTGGGCCGCACGGAGCGCGCCGGTGAGCGCCGGTGTCGGGTCGGCGTGCACGTCGGCGACCCCGGGCACGATCAGCGTGCCGGCGGCGGCGAACGCGTCGAGGCCATGGCCGGTGTGCAGGGTGGCGCCGCCGACCAGCCGCACCGTGCCGGGGGTCTCCGCGCAGACGGTCAGTTCGTACCAGGGCACGTCGAACTCGGGGCGGGGCAGGCCGAAGACCTCGGTGACGATGCCGGTCTCGAACACCGACATGCCCTCGTACGCCAGCACCGACACGGTGGCGCGGTTCATGGCGGGATCTTAGCGAAGGGCGTCGCTGGCGCCACTGGAGCGGCCGGACGGCGGCCACCACGATGGGTGCCATGTCGAACGTCCTGCGCATTCCCGCCGCCCGACCCGCCGACGCCCTCGCCCACTTCGCGGCCCGCCTCTCGTTCGAGGCCGACGTGAGCGACGTGCACGCCGACCTGGAGGCGGGCGTCCCCGGCCTGGTCGTGGTCGACTCGCGCTCCCTTCCGGCGTGGCGGCAGGGGCACATCCCCGGCGCCGTGCACCTGCCCACCGCCGAGATCGCCGCCCGGGCGGGCGAGCTGGTCCCGCCGGACGCCACGGTGGTCACCTACTGCTGGGGGCCGGGCTGCAACGGCGCCACCCGCGCGGCGCTGGAGTTCGCCCGGCTCGGCCGGCCGGTCAAGGAGATGATCGGCGGGTACGAGTACTGGGTGCGGGAGGGTTTCCCGGTGCGCACCGGGGCGGGGCTCGTCCGGCGGCCCGCCGACGACCTCACCGCCCCGGCCGGCGTCTCGTGCGGCTGCTGAGGCGTGTCGGTTCCGTACAAGACGGCAGATGGCGGCCGTTCCTAGCATGGCCCGCATGCGTGATCTCGTGTACACCGGATTCATGTCGCTCGACGGCGTCGTGGACTCCCCCGGCGGCGGCCCGGGCGAGGAGCACCGCAGCGGCGGCTGGGTCGTCAAGGACGTCGAGTTCCTGCCGGAGGCGTTCTCGCTCAAGGGCGAGGAACTGGCGCAGACCACGGCGCTGATGTTCGGCCGGCGCAGCTACGAAGCGTTCGCGCCGACCTGGCGCGACTCCGAGGACCACGCCGCCTACCGGGACCTGCCGAAGTACGTGGTGTCGTCCAGTCTACCCGAGGACGCCCTGGTCGACGGCTGGGGGCCGACGACGGTCCTGCGGAGCACCGCCGGCGTGGCCGCGCTCAAGCAGGGCGACGGCGGCGACGTCTTCATCCACGGCAGCGCGGAACTCGCCCGCCGTCTCGCCGAGGCGGACCTGATCGACAGGTACCACCTGCTCGTCTTCCCGGTGCTGCTCAGCGCCGGCAAGAGCCTGTTCAGCCAGGCCGACCGGGACCGGCAGACGCTGCGTCTGCGCGACTCCGCCGCCTACCCCAACGGCGTGGTCAAGCTGATCTACGACGTGACCCGCTGAGCCGGGTCCAGCGCTATCGCACCACCGGCGCCCGCACGCAGCTCACCGGCCGTCCGTCCGACGTACCGGCGCAGCGCGCGGGCCAGGTGCGGTTCGTCCACGTACCCGAAGGTGGTGACCGCGTCGGCGGGCGGGCCGCCGGCGGCCAGCAGCACGGCGGCGCGGCGCGCGCGGTCGATCTGCCGCACCGCGCCCCGGGTCAGGCCGGTCGCGGCGCGGAACCGGCGTTCGAGGGTACGGGGTGAGGCCGGTGGGCGGCCGCCGCGCAGGGTCTCGGTGACGAGCGGGTCGCGGACCACCGCACCGGCACGGACCAGCCGGTCCACCAGGGCCTCGGCGTCGTCCGGGCCGGGTGTGGGCCACCGGCCGCCGTCGAGCCGGAACGTGCTGCGGCTCACGTCGGGCAGCTCGGCGCCGCCGTCGACCAGCGCGGGCGTGGGTACGAGCCGCAGGGAGGTGCCCACCGCGAACTCGATGCCGACGAACGTGGCGCCCTCGGGCACCGGCGCGGTGCCGGTCGCGGTCTCGGGGCCGGAGACGGCCGCGTACGAGCGCCCGTCGCGCTGCCAGAACACGAGTCCCCAGCACGGGGTCGCCACCGACGTCATCTCGTCGACCCGATCGCTGGTGCAGGTCCACACGGTGTCGATCCAGTCCGAGTCGGACGTCCGGGTGGTGAACCGCAGCTCCACGGCAAGAGCATACGGCGGTCCAGGTGGGGATCATTCGCTCACCGCCTCGCACGATCCTTCGCGTTCCGGAAAGGACCGTCGAGATACGGAGGTGGAATGGACCGGTTGGGTGAGCGTTGCGCGCAGTGTGCCGAATCGCTACCGTCGCGGGATGACCGACGAGCCACCGGTACGGGTCGCGCTGCGGGTCAATGACGTAACGGCGGCCTCGACGTTGTATCAGAGTTTTGGTTTCGTCCCGGTGGGCACGGTGCCTGGCGCTGACGGTGGTCTCGCCATGGCAATCCTCCGGCGGGGTCCGTTGCAGTTGCTGGTCGACGCGCTGGTTGGCATCCCGTTCCCGGACAGCGCCCGGGAACGTCAGACGAAGACCGGCCCGCGCGGGCTCGGCGTTGTCATCGGGCTCGAGGTAGACGACATCGACGAAGCCGCCCTGCGGTGTGAAGCTGCCGGCTGCGTCATCAGTGCCGGTCCGGCGAACGCACCGTGGGGAGAGAGGTACGTCGAGTTCGAGGACCCCTTCGGCTATGCGTGGAAGTTCTTCCGAGTGACCGACTCGACGCACGACGGCTTGCAGTCTGTCCACGATCTGTGGTTCGGGCAGGCAGGCTCGTGATGCGTCCCCTTCCGAGCGGGACGAACACCGTACCGCCGTCACCGCTCTACCGTGCGGCGGATTCCTGCCCGTTCCGCTCGTCGTCCCGGGCGGGGTAGCCGAGGATCTCCGCGAGGTCACCGGCCGCCTTCGTGTACGCGGCGTAGATGTCGTCGTCGAAGTGGTTGCGCCAGTCGCCGGACGCGCCCTTGCGGTAGTGGGAGATCCGCCCGGGCGTCTCCTTCGACTTCTTCATCCTGGTGAAGCTGTAGCGGGCCAGCAGGGCCTCCAGCTCGGCCGGGGGCAGCGTGATGCCGCAGTGCCGCAGGAGCTGGTCGACCTCGTCGGCCTGCCGCTCGCCGGTCAGGTCCTCGTAGCGGAACAGCCGGAACGTCTCGTCGCTCGGCGCGACCGCCCAGGACCGCATCTGCCCGAACTGCTTCTTGTCGCGCAGGCGGTCGATGACGTAGAGCATGCCCTCCTTCTTCGGCAGTTCCTGGAGGGCCTTGCGCGCCTGCGGGATGTCGCCCATCGGGGCGTGTGAGTTGCGCAGCGAGAAGTAGCTGGACACGACCACGTCGCGCGGGTCGCGGATCACGAAGAACGCGCGGTAGCCGCCGGCCTTGGGCACCGCCTCGAACCGCTTGTGGGAGAGGAAGATCGCCAGGCCGATGCGGCCGGCCGGCACCGGGGCGGTCGCGCCGCCGGAGTAGAAGCGCGGGTCGTAGGGCAGCAGCCCGCTGTAGCGGTAGACGGCCGGGTCGCTGAACAACGCCTTGATCCACTGGCTGCCGGTCTTGCGGACGGTGCAGTGGAAGATGTTGTCGAACTCGCTGTGGGCCACCACCGGAACGGTGAGTCGCATACGGGCGTTGCGCGCTTCCATCTGCGCCCGCCGGGCCTTGACCCGCAGAGAATTCGGCGAATTGTGCTTGGCGAATTCGACGGCCCGATTAATCATTTCCCAACCTCATCCGGACCCCGCGGAGCAGGGGCAGCACGAACACCTTTCCGCACGTCACGCAGGTGAAGTCCGCAGACCTCGCCTGCTCCGCCCCGCGCCCCGACGCGCCGCTAGGAATATCCCCGACGGTCCGATTGATGTCAATCCCGGGCGGCTGGGAGAACGCTGAAAATCTACAACTTCCATAGGAATTGCAGAATAGGCGCGACGGGCACCCGCGGCGACCCGCGCACCGGCACAATGAGCGCCGTGCCCACCGCCACCCGCGACCTGCTCGCCGCCCTCGACCCGCTGCCCCACCGCGACCGGACGCGGCGCCTCGTGGCGTGGGCACGCACCGCGCCCGACCGGGCGCAGGTCTGCGCCGACCTGCGCCGGCACGGGCCCTACGAGCGGCGTCTCGCGCTGCTCGCCGCGCTGGCGACCCGGGACACCGCGGCCGTCCTGGCCGCGACGTTCGACCCGGAACCCTCGATCGCCGCCACCGCGCTGACCGCCGCCGTGCGGGCCGGCGTGACGCCCGCCGACCTGACCGACCGGCCGGCCGGCGCGCGGCGGCGCGTCTACCGGGCGCTGCGCCGCAACCCGGTGCCGGCCGTCGCCGACGCGCTGATCATCGGGGTACGCGAGCGGTTCGGTGACCACGAGGCCGCCGCGTTGCTGCCGGCGTGCGGCCCCGAGACGGTACGGGCGTGGCTGCCCGATCTGGAACACGCGCTGAACCCGGAACGGCTGATGCGGTCGCACTCCGACATCGTGCTGACGCGCACCGGTCAGCGGATGGCCGTGGCCCCACCGGAGTCACGCGGGCGGATCTGGGCGGAGGTCGCCGGCGCGGTGCTGCACGGCGATCCGGCGCGGGCGCTGGACCTGCTCGACGGGTACGCGCCCGAGGAGTCGCTGCCCGGCCCGCCCGTCGCGTACGGGCGGCTCGCCGCGCACGACGCCCGCCGGGTCGTCCGCCTGCTCACGTCGCCCGCACGCGCGGCCTGGCTGGCACGGACCACGCTGCCCCGGGCGCTGCTGCGCCGCCTCGCCGCGCTGCCCACGGCCGAACTGGTCCCGCTGGCCGCCCGGCTGCGGGAGCACGACCACGCGCTGGCCGCGTTGCTGCGCGCCGTCGCGCCGAGCCGCCGCGCCGAGCTGTACGACGGGGCGCTGGCCGACACCGACACCACGGCGCTGCTGCCCGGCGCCCAGGTGATGGAGGTGCTGCCGGCGGCGGTACGGGCGCGCGAGGCGGCCCGGGTGCTGACCCTGCCGTCGGTCCGCGAGCGGGAGGAGCAGGTGCGGTTCTGGAGCGCGTACCTGCCCTGGCCGGAGGCGTCCGCGTCGGCGAGCGCGGCGCTGCGCTCGGGCGACGCGGACGAGCGGGCGGACGGCTGGCGGCTGCTGGTGGCGGCCGCGCGCCGCTCCCGCGACCCGCGCACGGTGGCCCAGGTGGTGGTCCGGCTCGGCCGGCTGCGCAACGAGCAGGACCCGGTCCGCGCCGCAGCGCTCACCGCGCTCGCCACTGTGGCGCCGCTGCTCACCGCCACGAGCGCCGGTGGACTGACCGGGCTCACCACCGACGCGGTCGACGCGCGGGACGCCTCGGCGACCACCACCACCGCGTTGAGCCGGCTCGCCGTCGACGTCCTCACCCACCACGTGGACGTGCCGGAACTGGTCGAATGGGCACTGCGCACGATCGACGCGGTGAGCAGCGACGCGAACGTTCCGGTGCTGCGCCGGCTCGACACCGTGCTGCGGCACGGCCAGGAGGCGGTGGTGTTCGACCGGCTGCGCGGCCGGATCGAGGCGGGCATGGCGCGCGGCCGGTACGGGCTGCTGTTCGCGTTCACCCACGCGCTCGGCCGGCGGGCCTGGCGGCTGCCGGAGCTGCAGGACCTGCTGCGCCGGACGGTCGGGCCGGACACCCTGCCCGCCGTGGCCCGGACGGCGGCCGGGCTCTGGCTCGCCGATCCGCGTACCCGCTCGCGGCGCGTCGCCGAGGTGCTCGACGTCGACGCGTCGGCGATCGCGATCGGCGAGGTGTGGGCGATCGTCTGCACGTCCCGCACCGACCTGCTCGACCGGGTGCTGGACCGGCCCCCGCGCGGCCGGTTCGTGGAGAGCGGGAAACGGTGGGTGCCCGGCCCGGCGCCGCGCGCGCAACGGTGGCTCCCCCGCCACCAGGAACGCTTCGTGGCGCTCCAGGCGCGCGTCGTCGCCGACTCCGGTCACCGGGTGTGGCAGCGGGCGGCGGCGATCCGGGCCGCCGCCGGGGCCGGCCCCGCCGGACGCGAGCTGGTGCTGCGCCACGTCGACGCGTCCGAGGTGCCGGTCGCCGAGGCGGCGCTGGGCGCGCTGGTCTGGACCGACCGGCCGGACGAGGCGTTCCCGGTGCTGCTCCGGTACGCCGACGGCGACCGGGCACGCGTCGCGCTGTACGCCGCCGGGCGGGCCGCCCGGTACGTCCCGCCGGCCCGGCTGGCCGAGCTGCTGGGCGGGGTGCTGACCGGTGCCGCGAAGGTCACCAGCCGCAAGGAGGCCGCCCGGCTCCTGGCCCGCTACGCGCACGTGGACGTGATGGCGGCGCTCGGTGAGGCGTACGCCGATCCGGACACGCACCGCGACGTGCGCGCGGCGATCGTCTCCGCCGCCCGGCAGCGGCTGGGGACCGAGGCGGGCTGGGCGGTCCTGCGCGCGGCGGTGCACGCCAGCCGGGAGGAGCGGCGGGCGGTGCTCGGCGCGTACCCGTCCGGGATCTCGCAGCGCCACCGCCGCACCTACGCCGCGCTGGTGGTGCAGGCGTGCCGGGCCGACGACCGGGAGGTCCGCCGCGCGGCGTTCGACGCGCTCGGCGAGTGGTGGCAGTGGCTGACCGGCGTCACCGACCTGGTCGTGGACCGGCTCACCGACCCGGACGAGACGACGCCGGGCATCGGGGTGGCGAACCTGCTGCGGGCCGGCGGCGACGAGGCGTTCCGGGCCGCGCTGACCCGCCTGGTGGAGCGGGACGCCGCCGACGACGACCCGGGCGGCCCGGCCGCCGACCGGCCCGCCCGGCGGCGCGTCGAGTCGCTCGCGGAGGGCGCGGCCCTGTGGTCCGACAGCCGCCCCGCCGGTGCCGACCGGGCCGGGCTGGTCGAGGCGGCGCGGTGGCTCGCCGGCAAGGACACCTTCCTGGGTACGGCCACCGGGCTGCTCGTCGACCTCGGCCGCCTCGACGACCTGGACGAGGCCGCCGCGCTCTGCGCGGGCCGGCCCGTGGTCGCGGTGCGCACCGCGCGACGCGTCGGCGATCGCCTGCTCACCATGCGGCGTCGGCCCGAACCGGCGGACCTCGCCGGCACGGTCGCCCGCCTCGCCGGGCGCGGCGACCTGGCCGGTGGGCTGTTCGCGGTCGCACTCGTCGCGCACGGGTCGGAGTTCGGCTGGAAGACGCCGTGGCGGAACCTGCTCGTCGGGTTGCGCCGTCACCCGGACGCCGACGTGCGGGAGGCCGCGTACACGCTCGACATGAGCTGACCACGCCGGAGGTCGCCCTATGCTCGGGGCGTGACGCTTCAGCGGATGGACCACGTCAGTGTCGTGGTGGACGACCTGCCGGCCGCGATCGCCTTCTTCACCGAACTCGGCATGGAGGTGGAGGGTGAGATGCCGGTCGAGGGGCCGTGGGTGGACCGGGTGAACGGCATCGACGGCGTCCGGGTCGACATCGCGATGATGCGCACCCCGGACGGCCACGGCAAGCTCGAACTGACGCGGTTCCGGGCGCCGGCGCTCGTCGCCGCCGAACCGCCGGACGCGCCGCCGAACACGCTGGGCCTGCGGTCGGTCATGTTCGCCGTGGACGACGTCGACGACACGGTGGCCCGCCTGCGGGCCCACGGCGGCGAGCTGATCGGTGAGGTGGCGGACTACGGGGACGTCTACCGGCTCTGCTATCTGCGCGGCCCGGCGGGCGTCATCGTGGCGCTGGCCGAGCAGCTCGGCTGACGGCTACCCGGCGTCCACGGCCGCCAGCACCGTCATCGCCTCGCGTTCGCGGACGGCCAGGTCGGCCAGGACCGCCGACGCGCGGGTCAGGTGGGCCGGGTCGCCGGTCCGCCCGGCGTCGGCGATGTGGCCCGCGACGGCGGTCCACAGCGGCGCGAGGCCGGCGTACATCCGCTGCGCCCGCCGCAGCCCCGCGTCGCCGGTGACGGCGGCGGCCTCGGCGAGGAAGTCCCGGTACACGGCGCGGAACAGCGCGCCGCCGGTGCCGCCGCGTTCCATCAGCGTCGCGGCGAGCGGAAGGTCGCGTGCCGGGTCGGCGGCGCGGTCCAGCCAGCGGGTCACCCGGGCGGCGGCGGTGGCGATCCCCCGGTGACCGAGGTTGGCGATCGGCGGGTCGAGGAACGCCGCGGCGTTGGCGCGTACCGCCGCGCGCACGGCGGCGTCCAGATCCGGCGGACCGCCGGGCGCGGTGAGCGTGTACGACAGGTGGCGCGCGGTCATCGGTCCACGCGCGGCACGCGCGCGCGCCAGGCTGTCCAGCGTGGTGGTCACCGCGCCGCCCTGCTGGGCGGTGTCGACCAGGTGGGCGCGGGTGTCGTCGTAGCCGTACATCGCGACGGTGTGCCCGCCGAAGTGGACCCGGGTGGTGAAGTAGTCCAGGTGGTACGAGTCCAGTTGCAGGCCGACCGGCTGCCCGGCGTCCAGCGCGTCGGTGACGTTCCGCCACGCCCTGGCCGCCGACGTCGTCTCCCGGACGCGCAGATCCAGGCCGAGGCGGCCGGCGGCGGCCCGGGTCACGCACAGCGGCTTGGTGCGCCCGCCGAGGAACGGCACGTCCATGCCCTTGGCGTCCCAGTAGACGAAGCCGAGCCCCTCGCCGAGGCCGAACAGCATCGGCTCGGACAGGTCCATCCCGGCGTGCCGGGTCAGCACGCCGAGCGTGGTGGTCTCGCAGTGCACCCCGCCGGCCGGTGTCACGTCGTCGAGGATCACGTCGGCTCCTGTTCCGCCGGCACGGCGTTCGGGTCGTGCGCCGCGGTGGCGCTGGTCCGTTCCTGCGTCGCGTCGGCGGCACCCGGGCCGGGGCCGGCTTCGGCGGCGTCCAGGGCCTGCCCGGCTTCGACGGCGTCCGGGCCGGGCCCGGCGGGCGGGGACAGCAGCGGGCGCAGCGGTCCGTCGCCGGGGACGCCGGGCATCCGGCGGGCCACCCCGGCGAGCAGGTCGGCGGCCTGGACGCGCGGGTCGTCGCGCGAGTCGGTCATCACCAGCCCGGCCAGCGGTGACGGGCCGGCCGGATCGCCCGCGGCCAGTGCCGCCTGGAGGCGGCGCAGCCGGTCCTCGGTGAGCGCGCTCTGCTCGTCGTGGATCACCAGCACCCGCCGCCGGCCGGTGCTCCAGTGCAGGACGGTCTCGGCCAGCGCCGGCAGCAGCGGCTCCAGCGGCGGCGGGATCGTCCGGTCGCCCGCGTACAACCGGGCCTGGACGGCTGCCACCCGGGCCGGGTCGAGCGCGTCGAGGACCGCGCCGGCCTGCGCGTCGCCGACGTGGCGGCGCAGCGCGTCCCGCGCGGCGAAGAACCGTGCCACGCTCCGGTCGTCCGCCCGGTCCCGCCGCTTGGTGCGCAGCATCTCGACCACGGCGGCGAGGAAGACCGCCCAGCCGGGCCCGGCCGCCCGCCCGGCCCGGTGCAGTGCCGCCGCGGCCGGACGCCGGTCACCGGCGAGGCGGGTGCCCGCCGCGTACGACGGCTCGGCCAGCAGCAGGTCGACGACCCGGGTGGCGAGGAAGAACTCCTTGTCGACCAGGTGCACGTGCGCCCGGCCCCGCAGCGCCGACAGGAACCACTCCACCGCCTCGGCGGCTTCGCGGCGGCGCAGGAACTGCCGCGACTTGACCTCGTCGGGTGAGAACCGGAACCCGGACCGCAGCGTACCGATCAACGCGGCCGCCTCGGCACGGCTCAGGTCGACGCTGGCGTGGACGATCACCGGGGTGGCCGGGTCGAGCAGGTTGGTGCCGGAGAAACCGGACTCGTCGCAGGCGATCTCCCGCACCGCGCCGGTCAGCGCCCCGCCGGGTGGCAGCCCGCCCTGGAGCGGCAGCCTCGCACCCGTCGACCCGGCCATGCCGACCATCCTCGCCCACCCGGCCCCCTCGGCGGTGACCGTGTCGCGTCCCGCGGCACGGCGCGCCCGCTCCACGATCTCCCAGAACGTCTCCCGTTCCACGGCGGGACCGTACGCCGGCCCACCGACAAGCTGTCAGCGGCCGTGTCAGCGCCGTGTCAGGGCGGTGGCGGTACGGCCGCCCATGGTGGTCGCATGACGAGTTCAGCGATCGCGGTCTCCGGACTGCGCAAGGCGTACAAGGACCGGGTGGTGCTCGACGGCATCGACCTGGACGTCCCCGCCGGGACGATCTTCTCGCTGCTCGGCCCGAACGGGGCCGGCAAGACGACGACCGTGAACATCCTGACCACCCTGATCCGCGCCGACGCCGGGTCGGTGCGGGTCGCCGGGCACGACGTGACCACCGAGGCCAAGGCGGTCCGCGCGGCGATCGGGGTGACCGGGCAGTTCGCGGCGGTGGACGAACTGCTGAGCGGGCGGGAGAACCTGCAACTGATGGTCGACCTCGGCCCGCGCGACCGCGTGCCCGGCAAGCGGGTCGTCGCCGAGCTGCTGGAACGGTTCGACCTGGTCGAGGCCGCCGACAAGATGGTGTCGACGTACTCCGGGGGCATGCGCCGCAAGCTGGACCTGGCGATGACGCTGGTCGGCGAGCCGCGGATCATCTTCCTGGACGAGCCGACGACCGGGCTGGACCCGCGCAGCCGGCGCACCATGTGGTCGATCATCAGGGAACTGGTGGCCGGCGGCGTGACGGTCTTCCTCACCACCCAGTACCTCGACGAGGCCGACCGCCTCGCCGACCGGATCGCGGTGCTCGACCAGGGCCGGCTGGTCGCCCAGGGCACGCCGGAGGAGCTGAAGCGCCGGATTCCCGGCACGCACGTGCGGTTGCGGTTCGGCACAGTCGCCGAACTCGACGCGGCGGCGCTGGTGCTGGCCGACGCCGTACGCGACGAGGAGGCGCTGGCGCTGCGGGTGCCCACCGACGGCGGGACCGCCTCGCTGCGCGCCCTGCTCGACCGGCTCGACGCGCACGCGATCAGCGCCGGCGACCTGTCCGTCCAGACCCCCGACCTCGACGACGTCTTCCTGGCCCTGACGGGCCGTACCCCGGAGGTGGCCGCGAAATGAGCAGGAACCACTCGGTCGTCATGCTGCGCCGCAACCTGACGCACCTGCGCCGCAACCCGACCTCGGTGTTCAACGCGGTGCTGATGCCGATCATCGTCATGCTGATGTTCGTCTACATGCTCGGCGACGCGTTCTCCGTCGGTGTCGACTACGTCGACTACGCGACGCCGGGCCTGATGCTGCTGGCGGTCTGCTACGGCCTCGGCGGCACCGCGACCTCGGTCAGCTCCGACATGACCAAGGGCATCATCAACCGGTTCAAGGTCATGCACGTCTCCCGGGGCGCGGTGCTGACCGGCCATGTCGTCGCCACCGTGCTGACGAACGTCCTCGCGGTCGCGGCCCTGGTCGGGGTGGCGTTCCTGCTCGGCTTCCGCCCGGCCGCCGATCCCCTGCACTGGCTCGGTGTGGCCGGCGTGGTGGTGCTGCTCAGCGTCGCCGTCAGCTGGTTCACCGTCGCGCTGGGCCTGTTCGCGAAGTCGCCGGAGTCGGCGGGCATGGCCGCCGTACCGCTGGTCCTGCTGCCGTTCTTCAGCAGCGCGATCGTGCCGGCGGACAAGATGGGGCCGGGACTGCGGCAGTTCGCCGAGTACCAGCCGTTCACGCCGATCATCGAGACGCTGCGCGGCCTGCTGGACGGCGCGCCGTCGGCCGGTGACGTGATCCCCGCGATCGCCTGGTGCGCCGGCATCGCCGTGGTCGGCTACCTGTGGGCGCGGTCCACGTTCACGAAGCGAGCGTGATCTCCACCAGCCGCTCCCAGCCGGTCTCCCGGCCCTGTGCGACCGCCTCGGCGAACCCCGCGTCGCCGAGGCGGTCGCGCGCCGCCGCCTCGATCCGGGGCACGTCGGGGTGCGCGCGGTCGGGCAGCCCGCGTACCGCGGTGGCGGCACCCAGCAGCCGCGCCGCCTGGTCCGGCCGGTCCAGCCGCAACGCCAGGTCCGCGACACCGACGAGCACCTGCGCGGTCAGCGGCGCGTAGCCGGCCTCGCGCGCCGCCCGGCACGCCGCCGCCCGGTGGGTACGGGCCTGCTCGACGTCCTCGGCCAGGTAGCCCAGCAGATCCTGAATCCCGGCCCGGACGCCGGCCAGGTCCGCCTCGTCGCCGAGCAGCGCCGACACCGCCCGCAGTTGCGCGTACGCCTCGTCCGCGTCGCCGTCGTAACGGGCCATGTACGCCTTGGTCAGCGCCAGCTCGGCCAGCGCGCCCGGCCACGCGACCCGGGCGGCGAGCCGTTGCGCCTCGGCCACGGCGGCGGCGCTCGCCGTCTCGTCGCCGCCCAGCCGGTACAGCCAGGCCAGCCGCGCCCGCATCCGGATCACGTCCTCGACGGCGCCGACCTCGGTGACCGCCGCGACGGCCTGCTCGTAGTAGTCGCAGGCGGCGGCGACGTCACCGCGTACGGCGATCAGCTCGGCCAGCTCGCTGAGCGCGAACGAGATCCCGAAGCGTTCGCCCACCGCCCGGAACTCGGCGAGCGCCTGCCGCAGCCACGCCTCCGCCTCCGCCGCCTCGATGCCGAGGATGACCCGCAGCTTGCCCAGGTGCAGCCGGGCCAGCGCGCGTACCCACGGGTCCTCGTGGTCGAGCAGCGACTCCCAGGCGGGCAGCAGCGCGTCCGGCTCCCGCAGCATGCGTTCCATCGGCACGACCAGGGCCAGCTCCGGATGACCGCCGCGGCCCTCCCCGCCCAACCGGTACGCCTTGTGGATCCACTCGGCCGCGTGCTGCGCGTCGCCCGGTCCGGAGCTGAGGAACAGCACCACGAGTCCGTACACCACGGCGCGGACGTGGTCGGGGACGTCGCCGGGCGTCTCGGTGGCCCCGATGATGAGTTCCATGCCCTCGGTCCGATGGCCGCCGAGCCACCAGTACCAGCCGGCGCCGGCCGCGAGCCGCATCGCCTCGCGCCCCTCACCGGCGGCGAGCGCACCGCGCATCGCGGCGGTGATGTTGTCGTGCTCGGCTTCCAGCCGGGCGAGCCAGGTGAGCTGGTCGGCGCGGCGCAGCCGCGGAGCCGCCGCTTCGGCGAGCCCGGTGAAGTACGCCAGGTGCGCGTGGCGCGCGACGTCCGCCTCCCCCGCCTCGGCGAGCCGCTGCGCGGCGTACTCCTTGATCGTGCCGAGCATGCGGTAGCGCGGCGCGACGTCGCCGGCGGCGACCAGCAGCGACTTCTCGGTCAGCGCGGTGAGCAGGTCGAGCACCTCGCCCGGCTCGACGGCGCCGCCGGCGCAGACCCGCTCGGCCGCGTCCAGGCCCGCCCCGCCGGAGAACACCGACAGCCGGCGCAGCACCGCGCGTTCGGCGTCGGTGAGCAGTTCCCAGCTCCAGTCGACCATCGCGCGCAGCGTCCGGTGCCGGGGCAGGGCGGTCCGGCTGCCACCGGTGAGCAGCCGGAACCGGTCGTCGAGCCGGGTGGCGAGCTGGTCGACGGACATGGTGCGCAGCCGCGCCGCGGCCAGCTCGATCGCCAGCGGCATCCCGTCGAGCGCGCGGCAGATCCGCGCCATCGTCATCGCCGTGCGGGCGTCGGACGCGAGGTCCCGGCGGACCGCGGCGGCCCGGTCCCGCAGCAGGCGGACGGCGGGCGACGACTCCACCTCGGCGACAGCGGAGTCGCCGTCCGGCAGGCCCAGTGGCGCGACCGGCCACAGCACCTCCCCGGTGATGCCGAGCGGTTCCCGGCTGGTGGCCAGGATCCGCAGCCGCCGGCACTCGCCGAGCAGCCGGTGGGCCAGCGCCGCCGCCTGCTCCACGACGTGTTCGCAGTTGTCCAGGATCAGCAGCATCTCCCGGTCCCGGATCGCCGCGACGAGCCGGTCGGCCGGCTCCGCGCTGCCCGCGTCGCCGAGCAGCGCGTCGCGCAGGCCGAGCCCGGAGATCGTCGCCTGCGCCACGTCCCCGTCGGCGCTGATCGCGGCGAACTCCACCAGCCACACGCCGTCCGGCAGGTCGCCCGTCATCCGGCGCCCGGTCTCGGTGGCCAGCCTGGTCTTTCCGGAGCCACCCGGACCGGTGAGCGTGACGAGCCGGTGCTCGGCCACCAGCGCGCCGACCGCGGCGAGATCGGCGTCCCGGCCGACGAAGCTGGTCAGCTCGGCACGCAGGTTGGTCCGGCGGGTGTCCTCCCGGCGTACCGTCTCGCCCCGCAGCAGGGCGACGTGCAGCGCCGACAGCTCCGGCGACGGGTCGGCGCCGAGCGCGTCGGCGAGCGCGTCGGCGGTGCGCTGGTAGACGAGCAGCGCCTCGGTGTCCCGGCCGGCCGCGACGAGCGCGCGCATCAGCGCCGCGGCGAGCCGCTCGCGCACCGGATGGGCGGCCACCAGGTCGGTCAGCTCCGGGATCAGGTCCGCTTCCCCGCCGAGCCCGATCTCCGCGTCGTACCGGTCCTCCGTCGCGGTCAGGCGCAGCCGTTCCAGCCGGGTCGCCGCCGCGTCGAGCGCCGGGCTGTCGGGCAGGCCGACGTCGCGCAGCGCGTCGCCGCGCCACAGGCCCAGCGCCTCGCGCAGCAACCGCACCCGCTGCGGCCCGTCGCCGTCGCGGGCCCGGCGGACGAGACGTTCGAACCGTACGGCGTCCACGGCGTCGGGCGCGACGGCGAGCCGGTAGCCGTCCGGCAGCCCGTCGACGGCGCCCGCCGGCAGCGCCTTGCGCAGCCGGGACACCAGCCGTTGCAGCGCGTTCGCGGCGTCGGCGGGCGGCTGCTCGCCCCAGATCCAGTCGACGAGCGTCGCCTTCGGGAGCACCCGGCCGGGCTGGAGCGCGAGGGCGGCCAGCAGTCCGCGCAGCCGTGCGCCCGGCACATCCGCCGGTTCGCCGCCGTCCGTGGTGACCTGGAACGGCCCCAGCAACCCGATCTGCACGCGCCGATCCTGCCACGCCCGGCGCCCCGGTCCGGTCCGCCGCCCCCCGCCGGTCAGGTGGCCAGGCGCAGGTGCCGGCGCTGCCGCAGCCGCACCGCGGCGGCCACCACGACCAGCACCGTGAGCGCCACCGCGTAGACCAGCCCGTGGGTCAGGCCCCGGGTGAGGTAGCCGCCGTCGGTGTGGTCCACGGCGTACGTGGCGAGCTCGCGGCTGAACCAGAACGGCAGCGCCCGGGTGGCGCTGCCCGCCGGGTCCATCACCATCTGGAGACCGACCACTGTCAGCAGCACCAGCGTGCCCTCCAGCTCGCGCGGCAGCACGGCGCTCAGCAGCAGGCCGAACGGCACCGACACGAACACGGTCAGCGCCATGATGAGGGCGATCGCGCCGTACCGGACGTCGCGCTGGTCGGCCAGGACGAGCAGGAAGTACGGGGTGGAGAGCAGCACGCCGACCGTCCACAGCGCGAGCAGCCGGCCGAGCACCAGGTGCCGGCTGCCGTAGCCGGAGAGCCGCAGGCGGGGTTCCATGCCCCGCGCCGCGCTGCCCGCGAACAGCGCGGCGGTGCTGAGCGCCCAGGCCAGGCCGAGACAGACGAATCGGATCGACTGCCCGAGAAAGTCGCCGCGGCGGCTCAGGTAGAAGGCCAGCGGCATCAGCAGCAGGATGACCAGCACGGTACGGCGGCGCAGCAGCTCGCGCAGGGCGGCCTCGGCCACCACGAGGGTCCGGCTCATGCGTCGCGCTCCCCGGCCAGGTCGAGCACGACGTCGACGCGGTCGAGCTGGTTGAGCAGGTGGGTGACGACCACGACGGCCTTGCCGGCGTCGCGCCACCGCCACACCTCGTGCCAGAAGTCGAGGTAGGTGCCCCGGTCGAATCCCTGGTAGGGCTCGTCGAGGAGCAGCACGTCCGGCTCGCCGAGCCGGGCCAGCACCAGGTTGAGCTTCTGCCGCGTGCCACCGGAGAGGTGCCGGGCCTGGGTGCGCCGCGGCGGCGTCCACTCCAGCCCGGCCGCCTCCGCGCGCCCGGCCCGCCGCGCCGCCGTCCGGCCCAGCCCTCGCCCGGCGCCGATCAGCACGAAGTGCTCGTCCGGGCTGAGGAACTCGGCGGTGCCGCCGTCCTGCGGGCAGTATCCGAGCGTGCCGTGCACCTCGACGGTGCCCGCCTCCGGGCTCAGCAGGCCGGCGCAGATCCGCAGGAACGTGCTCTTGCCGGCGCCGTTGGCGCCGACCACCGCCGCGATCTGGCCGGCCCGGACGGTGAGGTCGACCCGGTCCAGGACGGTCCGTCCCCGGTAGCGCTTGGTGATGCCCCGGGCGGCGAGCCGCACCGGCCCGGGCTGGCGGCGCGGCGGCCGCACGTCGGGGCCGCCGAGGCTGTCGACCACCGCCCGGGCGTAGGTCTCCGGCGCGCCGAAGACCCGCAGCGGCGATTCCCCGCTGTCGAGCAGGTGGGTGGCCGCCTCGGCGACGACGTGGCCGGTCAGGTCGGGCCCCACCCCGTGCCGGCGCAGTTCGCCGGTCAGGGCGGCGAGCCAGGGTTCGTGGTTCACCGCTTCGGCTCCTCGCGCAGTATCGTGCCCACGCTCGACGCGAAGGCGCTCCAGTCGATCGCGGCGGCCCGCAACGCCGCGCTGCCGGCCGGGCTGATCCGGTAGTACTTCCTCGCGGGCCCGGTCCCGCCCTCCCGCCAGTGCGCGGTGAGCAGGCCGGAGCGCTGCAACCGCAGCAGCACCGGGTAGAGGGTGCCGCCCTGCACGGCGCCCAGCCCGTGGGCCCGCAGCGCCTGGGACAGCTCGTAGCCGTAGGACTCGCCGCGGCTCAGCAGCGCGAGCACGCAGAGGTCGAGCACCCCGCGCAGCCACTGCGCCCGCCGTTCCTGGTTCATCCCGCTCCGCACTGTCCCGATCGGACGACATCCGGCGATGACGGTAGCGCCGCTACCTAGGTAGCGCAACCATCTAGTAGGGGCATCTCCGGCCCGGCGAGCCTGATAGGTTGCGCGCTCCGCACGGGTTCGACGGGGGAATGCGCATGTCCGACACGGGGGCCGGATCCGATCAGGGACCGGCGGGGGACGCGGAACAGCGGGGAGAGAGCGCCTGGATGCCGCCGGCCGGCGAGCCGTCCGGCGTTACCGGGCCGCCACCACCGCCCGCCACCGGGCCGAGCGACGGGCCGCCTGTCACGGGTTACGGGCCGCCCACCCCGGTGGCGTCGTTCGGGTCGGCCGCGCCGTACGGGCCGTACCCTCCGCCCGGTCCGCCGTCGACCGGCCGCAACCGCGGTCTGGTCATTGCCGTCGCGGCGCTGAGCGTGCTGCTGCTGGTGGCGTGCTCGGGCCTGATCGGCGGCGCGTTCCTGCTGGGTTCCTCGCCCCGCGAGGCGGCCGAGCGGGAGCCGGCCGCCCCGCCCGTGGCGCCCTGGCGGTCGTCCGGCGCGACGCCCACGCCGGGTGCGACGGCGAGCGTGGAGCCGTCGGCGCGCGGGCCGCAGCCGAGCGACTTCCCGGCGGCGCAGATCTCCGATCTGAACGACGTGTGCGACGGGGTTCTCTACTTCCCGCAGTCGCCGAAGCGCACCGGAGCGGCGCCGCACCCGGTGGCACTGCTCGTCGGCACCGACATGGGCACGGGCAGCCGCCGCCACGACCAGGTCTACTACTACGACGAGGGCCTGTCGAAGCGGGTGGAGCGGACCTGGGCGTCGGAGGACCCGAAGATCGTGCAGATGGTCGCCTGCCTGGATCGCACGAGCACCGGCGCGACGATCCGCAAGTGCCGCTACGACGACCCGAAGCCGGACACGCTGACGCTGCTCAAGGCCACCTACCGCCTGCGGGTGTACGAGGTGGCGACCGGCCGCAGGCTGCTGGACAAGACCATGGGCGGGGACGACCAGCAGTGCCCGTTCGTGGTCCTGTACGGCCCGGACAAGAAGATCTACGCCGAGGTCAGTCACCGCTCGGTGCTCTCGGCGCTGCGCAACCTCGTCAAGCGGTAGGCCGCACGCCGGTGGGTTGCCCGGACGCCGTCCACGAGGGATGTCGCCGCCGGCTGGCCGATCCGCACAGCGAGATTCGGTGCACTCCTCTCGCGGACCTGCCGGGATGTTCGATAGCATCGAACATCCCGGCGGACGTCCCGCCACCTCGACAGGAGGTCCTCGTGCGGCCCATGAACAGTCAGCCGCCGTCGGAGCAGGCCGGCTCCGGTGGCGCCGCGGACGAGAGCACACCGGCGGGCGTCGTCGGCGGCCGGATCCGGCGCTACCGCAAGGAGCGCGGGCTGACGCTGCGCGGCCTCGCCTCCCGCTCCGGGCTGTCCATCGGCTTCCTGTCCCAGGTCGAGCGTGGCATCTCCTCCATCGGCCTGACCGCGCTCGGCAGCGTCGCCAAGGCGCTCGACCGGTCGGTGGCCGACTTCTTCGACGCCGGCACCGCCTCGACCGACAGCACCGTCTCCTCGCTTCCCCGTCACTTCACGCTGACCAGGGCGGAGACGGCCGCCACGCAGTACGTGTCCGGGCAGCAGACCTACCGCATGCTCTCCGACCGGGGGCCGGACCTGGTGCTCGAACCGATGCTCGTGCACATCGCGCCGGGCGGGCGCCGGGAGAACGCGTACGGCCACCGGGGCGAGGAGTTCGCCTACGTCATCTCCGGCGAGTTGCTCTACGAGGTCGAGGGCGTCGAGCACCGGCTGTTCCCGGGCGACAGCGTGCACCTGCGCTCGTCGGTGCCGCACCAGCTCTACAACGACACCGACGCGGTGACGACTGTGGTCTCGGTCGTCACGCCCCGCCTGTTCTGACCCGCGCGCCGGGCACACGAATCACCCTCCGGTTTCACGTAGGTGAACGCGGAGGGCGATTCGGCGTCAGCGACCGAGGCGGGCGTCCACGGCGGTCATCGTGTCCTGCCAGATGACCGACGCCGGGTCGATGACGGCGAAGTGGTCCCCCGGCTGTTCGAGGTGGCGGACGTCGTCTCCCGCGTCGGCCGCCGCCACGGCGTAGCGCCGGTTGGCGTCGACGAGGTCGAGGCTGTCCTCGGTGCCCTGCACGAGCAGGGTGGGCACTCGGGTCGGCAGCCGTCGCATCGGGTCGCTCTCGGCGTACCGGCGCGGAGCCGTCACCGGTGAACCGCCCACCGCCGCGGCCACCGCGCCGTCGCCGAGGTGACGCCGCTCGCCCTCGGTGAGGTCGAGCACCCCGGCCAGCGACACCGCGAGCGCGACATGCGGGCCGCCCGTACGCGCGGCCAGATCCGCCGCGGCACGCAGCGCGAGCTGCCCACCCGCCGAGTGTCCCAGCACGACGATCCGGTCCAGGTCCAGCGGCCGGTCGCGGGCCAGCTCCCGCAGCGCGACGAGGCCAGCCTCCACGTCCTGTGCGGTCGCGTCCCAGCCGTGCCGGTCCGGACGCCGGTACTCCAGGTTCCAGGACGCGTACCCGCGCCGGGCCAGGTCGACGGCGAGCGCGTCCATCAGGTCCGCTCCCCAGACGGACCGCCAGAACCCGCCGTGCAGCAGCACCGCGACCGGCGCCGGGCCGGTGTGCGGGATGGACGGCAGTCGCAGGTCACCCCACTGGTCCGGGTCCGGCCCGTAGGCGATCCGGCCGGCCGGCGCGCGGAGGCGGTGCACGGCGTGCCGGATCGCCCAGGCCAGGCCCCAGAGTCCCCGCCCGGCCAGGTGGACCGCGCCGGGCACCGGCGGCTCGACGGTCAGGTCGTACCAGACCACGCCGGACGGCTGCGCGCCGATCAGGGCACGCGCTGCGGGGGTGGGGCCGGGCAGCGCCACCACCGGCTGGTCCGTCGCGGCGAGCAGCGAGCGCATCTCGTCGGCCGAGCCGGCGGTGACGACCCGGCCGGTGACGCCGAGGTCGGCGCAGGTGGCGGCGGTCAACGACGCCAGCAGGGCCGGGTCGGCCACCAGGCCGGGGCCGGCCAGGACGGTGAGCCGCATCGGACTCACCTGCGCAGCAGCGGCAGGACGGCCGAGCCGAGCAGGTCCACGCCACGCTCGTCGGTGAGGCCGTGCGGCGTGCCGAACTCGACCCGGCGTACGCCCGCGTCGATGAGCGCCTGGGCCTGCGCGGCGACCTGCTCCGGGGTGCCGGAGAAGGCGAACCGGTCGAGCACGTCGTCCGGGATCAGCCGGCCCGCCGCCTCGTCCTCGCCCGCGTCGACCAGCTCGCCGACGCGCTTGACCAGGTCGTCGGGCATCTCGACGGTCGGGTCCAGCTCGGCCACCACAGCCAGGTACATGGCCACCTCGGTGCGGGCCTTCGCGCGGGCCGCCTCGCCGTCGGTGTCGACGACTGTGACCGCGCCGAGCACGATGCCGACGTCCGCGACGTCGCGTCCGGCCTTCTCCGCGCCGGTCCGCAGCCGCTCGCGGATCACCGGGACCATGTCGGGGTTGGCGCTGCCGCCCACCTTGATCTCGTCGGCGATCCGGCCAGCCAGCGCCGCGCCCTGCGGACCCCACGCGCCGAGCAGCAGCGGCGGGTCGGGCCGCTGCACGTCGTAGCGCAGCGCGGTGCCGGGGGCGAGCGAGAAGACCCGGCCGGTGAAGCCGCTGCGGTCGCCGCGCAGCAGGCGGTAGACGACCTGGACGGCCTCCTCGATGGTGGTCAGCGGCCGCGGCTGCGGCAGGCCGACAGCGCCCAGCCAGGTCCCCCGGGCCAGACCCAGGTAGGCCCGCCCGTGCGAGGCCAGGTCCAGGGCGGCGATCTGACCGGCGATCTCGTACGGCGCCATCGAGTACGGGTTCAGGCAGGCCGCGCCGAGGCGTACCCGCTCGGTCGCCTGCGCCATCTCCAGCAGCGGGAAGATCGGCGGCTGGTACATCAGGTCGCCGAAGACGGTGAGCACGTCGAAGCCGTGCGCCTCGGCGGCGCGGGCCAGCCGGGCGTAGGCGCCGGCCGGCTTGTCGCTCTGCAGGCCGAGTCCGATCTCGACAGTCACGTCAGGTCCGCCGAGTTCATCGTGCGCCGGCAGGTCCGTTCCACCTTCATGACGAGCCGCTCCTCCGGGTCGGGGCAGATGAAGTGGGAGTCCTGGGCCAGCCAGTCCCCCGGCGCCAGGTCACGCTGCTTGGCGGCGAGGAAGGGCAGCACCGAGGCGAGCGCGTACACGCAGAAGTGCTTTCCCTCGGGCAGGCGCAGGTGGGCGCTGTTGGTGAGTTCGAAGTGGTCGCCCACGGCCATGCCGCACACCGACCGGCCCTCGATCCGGTCGACTGTCACCTTCAGGTCGTAGATCTCCATGTCGCCGTCGTCGCTGTCGCTCACGGCCCCTCCCCCTCCTCGATCCGTACGATGATCTTGCCGGTGGTCCGGCGTTCGGCCAGCTCGGTCAGCGCCGCGGGCGCCTCGTCCAGCGACACCACGCGGCTGACCGGCGGCCGGACCGCGCCGGAGACGCACATGTCGAACAGTTCCTGGTAGGCGGCCTCGACGGCGCTCGCCCTACGCCACGGGTACTGCGAGCCCCAGGAGAGGCCGACGAGCGTCGCGTTGGCCGCCATCAGCCGCAGCGGGTCGACCGGCGGCGGAGTACCACCGGCCGCGCCCACGGCGACCAGGCTGCCCTCGAACGCCAGGCAGTCCCAGGATCGGGCGAACACGTCGCCGCCCACCGGGTCCACCACGACGTCCACGCCCCGGCCGCCGGTGGCCGCGAGCACGGCGGGCACGAAGTCCTCCGCCGTGTAGTCGATCGCCACCTGGGCGCCGTGGTCGCGGCAGATCGCCGTCTTGGCCGGACCGCCCGCGGTGGCCAGGACCCGCGCGCCGCGGGCGACGGCGAGCTGGATCGTGGCGATGCCCACCCCGCCGGCGCCCGCGTGCACCAGCACCGTCCGCCCGGCGGTGACGCCGGCTCGTTCCAGCGCGAACCACGCGGTCTGGTAGGTGACCGGCAGCGCCGCGGCGGTCACCGGGTCGACGGTGGACGGCCGCGGCACCACCACCGCGGCGTCCACGGTGACGGTCGTGCCGAGCGCGCCGCGCGGCAGCGCCGGGCAGGCGAGCACCTCCTGACCCAGCAGGTGCCCGGCCCCGGCGCCGGCGGCGACGACCCGTCCGGCCGCCTCCACCCCGGGTGTCATGGGCGGGTCCGGCCGCACCGGGTACTCGCCCCGGCAGAGCATGACGTCCAGGAAGTTCAGCCCCACCGTACGCACGGCGAGCCGTACCTCACCGGGGCCGGGCGGCGGGTCGTCGGGCAGGCAGGCGACCGACAGCACGTCCGCCGGCTCGCCGGTCCGCCCGGCGACCAGCCGCCGGATCACGCCGCGCCCACCGGTTCCCGGACCAGCTCGGCGTGGTGGTGCACGATCACCCAGCGGCCGTCGATCCGGCGCACCACGTCGGTGACCCGGGTGATCTCCGGCTCGTCGTCCGGGCCGAGCTGCGCGACCAGCTCGTACCGGGCCACGCCGAAGTCGTCCCAGACGTCGATGCGCTTGTCCCGCGCGGCGAGCACCGCCAGCCGGGGCCGCTGCCCCGCGGCGTCCCGCCGGGCACGGTACTCGTCCAGCTCGGCGCGGGTCCGCAGCGGACCGGGCAGGTGCGTCTCCCAGGTGGTCACCTCGGGGTGCAGGTGTGTGTCGAACCGCTGCTGGTCCCCGGCGAGGAACGCGTCGTACATGTCATCGATGCCGGCGGCGATCGCCGCCGCACCTGCCTGCGCGAACGTCATCGCGTCTCCTCCTGGTTCCGGTCGTCGCGGGCGATCTGCCCGCCCTTCATCACCCACCGCACGTCCCGGAAGGCCGAGGTGTCGGCCAGCGGGTCGGCGTCGGTCGCGATCAGGTCGGCCAGCTTGCCGGCCTCGACCGTGCCGAGGTCCGACTCCGCGCCGAGCCACCGGATCGGCCCGAGGGTGCCGGCGTGGATGGCCCGCGCGGTGCCGATCCGCTCGGACATGTACTCCAGCTCGCGGATCGAGGCGGTGGTGCCCTCGAAGTCCCAGAACGGCGGCATGTCGCTGCCGAGCAGCACCTCCACCCCGGCCGCGATCGCCATGTCGAAGCTCTCCAGGTGCCGGGGGCCCGCGCCGAGCGACCGGCACTGCATCCACTCCGGTACGCCCAGCTCGTCGAAGAACTCCTTGCACCGGGTCACCAGCAGCGTCGGCACGAGCGCGGTGCCGCGCTCGGCCATCCGCGCCGCGACCTGCGGGGTGAGCTGGTAGCCGTGCTCCACGCAGTCCAGCCCCAGCTCCACGGCCGCGCCGATCACGTCGGCCGGTCCGGCGTGCGCGGTCACCTTGCGGCCCCACGCGTGCGCGGTCTCGATCACCGCCGTCATCTCGTCGGCGAACAACTGGGGCGTGTGGATGCTCTCGTGCTCACCGGCGATGCCGCCCGAGATCATCACCTTGATCAGGTCCGCTCCGGCCTTGATCTGGCTGCGCACGCCGTGGCGGAAGCCCACCGGGCCGTCGCATTCGAGCGTGTCGTTGCTCTCGTGGCCGTGCCCGCCGGTGCACACCAGCGCCCGGCCGGCGGTGTAGATACGCGGACCCGGCACGCGCCCGGCGTTGATCGCCCGCCGCAACGCGAAGTCGGCGTGGTCCTTCTCCGCCACACAGCGCACGGTGGTCACGCCGGAGTGCAGCGTGCGCCGCGCCCCGTCGGCCATGTAGTGGGCGAGGTCGTACGCGCCCATCCCCTTGACGCCCTCGCCGGCGGAGCCGGGCAGCGACAGCGAGAAGTGGGTGTGCATGTTGACCAGACCGGGCGTCAGGTACGCGCCGTCGAGGTCCACCTCGGTCAGCCGGCCGGCGGCGCGCGCCTGCTCGGCCACCTCGGCGTACGGCCCGACGGCGGCGATCCGGTCACCCCGGACCCACACCCCGGCGCCGGTCACGGGCGCCATGCCGTCCACCACGCGGGCGTCCAGCACTGTGCAGTTGCCGAGCAGCAGGCTCGGCTGCTCGGGCGAATAGGCGGCACTCACGCGATCACTCCATAAACATCTCGGGCGGCCCGGGCGGAGACGTAGCCCTCGGCCACGTCCCGTCGCACCGCCTCCGGATCCCGGCTCCTCGGGTCACCGTGCCCGCCGCCACCGGCGGTCAGCAACGTCACCCGGTCCCCCACCGCCACCGCGGTACGCCGTGTGCTCACCCGGTGCTCCCGGTCCGTGCCCGGGAACACCACCACCTGGTTCGGCTCCGGCTGCTCGCCGCCGTCCAGCGCCCACGGCGCGCTCTTCGTCTTCTTGATCACCGTCAGGAACTCGCCCGGCGTCACGAACCGGATGTCCCGCCGCAGGCCGCAGCCACCCCGGAACCGGCCGGCGCCACCGGAGTCCGTACGGATCTCCAGCCGCTCGAAGAACATCCCGGTCTTCGACTCCAGCACCTCGACCGGCGTGTTGCGCGCCTGGGTCTGGCACAGGTGGTTCGCCGGTCCGATGCCGTCGTGCCGGGGCGTGCCGCCCCACCCGACCGGGTCGTTGTTGCTGACCGCGAACATGTCGCCGGTGTCCGGGTGCCGGCCGACCATCATGAACCCGGGCACGTCGCCGCCGGAGGAGGCGGCGAGCCGGTCCGGCATGCCCTGCGCCAGCGCCTTGAGGATCAGCTCCAGCGCGACGGTGCCGGTCCACTGGGTGAACGTGGCGGCCGGGTACTGCGCGTGGAACAGCGTGCCGGGCTCGGCGCGTACCCGCAGGGGCGCGAAGTGCCCGGCGTTGGTCTGCTCGTGCGGCGTGGTGACGCCCTTGAACGCGACCCGGCAGGTGGCGATGGTGGCGCCCAGCGGCAGGTTCACCGGCCCGGGCACCGCCGGGGACGACCCGGCGAAGTCCACTGTGAACTCGCCGTCGGCGACCGTGACGGTGACCCGCATCCGGATCGGGTCGTCGCTGACGCCGTCGTCGTCGAGCCAGTCCTCGGCGGTCCAGGTGCCCTGCGGCAGCGCGGCCACCGCCTCCCCGGCGCGCTCGGCGGCGGCGGCGATCACCCGGTCGACGACCGCGTCGACCACCGCCGGGCCGTAGTCGCGGTACAGCTCGGTGACCCGCCGCTCACCGGTGCGCAGCGCGGCGATCTGCGCGTTGAGGTCGCCGAGGACGAGTTCCGGCATCCGCGAGTTGAACCGGATCAGCTCGTGGATCTCGCGCACCGGCTCACCGCGGTCGTACACCTTCGTGCCGGGGAAGATGATCCCCTCCTGGTGCATGTCCGTGGAGTCGAGCACGTAACCGGGATCCTTGGCGCCCAGGTCCATCCAGTGCGCCCGGATGCACAGGAAACCGATCAGCTCCTCACTGTCCGGCAGCACGACCGGCGCGAACATCGTCGCGTCGTACGTGTGCGCCGCGTTCCAGTACGGGTAGTTGAGCAGCACCACGTCGCCGCGGTGCAGGTTCTCCCGGCCGACGTACTCGACGCCCTTGCGCAGCGAGTAGTCGTTGGCGCCGAGGAAGCGGGACAACCCCGTGGACTCCGCGACCAGCCGCAGCCGCCGGTCGTAGACGGAGATGCCGAAGTCGTACACCTCGTAGATCACCGGATTGAACGCGGTGCGCACCAGCGCGGCCCGCATCTCCTCGGCGGCCGAGACGAGATGACTGCGGACGACCTCGACGGTCGCCCCGTCGACCGCCGGCTCACCCATCGAGGTCCACTCCGTAGACGTCCCGGGCGGCCTCCCGGGTGACGTAGCCCTCGGCCACGTCGCGCCGGACCGCCTCCGGGTCGCGGCCGCGCGGGTCGCCGTGCCCGCCACCGCCGGCGGTGAGCAGGGTGACCCGGTCGCCCGCCGCCACCACGGTGCGCTTGGTGCTCACCCGGTGCTCGCGATCGGTGCCCGGGAACACCACCACCTGGTTCGGCTCCGGCTGCGCGCCGCCGTCCAGCGCCCACGGCGCGCTCTTGGTCTTCTTGATCACGGTCAGGAACTCGCCGGGGGTCAGGAACCGGATGTCCCGCCGCAGGCCGCAGCCGCCCCGGAACCGGCCCGCGCCGCCGGAGTCCGCCCGGATCTCCCAGCGCTCGAAGAACATCCCGGTCTTGGCCTCCATGACCTCGAGCGGGGTGCCCCGGCCGGTGCTGCCGGAGACGTGCGTGGCGGCGTCCATGCCGTCGTGCTGCGCGGTGCCGCCCCAGCCCACCAGGTCGTTGTTGCTGACCGCGAACATCTTGCCGGTGTCCGGGTGCAGGCCGACCATCATGAAGCCGGGCACGTCGCCGCCGGAGGACGCGGGCAGCCGGTCCGGCATGCCCTGCGCCAGCGCCTTGAGGATCAGCTCCACCGCGACGATGCCGGTCCAGAGCGTGAACGTGGGCTGCGGGTAGACGGCGTGGAACAGGCTGCCCGGCTCCGCCCGCACCTCCAGCGGCGCCACGGTGCCGGCGTTCGACGGCTCGTCCCGCGACGTCAGCGACTTCAGCACGACCTTGCAGATCGCCTCGGTCGCCCCGAACGGCATGTTGATCGGGCCGCGGGTGGCCGGGGCCGAGCCGGCGAAGTCGACGACGAAGCGCCCGTCGGCGATGGTCACCGTGACGCGCATCTTCACCGGGTCGTCGGTGATGCCGTCGTCGTCCACCCAGTCCTCGGCGGTCCAGGTGCCCTGCGGCAGCGTCGCCAGCGCCGCGCGGGCGCGGGCCTCACCGTCGGCGATGATGCGGTCGATCGCCTGGTCGACCGTGTCCCGGCCGAACTTCTCGATGATCTCCAGCATCCGGCGCTCGCCGGTGCGCAGCGCGGCGATCTGCGCGTGCAGGTCACCGAGCACCGCGTCGGGCATCCGCGAGTTGAAGCGGATCAGCTCGTGGATCTCGCGCACCGGCTCGCCCCGGGACACGACCTTGGTGCCCGGGAAGATCAGCCCCTCCTGGTGCATGTCGGTCGAGTCGAGCACGTAGCCCGGGTCCTTGGCGCCCAGGTCCATCCAGTGCGCGCGGGCGCAGAGGAAGCCGACCAGCTCGCCGTCCGCGTCGGGGTCGGCCTCGTCGGGGCGGAACACCGGGGCGAACAGCGTCGCGTCGTACGCGTGCGCCGCGTTCCAGTACGGGTAGTTGAGCAGCACCACGTCGCCGCGGTGCAGGTTCTCCCGGCCCACGTACTCCACGCCCTTGCGCAGCGAGAAGTCGTTCGCGCCGAGGAAGAACGTCAGCCCGGTGGCCTCGGCGACCAGCCGCAGGTCGGCGTCGTACATCGACAGGCCGAAGTCGTGCACCTCGTAGATGACCGGGTTGAACGAGGTACGGATGAGGGTGGCCCGCATCTCCTCCGCGGCGGACAGCAGATAACTGCGGACGACCTCGACCTGGGCTCCGTCCAGCGTGGTCATGCGGCTTCCTCCAGGGTGACGAGCAGGTATCCGTGGTCGTCGACGGTGACCCGCTGGCCGCTGGGCACCACTGTGGTGGAGGTGCCCTCGTCGACCAGCGCCGGTCCGTCGAAGGTGTCGCCCGGCTCCAGGCGGGCCCGGTCGTAGACCGCGAACGGCACCACCGCGTGCTGCCCGAAGTCGTAGGCGTCGCGGTGCGTCAGCAGCGCCTGCGCCGGGTCGCCGTCACCGCGCGCCAGCGTCTCCAGCTCGGGCCGGTCGGTGCGCCCGATGCCGCGCACCCGCAGGTTGAGGATCTGGAGCGGGTTGCCCATCGTGTGGCCGTAGCGGGCGCGGTGCGTCTCGTCGAACGCGGCGCGGACGGCGTCGCGGTCCAGCTCGCGCCCGACGGTGACCATCAGGCTGTGCTCCTGGCCCAGGTAGCGCAGCTCGAACTGCCGCTCCAGCACCGCCTCGCCGGCCGGCACGCCCTGCGCCACCAGCGACGCGACCGCCTCGGCCTCGACGGCCTTGAACAGTTGCTCCAGCTCCGCCAGGTCCGCGTCGTCGAGCGTGGCCATCACGGTACGGCTGAAGTCGTTGACGATGTCGGCCGAGAGCATGCCCCAGGCGGAGAAGCCGGAGGGCGCGAACGGCACGATCACCTCGCCGATGCCCATCTCCCGCGCCAGCAACGGGGCCAGCAGCGGCCCGGCGCCGCCGAACGCGAGCAGCGCGAACTGCCGGGGGTCGTGACCCCGCTCGACGGTGATCTGCCGGACCGCGCCGACGGTGCGGGCCAGCAGCACGTCGAACACGCCCGCCGCCGCGTTCTCCACGGTGAGGCCGAGCGGCTCGGCGAGCTGCTCGGCGATCGCCGCGCGCGCCTCGGCGTCGCGCAGCCCCATGGTGCCGGCGAGGAAGCGGTCCGGGTCCATGTAGCCGAGCACCACGGCCGCGTCGGTGACAGTCGGCTTCGTGCCGCCCCGGCCGTAGCAGACCGGTCCCGGGTCGGCGCCGGCGCTCTGCGGGCCGACCTTGAGCAGGCCGTGGTCCAGCCAGGCGATCGAGCCGCCGCCGGCGCCGATGGTACGGATGTCGTACGTCGGGATGAGCAGCGGGAAGTGCTCCAGCTGGGCCTCGTACGCGGCAACCGGGTTGCCGCGCTCGATCACGCAGGCGTCCAGCGAGGTGCCGCCGATGTCGAACGTGAGCACGTTGTCGCGGCCCAGCTCGGAGGCGACGTACGCGGCGCCGACGATGCCGCCGGCCGGGCCGGACAGCACGGTGTGCGTGGGGGCGGTCTTGGCGACCGCGCTGGTCATCGAGCCGCCACCGGACCGCATGATCAGGAAGCGCCCGGAGAAGCCGCGCTCGGCCAGGCCGGCCTCCAGCTCGTCCACGTACCGCTCGAAGATCGGCCGGATGTACGCCTCCAGCACGGTGGTGCTGGTCCGCTCGTACTCCCGGTACTCGCGCACGATGTCGGTCGACAGCGACAGGCTGACCTCGGGGAACTCCTCGTGGATCAGGCGCGCGGCCTCCCGCTCGTGGCTCGGGTCGAGGAACGAGTGCAGGAAGCAGATGGCGATGGAGGTGACCTGCTCGTCCACCACGAGCCTGCGCGCGGCCTCGCGGACGCTGTCCGGGTCCAGCGGCTCCACCACGCGGCCCCGGTAGTCCAGCCGGCCCCGCACGCCCGCGGTGAAGCGGCGCTGCACGAGGCTCTCCGGCCGCTGGTACTGGAAGTCGTACATGTGGTCGGACGGCACGTTGCCGCGACCGATCAGGAAGATGTCCCGGAAGCCCTCGTTGGTGATGATGCCGGTCCGGCCACCGCGACGTTCCAGCACCGCGTTGAGCCCGAGGGTGGTGCCGTGGATGAACAGCTCCACCTCGGACAGGTCGGTGCCGAGCGCGGTGATCGCGGCGAGCACACCGTCCGCGGGCCGGGCCGGGGTCGTCGCCGCCTTGCGGAAGCGGACCCGGTTGGTGCGCGTGTCGAGCTCCATGGCGTCCACGAAGGTCCCGCCGATGTCGACGGCGAGCCGGATGGGGCGACGGGTCATGGCGTGACAGCCTGCCTTCCGATGAGGGCGGGAAGCTCGGGAACGCGCCAGCAGGCGGCCCGGCTCTCGCCGTACGACTGAAGCTCCTGCTGTTCCGTTCGGCACCGGTCGGTGACGAACGGGCACCGGGCGGCCAGCGGGCACCCGGTCGCGGCGTCGGCTTCCTCCAGGTCCTTGACCAGCTCGACGGCCCCGCCGTCGGACCCGGTCGTCCCGCCGAGGCGGGGTGCGCTGCCCAGCAGCGCCCGGGTGTACGGGTGCCGGGGCGTGTCGAACACGACGTCCACCGGCCCCTCCTCGACGACCCGGCCGAGGTAGAGCACCACGACCCGGTCGGCGAACCCGCGCACTGTCGCCAGGTCGTGGGAGATGAACACCGAGGCGCGGTCCGCGTCGGCCGCCACGTCGGCGATCACGTCGAGGATCTGCGCCTGGACGGTGACGTCCAGGGCCGAGGTCGGCTCGTCGAACACGATCAGGTCCGGCTCGCCGACCAGCGCGCGGGCGATGCCGATGCGTTGCGCCTGGCCGCCGGACAGCTCGTGCGGGTAGCGCTGGAGGATCGACCGGTCCAGCTCCATCCGATCCAGCACGGCGGTGACGCGCTCCTGCCGTTGGGCCGGGGACAGCCCCGCGGCGCGCAGCGGCTCGGCGATGGAGTCGCCGACGGGACGGCGCGGGCTGAGCGAGCCGATCGGGTCCTGGAACACGAGCTGCGCCCGGGTCCGGGCCCGGCGCAGCGCCCGGCCCCGCGGCCGGGGACGGCCCGGCTGCTCGACCAGCGCCTGCCCGGCGACCGTGACGGTGCCGGAGGTGGGCGCGACCAGGCCCATCACGAGCTTCGCGAGCGTGCTCTTGCCGCAGCCGCTCTCGCCCACCACGCCCAGCGTCTCGCCCGGCCCGAGCCGGAGCGTGACGCCGCGCAGCGCGTGGTGCCCGCCGGAACCGAACCGGCTGCGGTAGACGACGTGCGCGTCCTCGATCTCCAGCACGGCGGGCTTCGCGTCCGCGCCGGCCGCGACCGCGCCGGACGCGACCGGCGTGTGCGACGTCTGCGGCAGGTCGGCGTCCAGCGGCCGGGTCTGCGGGTGGAAGCAGGCGAGCGACCACTCACCACCACCGGGCACCGGCACGGTGGCCGGGCGCCGGGACGAGCAGGTGCCGTCGGCGTGCGCGCACCGGGCGACGAACGGGCAGTTGTGCGGCGCCTCGGTGAGCAGCGGCATGGCGCCGGGGGTGGCGACGACCGGCCGGCCGCCGACGTCCGGCACCGAGCGCAGCAGCGCCCGGGTGTACGGGTGTGCGGGCTCCCGCAGCACCTGCGCGGCCGGTCCGCTCTCCACCACGGTACCGGCGTAGAGCACCACCACCCGGTCGCAGACCTCCGCGATGGACGCCAGGTCGTGCGAGATCAGCAGGACGCCCCGGCCGTCGGTGTCGGCGGCGTGCCGGAACTGGCGCAGGATCTCCCGGGTCAGCGTCACGTCCAGGCCGGTGGTCGGCTCGTCGGCGATCAGCAGCTCCGGCGCGCAGCCGGTGGCCAGCGAGATCATCACGCGCTGGGCCATGCCGCCGGACAGCTCGTGGGCGTACGCGTCGAGCCGTCGCTGCGGGCTGCGGATGCCGACCGCCTCGAACAGCTCGCGCGCCGCCTCCCGGGCCCGCTCGCCGGACATCTCCTGGTGGGTGGCGAGCCGGTCGACGAGCTGCTTGCCGATGGTGCGGGTGGGGCTGAGCGCGCCGCGCGGGTTCTGGAAGCAGATCGCCACCCCGCGCCCGCGGTGGGCGGCGAGCGCGGTGTCGTCCATGCGCAGCACGTCCGAGTCGCCGAACAGCACCCGCCCGGTGGCGTGCGAGCCGCCGGGCAGCAGCCCGACGATCGCGCGGGCCACCATGCTCTTGCCGCCGCCGCTCTCGCCGACCAGGCCGACCACTTCGCCGGGCCGTACGGCGAAGCTCACGTCGCTGAGCGCGGCCACCTGCCGGCCGGGCCGGCGGATCGTCACGGAGAGGTTCTCGATCGACAGCATGGTCACCGCCGCTTCGCGTTGGCGCGGTCCTGCAGGCCTTCGCCGAGCAGGCTGAACCCCAGGACGCAGACGAACAGGGCCAGGCCGGGCGGGACCGAGGTCCACCACCGGCCGCCGACCACGTCCGCGGCGCCGAGGCTGATCATGGCGCCCCACTCGGCATCGGGGATGCTCACGCCCAGGCCGAGGAAGGAGAGCCCGGCCAGGGTGAGCATGGCCCAGCCGCAGTTCAGCGGCGCGATGACCCGGACCGGGGTGAGGCTGTTCGGGAGCAGGTGCCGCCAGAGCACGCCGACCGGCGACGCCCCGGAGGTGATCGCGGCGTCCACGAACGGCAGTTCCCGCAGCGACCGCACCTCGGCGCGGACCAGCCGGGCGTACGCCGGCGCGTTCACCGCCGCGATCGTGATGATCAGGTTGATCGTGCCGTTGCCGAGCAGCGCGGCCACGGCCAGCGCCAGGATGAACGTGGGGAACGACTGGAAGATGTCGACCACCCGCATCAGCACGTCGTCGAGCCAGCCGCCGAAGTAGCCGGCGACCAGGCCGAGCAGCGTGCCGACGACCACGGCGAGCGCGACAGCGGCCAGGGCGATGCCCAGGTCGAGCCGGGCGGCGTAGAGCATCCGGCTCCAGATGTCCATGCCGTTGCCGTCGGTGCCGAGCAGGTGGCTGCCGCCCGGCGCGACCAGGGTGTTCGCCGCGTCGATCTCGGTCTCGCCCCACTGGCTCAGCAGCGGCGCGAACACCGCCACCAGCGCGACCACCGACAGGATGCCCGCCCCGGCGATGATCATGCGGCGGGCGAAACGGCTGTCCCGGTCGCCGCCGGGCACGACCACCGGCGCGGCGGCGGGACCGTCGGGAACGGTTCGCAGCTCGGCCATCAGAGCCTCACTCTCGGGTCGAGGATCGCGTGGACCACGTCGGCGATGAGGAACACGAGCACGTAGCACAACGCGATGACCAGCACCGACGCCTGCACCACGGGGTAGTCCCGGTAGAGCAGGCCGCGCAGGGCCCACTGGCCGAAGCCCTGCCACGAGTACACGTACTCAACGAGCACGGTGGAGCCGATCGCCGTGCCGAAGACCAGCGCGGCGAGCGACGGCAGCCGGACCAGCGTCGCCCGCAGCAGGTAGCCGTAGTGCAGCGTCCGGTCGCGCAGCCCGTGCGCCTTGGCCGCGGCGTACGACTCGGAGTGCAGCACCTCCAGCGCGGAGGCCCGGACGCTGCGCAGCAGCGGGGCGACCACGCCGACCACAAGGGTCAGCACCGGCAGCACCAGGTACGCCGCGGCCGAGGCGATCGCCGGCCCGTTGGCGGTGAGGACGGCGTCGACGAGATCGGCGCCGGTGAGCGGGGTCAGGCCGGTGTCCGGGTCGACCCGGCCGTTGGGCGCCGGGAACCAGCCGAGGATGCTGTAGCCGACGAGCACCAGCACCAGGCCGAGCCAGAACTCCGGTACGGAGTTGCCGACCAGCGCGAAGATCCGGACGCTGTGGTCCCCGGCCCGGTTGGCCCGCTTGGCCGACCAGATGCCCAGCACCGTCGCCACCACGAGCGCGATGGTCACCGAGATGACCACGAGCTCCAGGGTCGGACCCACCCGGAGCGCCATCTCCGAGCCCACGGAGCTGCCGCTCTGGATCGAGGTCCCGAAGTCACCGGTCAGCAGCCCGCCGAGGTAGTCGAGGAACTGCTGCCACAGTGACTGGTCGAGCCCGAAGCGGGCCCGGGCCGCGGCGGCGTCCTCCTCGGTGGCGTTCTGCCCGAGGATGCTGCGGACGGGGTCACCGGGCAGCACCCGGACCAGGAGGAAGGCCAGGACGACCACTCCGAGCAGAACGGGGATCAGCTGGAGCAGTCGCCTGGCGACGAACCGGAAGATACGCATGGGTGGGTGACGTCCCTAGGCCGATGCGCTCAGGTAGCGCAGGCGGGCGAGGCCGTCCATCGGCTGCACCCAGCCGGCGACGGATTCCCGGACGGGCAGGTTGAAGTTGGGCTGGCAGATGACCACCCACGGCACGTCGGCGGCGAGGATCTCCTGGACCCGCTTCCACAGCGCGTTGCGGGCGCCCGTGTCGACAGTGGTGTGCGACTTCTCGTAGATCTGCTCGATCTCCGGGTTGCTGTAGTTCGAGTAGTTGAGGTTGGCGCCCTTGACGAAGCTCGTCGCCAGCATGTACTCGACGTCGTCCACCCAGAGCTGCCCGGAGGTGATCTGGAGCGGGATGTTCTTCTTGGTCCGCCGCTCGCCGAGGGTCGCCGGGTCCAGCGGGGTCAGCTTGAGCCGGATGCCGGCCTTGGCCGCCTCGCTCTGCACCTGGACGGCGATCTTCTGCTGCTCCTCGTTGTCGGCCTCGAAGACCAGCTCGGAGTCGAGCGACGCCCGGCCGGCGGCGGCCATGGCGGCCTTCGCCTTGTCCAGGTCGTGGGTGAACGGGTAGCCGCTCTCGTCGTACCCGGGCATGTCCAGCGGGACCGGGCTCTTGGCCGCGCGGGCGTCGCCGCCGTACACGTTGTTGATGATCTGCTCGTAGGGCACGGCGTAGGCGAGCGCCTTGCGCACGTTCACGTCGTTGAACGGCGCCGCGGTGACCGACATCTGGATGGCGACCTGGCGGTTGCTGGCCGCCGAGATGACCTTGATGCCCGGGGCCTTCTTGAGGTCCTGGATGTCGCGCTGGCTGATGCCCAGGGCGATGTCGATGTCACCGGCCTGGAGCTGGAGGCGCTGGTTGGACGCGGCCGGCACCACGGAGATCCGGATGGTCGGCGTCTTGGCCGGGTCCGGGCCCGGGTAGCCGGTGTTCGCGCTGAGCTCGATCTCCTGGCCCTGGGTGGCCTTGGCGACGTTGAAGTAGCCGCCGGTCGGCGGGTTCTTCGCGAACCACTCCTTGGCCCAGGGGTCGCTGGCGCCGGCGTGCTTCTTGGCCTCGACGGAGTCGAAGACGTACAGCGAGATCGCCTGGATCTGCCGGGTGAGCGCGCTGGGGAACGCCTGGTGGAACTCCACTGTGTAGTCGTCGACGACCTTGACCTGGTCGGCGCTGGTGAGGCCGATGGTGCGGTAGACGCCGGCGACGTTGGCCTGGGCGGCGAACGCGCGGTCCTTCGACCACTTGACGTCGGCGGCCTTCATCTCGTTGCCGCTGGCGAACTTCACGCCGCGGCGCAGCTTGAGCGTCCACACCTTCTGCTCGGCGTCCGGCTCGAACGACTCGGCGAACGTCGGGGTGATGTTCTGGGTGTCGAGGATCTGGCTGCCGCCGGCGTTGGTGACCCCGTAGTCGATCAGGTAAGGGAAGACGTTCTTGTAGAGCATCAGCGCGGTCAGGTCGAAGCCGACGAAGTCCTGGTCCCAGCTCGACAGGTAGCTGGAGACCGCGATGCGCAGCGTCTTGGCGGAGGCGCCGCCGGACTTGCCGTCGGTGGACTTGTTGCCGCTGTCCGCGGCGCAGGCGCCGGTGGCGAACAGGAGCGCGACGCTGCCACCCAACTGCAGGACGCCGCGGCGGGAGAGCGCGGGCGAGGAGGCGCCCGGACGGGGTGAACGAGCCATGAGAAGTCCTCCTAGAAGCACGAGGCAGATGGCCCGAGCAGCGGACCTACCTGGTGTTCTACCGGATTAGGCACGAGTGAACAATAGGGTGAACGCCGTTCACTGCCACGTACATGGCCACGACTTGGTAACGCTCCCGAACTGCGGGATAACCCACGAATTCGCGTTCACCCAAGTTCACACAACCGTTACGCCCGGGAACGCCGATGACCCCGGGAGGGACACCCGGGGTCATCGTCTCGCGCGGTGGTTCGCGCGGGTCAGGGCCGGCCGGCCTCCTCGGACGCGCCGGTGATCATCGAGACGATCTCGTTGCGGCTGGTCTCGGTGATGCCGCGGACGCCGACCTGGCGTCCCCGGCGCAGCACCGCCACCCGGTCGGCGATGCGGAACACCTGGTCCAGGTTGTGGCTGACCACGAGCACGGCGGCGCCCCGCTCCCGCAGCTTCAGGATCAGCTGCTCCACCTTGGCGGTCTCGGCCACGCCCAGCGCCGCGGTCGGCTCGTCCATCAGCACCAGGCCGCTGGCCCAGTGGGTGGCGCGGCAGATCGCCACCGCCTGCCGCTGGCCGCCGGACAGGTCCCGGATGGTCGCCTTCGCGCTGGGGATGCGTACGTCCAGCGCGTCCACCAGTTCCTGCGTCTCGCGGGCCATCCGGCGCCGGTCGAGCAGCCGCAGCGGGCCGCGGGTGAGTTCCCGGCCCAGGAACATGTTCATGTAGACCGGCTGCGAGTCGGCCAGGGCCAGATCCTGGTAGACCACCTCGACGCCCTGCCGGCGGGCGTCGGAGGCGTCCCGGAACGTCACCGGCCGCCCGTGCATCTCCAGCTCGCCCTCGGTCGGCTGGTACACCCCGGAGATGATCTTCACCAGGGTGGACTTGCCGGCGCCGTTGTCGCCGACCAGCGCGGTGATCTGGCCGGCGGCCAGTTCCAGGTCGAAGCGCTCGATCGCGACCACGCCACCGAACTGCTTACGGATGCCGCGCAACCGCAGCGGCGGGGCGTCCGCCCGGGTCGCGTCGGTCTTGTCGGTGACCGTGCTCATCATGCCCTCCCTGCGCTGCGAGCGGTGTGGTTGCCCGCGTCGATGTCGTCCAGCCCGATCGGCGCCGAACCGTCGGCGGCGTACACGCCGGCCACGGCCGGGGCGCCCGACCGGATGCCGGTCACGCCCGCCGTCAGCGCCCGGGTGACGAACGCCTGCGGCCGGAACCCGAACAGGACCGTGTCACCGGGCGCGACGCCCGGCGCCGCCGTCACGTCGGCCATCGCGTAGTAGTCGATCGCCTCCGGCGCGGGCATCTCCACGTCGACCAGGTACGCGTCGTCGAGACCACCGCCCCGGGGAACGATCAGCGCCCGGGTGCCGCCCAGGCCCAGCACCGGGTCGACGTAGAGCCCGCCGCCGAAGACGTACGCCCGCCCGTCCCACAGGTGGGACACCTCGCTGACGTAGAGCACGGCCGGCTCCTCGACCAGGTCGGTGACCGCGTGCCAGGGTGTGGTGCCGGTGAGCCCGTGGCCGGGTTCGACCTGCGTCACGCCCGCCTCGGCCAGCGTGGCCAGGATCGCCGCCGACGTCGTACCCGGGGCGTTGATCTCGACGTGCGACCACCCGGCGGCGCGCAACGCGGCGGCGGCGCTGCGCAGGGTGCCGAGGTTGGGAGTCGGCACGACCCGCCCGGCGGCCGGGTCGAACAACTGGGTCGGGAAGCTCGTGACACCGGCGAACCGGGCGCCGTCGAGGGCGTCGAGCCGGTGGGCGACAGCGACGACCTCCTCGGCCGGCCAGCCGCCCTCGTGGCCCCGGTAGAACCGGTCGCCCGGGGCCGCGATCCGGGCGAGCAGCGCCTGCTCCCGCCCGGCCGCCGCGCTCGCGGCGGCCGCCTCGGCGGCCTTGGCGTCGTTGAAGACAGTCCAGTACGCGGGCGCGAGCGCCGCGGCGACGGCGGCCTCGTGCCGGGGGATCTGCACCAGGTGACCGAGGTGACCGATGCCGAGCCCGCCGCGCCGGTCGGCGAGCGCGCACTGGAGGTCGACGCCGACCGCCTCGGTGATGCCGGCGTCGCGGACCGTCCGGCAGAAGTCGGGGTTGCGCCCGACCTGCTTGGTCATCGCGTAGACCGACAGCCCGAGCCGATCGGCCTCGCCCCGGATGGCGGCGGCGTTCGCGGCGACCGTGTCCAGGTCCAGCGCGTAGCAGTTGGCCGGCAGGTCACCGCTGCCGTGCAGGTTCGCGGCGGCGGCGAGCAGGCCCGGATTGCGGCGTCGCAGCAGGTCCAGAAACATGCGGTTGCTTCCTTCCGGGTCAGCTTCGCCGCTCGCGCAGCGAGAGGGAGACGGCCACCAGGATGATCGCGCCGCGCGCCATCATCTGCTGGGACACGGACAGGCCGGCCAGGATCAGGCCGTTGTTGAGCATGCCCATCAGCAGGCTGCCCAGCACCGCGCCGACGATCGAGCCCTTGCCGCCGAAGAGGCTGGTTCCGCCCACGATCACGGCGGCGATCACGGACATCAGGTCGGCCTCGCCGAGGGTGTACCGGGCGCCCTGGAGACGGCCGGCGTACAGCAGGCCGGCGAGCGCGGCGCACATCGCGCTGCCCATCAGCACCATGATCTTGACGCGGATCACCTTGATGCCGCTGACCCGGGCCGCCGCGACGTTGTCGCCGATGGCGAGCGTGTGCGCGCCGTACCGGGTCTGGCGCAGCACGAGGTAGCCGACCACCGCGGCCGCCACCGACCAGAGCACCAGGCCGGGGATGCCGAGGATCTCACCCTGGCCGAAGAAGGACAGGAACGCGTCGTTGCTGACCGGCACCGACTGGAGGCCGGTGACCTCGCGGGCCAGACCGGCCACCGCGCCCATGGTGGCGAGCGTGACCAGGAAGCTGGGCAGCCGGACGAGGGTCACGAAGACGCCGTTGACCAGGCCGACCCCCGCGCCGGCGGCGAGGCCCGCGGCCACGCCGAGCAGCATGCTGTCGGTCTCGCGCAACGTCACCGCGCCGACGAGCGCGGAGAGCGCGACGACCGAGCCGATGGACAGGTCGATCTCACCGGCGGCCAGGACGAAGACCAGCCCGACCGCCATGATCGTGATCGGCGCGGTCTGGATGACGATGTTGGTGAGGTTGCTCGTGGTCAGGAAGCCGTTGCTGCCCTGGGTGACGGCGAAGAACAGGAACACGACCGCGAAGCCGATGTAGACCACGTAGTCGCGCCAGTTGATCCGGCGCCAGGCCGGGGCGGGGCTGGTCTTCACCGCCGCATCCGTGTGGGTCATCTATCGTCCCTCCGCTGTCTGGAAAGAGGTGTTCCGGGCCGGTGCGTCGTCGCGGACGCCGGCCTCCCGGCGGGCGACCGCGACGGCGCCGAGCAGGCCGGCCCGGTCGCCGAGCCGGCTGGTCTTGATCAACGGGGCGTCCGCGCTGAGCGCGGCGACCCAGCGCCGGACCGGTGCGACGAGTTCGGCCCGGGAGCCGATGCCGCCGCCCAGGACGACCGCCTCCGGGTCCAGCACGGCGGTGACCGCGACGACGGCCAGGGCGATCAGCCGGGCCTCCTCGTCGATGGCCGCGAGGGCGTCCGGGTCACCGGCCGCGGCCCGGTCGAAGACGTCGGGCACGCTCGCCTGCTCGCCGGACACCGCCCGGTAGCGGGCGGCGAGGGCCGCGCCGGCGACCGCCTCCTCCAGCGCGCCCTTCACCTGGTTGTCCCTGTCGAACGGGTCGGTGCCCAGCGGCAGGTAGGAGATCTCCCCGGCCGCGCCGCGCGCGCCGCGGACCAGCTCGCCGTCGAGCACGATGCCCATGCCGACGCCGGTGCCGACCGCCACGAACACGAAGTGCCGGTGGGTACGACCGCTGCCCAGCCACTGCTCCCCGGCGGCGGCCATGTTGACGTCGTTGTCCAGCACGACCGGGTGGCCCAGCCGGCGGGTCAGCTCGGCCCGCACGTCGAGGGCCTCCAGGTCGGAGACGTTCGGCGACAGCTCGATGGCGCCGGTCGCCGGGTCGGGTACGCCGGGCAGGCCGATCGCGCTGGCCCGTACGTCGGACCAGTCGACGCCGGCCCGGACGGCCAGCTCACGCAGCAGCGCGTCGATCTGTGCGGCGACCGCCGTACCGCCCCGGGGGTCGGTCGGCTGCACCTGCTCGTCCACGACGAGCCCGTCGAGGTCGGCCAGCGCGGCTCGCAGCTTGGTGCCGCCGAGGTCGACGCCGGCGACGTAGCCGGACGGGCGCGGATGCGCGGCCATCAGCCGACCGTCAGGAGCCGGGCCGGGTTGGCCACCAGCATCTGGTCGATCGCCTCCGGCGGCACACCGAGCCGGGCGAGAGCCGGCACGATCTCCGCGCCCAGGTACGAGTACCCGAGGCGGCCGTGCGTGCCCGGGTTCAGGTACACCTCGGCGCCGGTCAGGTCCATCGAGAGCAGGATCCGGTCGGCGTACCCGTCCCGGACCAGCCCGGCGAGCATGTCCAGCCGGGCCCGGTCGGGCCGGTGGTACGCGCGCTTGGCGAACTCGCCCTCCAGCGGGTTCTCCGGCGGCGGCGCGAGCACGAAGTCCCAGAACTGCTTGCCGAGCGTGTCGAAGGCGATGTTCACGCCGGTGGCCAGCACGGCTCGCAGGTAGTCCGGGTCGGGGTTGATGTCCAGGTGGCCGATGACGACGCGGGAGAGGTCGGCCTTCTCCTCGCGCAGGATCTCGACCTGCTCCAGCGCCATCGTGCCGTGGGTGGTGTGGGTGTTCACCGCCAGGCCGGTGGCGACGTGGGCGCGGGCGGCGGCACGCAGGCACTTCTCCTCGTGCGGGGTGATCTCGTTGAGGCCGGTGGCCTGCTCGCCGAAGATGCCGACCTTGATCCCGGTGTCCCCGACGCCGATCGTGGCGTCGGCGACGAAGCGCTCGCGCATCTCGTCGACGCTCGCGGTCAGTGCCCAGCCCGGGGAGTACGGCTCCAGGTAGATCGCCGACCCGGCGACCACGTTCAGGCCGGTCCGCCGGGCCACCTCACGCAGCAGCGTCACGTCGTGACCGACCACCTCGTACGGGGACAGGTCGACGATCGTGCCGAAGCCCAGCTCCGGCAGGCCGCTCACCGCGTCGGCGGCGAGGTCGGCGCGGTCGTCCCCGGCGCCGCCGGACAGCCACGGCCCGGGCACCAGCGCGCCGAGGTGCTCGTGGCTCAGCACCCGGCCGAGCGACTCGGGAGGCACCGGCCCGAGGACTGTCTGGACGTACCCCATGTGCTTTTTCCTCTCGTCTCGCGGTGGTCGCGGGCCCGGCGGTGGGCCGGGCCGCGTCCGGCGAGGTCCGGGGCCCGTTCGGCCAGGCCCCGGACCTCGCGGCCCGGCGTCAGTTGCCGAGCACCTCGGCCGGGGGCTCCTGGCCGTAGTCGTCGCGCCAGGCGTCGGCGATGTTGTCCTTGGTGGCGGCCATCGGCGATCCGACGACCAGCTCCGGGGCCTTCTTGCCGAGCAGGCCGTACGCGGCCACGACGCCCAGGTTCTCGCCGAGGCGGGTCGAGCCGTTGGCGACGACGCCGGCGACGTTGCCGCCCTTGACCATGTCGGCGGCGAGGTTCGCCTCCAGGTCGTTCGTGACGATCTTGACGTCGGTGCGGCCCTGCTGCCGGGTCGCGGCGAGCACGCCCTCGGCGGCGGTGGCCCAGGCGACGTAGACGCCCTTGAGGTCGGCGTGGCGGGTCAGCATCGCGGTGGCGATGTCCTCGGTACGCGCCGGGTCGGAGAACCCGGCCTCCTCGACGATCTCGATGTCCGGGTAGAGGTAGCCCAGCCAGTCCTTGAACGCCTTGTCCCGCTGGTTGGTGAACCAGAAGTCGGCGTCGTGGTAGACGTAGCCGACCTTGCCCTTGCCGCCGAGCGCCTTGCCGAGCATCTCCGCGTTGGCCTTGCCGAACGCGGTCAGGTCGGCGGTGACGATGCCGACGATCTGCTCGCCGGACTTGTAGCCCTTCGGCGGGGTGGTCATCACGACGAGCTTGACGCCGGCGTCCACGGCGGGCTGGAAGGCCGCTGCCGCCGCGGTGGGGTCGACCGCGATGGTGACGATCAGGTCGGGCTTGAGCGCCAGGACGGTCTGCACGTTGTTGGCCTGCCGGGCCGCGTCGAACTCGGCGCTGGTGCTCGCCAGCACCTTGATGCCGAGCTGGTCGAACTCCTTGCGGACACCGGACTCCACGGCCTTGGTCAGCGCGGAGCCCTCGTGCCAGACGAAGGCGGCGGAGTACTCGCCGTCCTTGACCTTCTGCCGCTCCTCGGGGGTGAGCGAGAGCTGGTCGGCGGCGGTCGGCGTCTCGCCGCCGGGGCCGACGAACGACAGGCTGGGTTCGGTACGCGGACCGCTCGACGCGCCGCCGCTCCCGGAGGTCTCGTTCGAGCAGGCGCCGACCATGAGCGCCAGGGCGCAGAGCGCGCCGAGGGCGGCACCACGTCTACGGCTGAGAATCATTGCTCTTCCCTTCACAGCAACGGGGTCTGGAACCGGTGATTCCGGACTGACACGGGGGTCCGATGCGACCGGCACGGCGCGTGCGGGGGCACCCGCCGCCGTCCCTGGGGGCCAGCGACCTCTATTTCCGTTCAGGGTGAAAGTATTATCGCGGTCATCACAGTCCGTCAAGAGCGCAGGTCAGAGATTCCTCCCACTCGCTCCGAGCCGCCGCCATAGGCCCTGACCTGGGCTTTCACGCCCGAGCGAGGCCGCGGCAGGACGGGTCTCGATGTCCGTCGCGGGCCGGCGCCGAGCAACACGCCCTGGGTGGTTGCCGGGAAGGCGGCACGGCTTTAACATTCGGTCGGAAAGAAAATCGGCGGAGGTGGGCGTGGAATCTCGAGCACCCCGGGCGGCGAACCGGTCCACAGTGCTGGCCCACGTGCTGACCCACGGTCCGGTGAGCCGCACGGCCATCGGCCACGAGACCGACCTCTCCCCCGCCACCGTGTCGCGCATCGTGGAACAACTGCTCGACGAGGGGCTGCTGACCGAGACCGACGGCGCGCCGACCACCACCCGGGGCCGACGGGCGACCCGGGTGGCGATCGCCGCCGGACGCGGCGTGGTCTGCGGGGTCGACGTCGGTGGCTCCAACGTCCGGCTGGTCGTCGCCGACCTCGCCGCCCGGCCGCTGACCGGGCGGACCGTGCCCACGCCGGCCGACTACGACGCCCCCCGGCTGGCCCAGTGGCTGGCCGACCTGATCGTCGCGACAGTCGGCGCCGACCGGGAGCGGCTCGTCTGCGTCGCGGTGGGCCTGCCCGGCGCGGTCCGGCAGGGCGACCGCGCGGTCTCCAACGCCCCGAACCTGCCCCAGGTGGAGGACCCGCTGTTCCTGCGGCTGCTGGAGAAGCATCTGGGCACCGCGGTCGAGGTGGACAACGACTCCAACTACGCGCTGCTCGGGGAGTTGCGCTTCGGCGCCGCCCGGGACGCGCAGACCGCGGTGATGCTCACCATCGGAGCGGGGCTCGGCGCCGGCGTCGCCATCGAACGCCGGCTGTTCCGGGGCCGCAGCGGCCTGGTCGGCGAGTTCGGCCACCTGCCCGCCGGTCCGCTCGGCGCACCGCTCGAACGGATCATCAGCGGGTCCGGCATCCTCGCCCGCGCCCGCGAGCTCGGCCTGTCGTTCGACAACGCGGCGGACGTGTTCCGCTCTGCCGATCCGCGCCTGGCGCCGGTCAAGCAGTACGTCGAGCAGGCGCTGCTGGTCATCCTCACCGCGGCGGTGGTCGCCTACGAACCGGAGGTGATCGTCCTCGGCGGCGGCATCTCCCACGCGCTCACACCCGACCTGGTCCGGCTGCGCGGCCGGCTGCACGAGATCGTGCCCGCGGCCGAGGCGACAGTGCACGGCGCGGAACTCGGCGACCTCTCCGGCGCGCTGGGCGCCGTGGTCGCGGCGCTGCACACCGCGTACCGGCGGCTCGGGCTCGCCGAGGCCGACCTCGCCCGCGTACCCCAGCCGGACGCCCTCGCCGGCTGCGACCTGCCGGCCCTGGCCGACCACGCCTGAGCAGGCGACGACGCCGGTGCCGCGCGCTCCTGTGAGCGCTCACCCGGCGGTCCACCGGGCACCCCTCCGGACCCGGCCGGTTGAACATGTTATCGATAACCTGCTATGTTCCGGCACGGGAGCGAAGGGCACGCTCCCCGTCACCCCCGCAATCGGCAAGGCGACCGAGGCACCTCCCTCGCCGCCCCGCCGGTCGGTGACCAGTCCGGGCCGCTCCGCCGATGCACGCCGACGCAGGCGGCCAACGGACGACTTCGGCCCCGGCCGCACGCGCGGCTCCGCGCCCTCTTCGCAGGCGACGTCGGCATCGACGGACGGTCCGGCCTGCACCGCCACCCAGGGCAAGGAGTCCAGCAATGGCGAAACGAACATCCCTCCTCTCATCCGTCGCCGCCGCGGCCGTGCTCCTCGCGGCGGCGGCCGGCGGCGCGCTCAGCGCCGGCCTCGGCGAGACGGCGCAGGCGTCGACCAACGGCACGCTCGCGGCGACCGCCGGCTGCGGCAAGGCACCGACGCTGTCCAGCGGGACGCGCACCATCTCCAGCGGCGGCCAGAACCGCAGCTACATCCTGCGCATCCCGGACGGGTACGACCGCAACCGCCCGTACCGGCTGATCTTCGGGTTCCACTGGCTGAACGGCTCGGCGAACAACGTCGCCTCGGCCGGCTACTACGGCCTGCTGCCGCTGTCGAACAACAGCACGATCTTCGTCGCGCCGCAGGGCATCGACAACGGCTGGGCCAACACCAACGGCCGCGACCTGACGCTGTTCGACGACATCTCCCGGCAGGTCGAGAACGACCTCTGCGTCGACACCAGCCAGCGGTTCGCGCTCGGCTGGAGCTACGGCGGGGCGATGAGCTACGCGGTGGCCTGCGCCCGGCCCACGGTCGTCCGCGCGGTCACCGTCATCTCCGGCGCCAACCTCAGCGGCTGCAACGGCGGCACCCAGCCGGTCGCCTACTTCGGCATCCACGGCACGTACGACAGCGTGCTGAACATCTCCATGGGCCGGTCGCTGCGCGACACGTTCGTCCGCAACAACGGCTGCACCGCGCAGAGCCCGCGCGAGCCGAGCCGGGGCAGCCTCACCCACATCACCACCACGTACTCCGGCTGCCGCGAGGGGTACCCGGTGCAGTGGGCCGCGTTCGACGGCGACCACACCCCCAGCCCGGTCGACGGGTCGTCCAGCCCGAACGACTCCCGGACCTGGACGTCGGGGGAGATCTGGCGGTTCTTCAGCCAGTTCGCGTCCACCACGCCGCCGCCGACCACCGCGCCGCCGACGACTGCGCCGCCCACGACCCCGCCGCCCACGACCCCGCCGCCGACCACCCCGCCGCCGACCGGTGAGCCGGGCGCGTGCACCGCGACCTACCGGACCGTGAACACCTGGCCGGGTGGCTTCCAGGCCGAGGTCACGGTGGCCAACAACGGCGCGACCACGCTCAACGGCTGGACCGTACGCCTGACCCTGGCCTCGGGCCAGGCGATCAGCAGCCTCTGGAACGGCGTCAACACGGGCACCACCGGCTCGGTGTCGGTCCGCAACGCCGACTACAACGGCACGGTCGGCGCGAACGGCTCGACGACCTTCGGGTTCACCGCCACCGGGAACGGGGCCACCGCGCCCAGCGGTGTCAGCTGCACCAGTCCCTGACCCCTGCCGGAGGGCCGATCCCCGCACGGGGAGCCGGGCCGTGGGTGGCATGCCGCCGCCCCGGCCCGGCACCGGCCGGAACAACCGATGTCCCGCCGGGCGGCGGGATGTGCTCTAATTAACACTGGTCGATGTTTGCGCTAACATCTACGGCTCCGCAGGCCACCACCACCAGCACCATAGGGCCGCTGGATTGCTCCTGTTAGCGTTTACACCGACGGCCACCCACAACTCGCGAGGCGCCGTCCGGACGGTCGGGTGCCCGCGCGTACCCGAGGAGCCGTCATGGTGATCCCCCGTCCCCGGTCCGCCCGATCCAGGCCGTCGCGTCTCGTCACACCCGCCCTCGCTCTCGCCTTGGCCGCCACCGGCGGCGGCCTGACGCTCGCCACGAGCCCCGCACAGGCCGCCACCTCGATCACCGTCAACGGCGCCTCCGGTGGCCAGACGTTCGACGGGGTGGGCGCGGTCAGCGGCGGCGGCGGCAACAGCCGGCTGCTGATCGACTATCCGGAGCCGCAGCGCGGGCAGATCCTGGACTACCTGTTCAAGCCCGGTTACGGCGCCGCACTGCAGATCCTCAAGGTCGAGATGGGCGGCGACACCAACTCCACCAGCGGCTCGGAACCGAGCCACGAGCACGTCCGGGGCGACCTGAACTGCAACCGCGGCTACCAGTGGTGGATCATGGAGCAGGCCAAGGCCCGCAACCCCGCCATCAAGCTGGCGGCACTGCCCTGGGGCGCTCCCGGGTGGATCGGCAACGGCAACTTCATGTCCCAAGACATGATCAACTACTTCGTGGACTGGCTGGGCTGCGCGCGGCAGCACAACCTGACCATGGACTACATCACCGCCGCCCAGAACGAGAAGCGGACCGACGCCAACTGGACCATCAGCCTGCGCCAGGCGTTGAACGCCAACGGTTACAGCGGTGTGAAGATCATCTACGGGGACGACTACCCGGGCAGCTGGGGCCCGGCGAACGCTGTCGCCAGCAACACCACGCTGCGCAACAGCATCGACGTGCTCAGCGGCCACTACCCGTGCGGATACCTCAGCGCGCAGACCACCTGCACCGTCTCCTCCACCGCCACCTCCACCGGCAAGACGCTGTGGAACAGCGAGGGCGGCTCCCAGGACTACAACGACGGCGCCAAGCCGCTGGCCCGCGGCATCAACCGCGGCTACATCGACGGCCGGATGGTCGCGTACCTCAACTGGGACCTGATCGCCGCCATCACCCCGAACCTGCCCTGGTCCACGGTCGGGCTGATCCTGGCCAACCAGCCCTGGTCCGGCTGGTACTCGGTCGGCAAGAACACCTGGGCGCTCGCGCACACCACGCAGTTCACCGCACCCGGCTGGCGCTACCTGGACTCGTCCTCGGGCTACCTGGGCGGCAACCGCAACAACGGCAGCTACGTGTCGCTGCGCTCGCCCACCACCGGCGACTACAGCACGGTCATCGAGACCATGGACGCGACAGCGGCCCAGCAGCTCACCGTGAACGTCACCGGCGGGCTGTCCACCGGCCAGGTGCACGTCTGGTCCACGAACCTGAACTCGACGAACCCCAACGACTTCTTCGTCCGGGGCGCGGACATCACCCCGTCGGGCGGTTCGTTCTCGCTCACCGTCCAGCCCGGCCACCTCTACACCGTCACCACCACCACCGGGCAGGGCAAGGGCACCGCGACCAGCCCGGCGCAGGGCTCGCTCGGCCTGCCGTACCGCGACGACTTCGACAGCTACGCCAGCGGGCGGTTCCCGAAGTACCTCCAGGACATGCAGGGCGCGTTCGAGACCGTCGGCTGCGGCGGCGGCCGGGCCGGCATGTGCCTGCGCCAGATGTCCGCGCAGGCGCCGATCACCTGGAAGACCCTCGCCGACCCGGCCACCTACGGCGGCAACCTGAGCTGGGGCAACTACACCGTCTCCGCCGACGTCCTGCTCGAACAGTCCGGCTACGCCCAGATCCAGGGCCGCGTCGGCACCACGAACCTCGACCCGATCGGCCGATACAACGGGTACTTCCTGCGGGTCACCGACGCCGGCGCGTGGTCCGTCCTGCGCAACAACACCGCCGGGCAGCTCGCCACGCTGCGCAGCGGGAACGTCGCGGCGCTGGGCACCAACCGCTGGCACAGCCTCGCGCTGGGCTTCTCCGGCACCACCATCACCGCGAGCATCGACGGCACGACGGTCGGCACCGTCACCGACTCCACGTTCGGCACCGGCCAGGTCGGCTTCGGCACCAGCCAGGGCGAGACCGCCCAGTTCGACAACCTGTCGGTCGTCGCCGGCCCGGGCGGCAACCCCGGCGGTACGAGCGGCGCGTGGCTCAACCCCAACTCGAGCCGCTGCCTGGACGTGCCGAACCAGTCCCAGACCAACGGCACGCAGGTGACGTTGTGGGAGTGCAACGGCGGCGCGAACCAGCAGTGGACGGCGACCTCCGGCCGGCAGCTCCAGGTGTACGGCAACAAGTGCCTCGACGCCGAGGGCCAGGGCACCTCGTCCGGCACCCGGGTCATCATCTGGGACTGCAACGGCGGCACCAACCAGCAGTGGAACGTCAACACCGACGGCACGATCACCGGCGTCCAGTCCGGACTGTGCCTGAGCCCGAACGGCGGCGGTACCGGAAACGGCACCCCGATCGTCCTGTCCGCCTGCACCGGCGGAGGCAGCCAGAAGTGGAGCCGGGCGTGACGGCCCGACCTTCGCCGACCGTACCCACCCGCCGCGGCGCGGCCTACCGGGGAGACGACCTGTGACCTCAACGCTATGGAGAACCGACCGCCGGACCAGACGATGGCTCGCGCTGGCCGTGACCATGCTCGCCCTGCTGGGGCTGGCCCCGGCCATCGCCGGAGGGCTGACCCCGACCGCCGCCCGGGCGGACAACCCGATCGTGCAGACGATCTACACGGCCGACCCGGCGCCGCTGGTCTACAACGGCCGGGTCTACCTCTACACCGGCCACGACGAGGACAACTCGACCTGGTTCACCATGAAGGAGTGGCGGGTCTTCTCGTCCGACGACATGGTCAACTGGACCGACCACGGGTCGCCGCTCAGCCTCGCCACGTTCAGCTGGGCCAAGCAGGACGCGTGGGCCGGCCAGGCGGTCCACCGCAACGGCAAGTTCTACTGGTACGTGCCGATGGTCGTGCGGGCGACCGGCCAGATGGGCATCGGCGTGGCGGTGGCGGACAGCCCCACCGGGCCGTTCCGGGACGCCATCGGGCGCCCGCTGGTGAGCAACGGTGAGATCGACCCGACCGTGTTCATCGACGACGACGGCCAGGCGTACCTGTACTGGGGCAATCCCCGCCTGTGGTACGTGAAGCTGAACGCGGACATGATCTCGTACTCGGGCAGCCCCACCCAGATCCCGCTGACCACGGCGGGCTTCGGAGCGCGGACCGGAGACGCGAACCGGCCCACCCTCTACGAGGAGGGGCCGTGGGTGTACAAGCGCAACGGCCTCTACTACATGGCGTTCGCGGCCAGATGCTGTTCCGAGTTCGTCGCCTACTCGACCGCGCCCGGGCCGCTGGGCCCGTGGACGTACCGCGGGACGATCATGCCGACCCAGGGCAGCAGCTTCACCAACCACCCCGGGATCATCGACTTCAAGGGCAACTCGTACTTCTTCTACCACAACGGCGCGCTGCCCGGCGGCGGCGGTTTCACCAGGTCGGTGGCGGTGGAGAAGTTCTCCTACGGCGCGGACGGCTCGATCCCCACGATCAACATGACCACCACCGGCGCCCCGCAGGTCGGCACCGTGAACCCGTACTCCCGGCAGGAGGCCGAGACGATGGCCTGGGGGCAGGGGGTCGAGACCGAGGCGTCCTCCCTCGGCGGGAGAAACGTCGGTTACATCGACAACGGGGACTACATCAAGGTCAAGGGCGTGGCCTTCGGCACCGGCGCGACCACGTTCACCGCCATGGTGGCCTCGGCCGGCAGCGGAGGGTCCATCGAGTTGCGCCTGGACGGCGTGACCGGCCCGCTGGTGGGCACCTGCCGAGTGACCCCCACCGGCGACTGGCAGACCTGGACCAACACGAGCTGCCCGGTCAGCGGCGCCACCGGCACCCACGACCTCTACCTGCGGTTCACCGGCGGCAGCGGCTCGCTGTTCAACATCGACCACTGGTGGTTCACCTCCGGCCTCAGCGGCACCCCGACGCCGGTCCCCCCGACGACCCCTCCGCCCTCCTCTCCCCCGCCGTCCACCACGCCGCCGCCGACCGGCGGCGCCTGCACCGCCACCTACCGCACCACCAACTCCTGGTCCGGCGGCTTCCAGGCCGAGGTCACCGTCACGGCGGGCGCCGCGGCGCTCAACGGCTGGTCCGTGCGGTGGAACCTCGCCGGTGGCCAGAGCATCAGCCAGGTCTGGAGCGGCACGCTGAGCACCAGCGGCTCCACGGCCACGGTCCGCAACGCGGCGTACAACGGTTCCGTCCCCGCGTCCGGCTCGACCACGTTCGGCTTCGTCGCCGACGGCTCGCCGTCCACCCCGTCCCTGACCTGCACCAGCCCGTGAGAGGAGCGTTCATGCGTACCGGAGTGAGGAGATGGCTCACCGCGGGCGCCGCGCTGGCGCTGCTGGCCGCCGGCGTGCTCACGCCCGCCGGCCCGGCGGGCGCCGAGTCCAACGGCGGCACCCGGGTGATGCCGCTCGGTGACTCGATCACCGAGGGCACCCAGGTGCCGGGCGGCTACCGGATCGGCCTGTGGCAGCGGCTGGCCGGCGGCGGCTACCGGGTCGACCTGGTCGGCTCCCAGTTCAACGGGCCGGGCAACCTCGGCGACCACGACCACGAGGGCCACCCCGGCTGGCGCATCGACCAGATCGACGCCAACATCACCGGCTGGCTGAACGCCTACCAGCCGCGCACCGTGCTGCTGCACATCGGCACCAACGACATCCTGCAGAACTACAACGTCTCGACCGCGCCGAACCGGCTCTCCACGCTCATCGACCGCATCACCGGCACGGCCCCGAACGCGGACGTGTTCGTCGCGCAGATCATCCCGCTCGCCAACTCCGGTCAGGCGGCGGCGGTGCGCACGTTCAACGCCGCGCTCCCCGGCATCGTGCAGTCGAAGGTCAACGCGGGCAAGCGCGTCCACCTGGTCGACCAGTACTCGGCGCTGACCACCGCCGACCTGATCGACGGAATCCACCCGACCGCCACCGGCTACGACAAGATGGCCGCGGTCTGGTACCGCGCGCTGCAGTCGGTGTCCGGCAGCATCGGCACGCCCGGTAACAGCGGGGGCACGTACCAGAACGTGCAGCTCGTCGGCGCCGGCTCGGGCCGGTGCCTGGACGTGCCGAACGGCAGCACCACGAACGGCACCGCGGTGCAGCTGTACGACTGCTGGGGCGGCACCATGCAGCGCTGGACCTACACCTCGGCCAAGCAACTGCAGGTGCTGGGCAACAAGTGCCTGGACGCCAGCGGGCGGGGCACCGCCAACGGCACCAGCGTGATCGTCTGGGACTGCAACGGCCAGCCCAACCAGCAGTGGAACCTCAACGCCGACGGCACGATCAGCGGGGTCCAGTCCGGGCGCTGCCTGGACGCGGCCGGCTACGGCACCGCCAACGGGACCAGGATCAATCTCTGGGACTGCCACGGCGGCTCCAACCAGCAGTGGAGCGTACGCGCCTGACCGGCACGAGACGGGCTCCCCGGCGGACGCCGCCGGGGAGCCCGTCCGGGCGGCGCCCGCCGCCATGACCAGCGGCGGGTCCGGCGGGTACGTACAGTGAGAGCCATGTCGAAGCCGCCGCTGCCCGAGCCCGCCGTCGCCATGCTGCGCAAGCCGAACCCGGCCGTCATCGCCACGCTGCGCGACGACGGCCAGCCGGTGTCCGCGGCCACCTGGTACCTCTGGGAGGACGGCCGCGTCCTGGTGAACATGGACGAGGGCCGCCGCCGGCTGGCGCACCTGCGCAACGATCCCCGGGTCTCCCTGACCGTGCTGGACGAGCAGGGCTGGTACACCCACGTCAGCCTCATCGGGCGCGTGGCGGAACTGCGCGACGACGAGGGACTGGCGGACATCGACCGCATCTCGCAGCACTACACCGGGCGGCCGTACCCCCGTCGGGACCGCACCCGGGTCAGCGCGTGGATCGAGATCGAGCGCTGGCACGGGTGGGGCGCGCACAAGGACAGCAGCCAGACCGGCTGAACGCCGCCCCCACGATGTCCGACCCGTACGGCAGAGTGTCGGGCATGACCGCACCGAAGGACCCGAAGCCCGCGTTGCACGCATACCTGCGCGGGATCCGGGAGGACCTGATCTGGAAGCTCGACGGGCTGAGCGAACGCGATGCCCGGCTTCCCCGCACCGCGACCGGCAACAACTTCCTGGGCCTGCTCAAGCACTGCCTCAACGTCGAGGCCGGCTACTTCGGGACCACGTTCGGCCGCGAGTTCCCCACACCCGGGGAGCTGGTCCCGGACGACGCGGTCGACGCGGACCCGCAGGCGGACTGGTACGCCCGGGAGGACGAGACCAAGGACGGGCTGATCGACCTGTACCGCCGCGTGGGGGCGTTCGCGGACCAGACGATCGAAGCGCTGCCGCTGGACGCGCCGGGGCGGGTGCCGTGGTGGGGGCCCGGCCGGCAGGACGTGACGCTGCACCAGATCATCGTGCACGTCTGCGTCGACCTGGCCCGGCACGCCGGTCACGCCGACATCATGCGCGAGCAGCACGACGCGGCGATCGGGCTGGGGCGGGACAACAGGAACATCCCCGGCGGCTACGACTGGCCGGCGTACGTCAGCAAGCTGACGACGCTCGCCGACCGGTTCGCGTAGCCGGCCCTTCCGGTACTCCGGCCGGAAGTTTCAACCATATTTCGGACAGCGGATCGACAGGACCAGCAGCATCGTGAAGCATCTATCCCATGAAGATCCGGCCCGCCGTCGCCCCGCCGACCGCTGAGGACACCGGTCCCGAGCAGCCTCCCGCCGACCGGCCCTCGGACGACCGCCCCTCCGACGAACGGCCTGCGGACGGCAGACGCCGGTGGCGGCCGAACCCGGAGTGGACGCTGGCGATCCTGGGCAGCCTGCTGCTGGCGGTGGTGCTGACCTGGCCGACGATGCGGCACCCGGCGACCACGATCCCCGGCGACCTCGGTGACCCGACATTGCAGGCGTGGCAGGTCGCCTGGTCCGGGCACGCGCTGCTCAACGACCCGGCCAACCTCTGGAACTCGAACACGTTCTATCCGGAGCGCTACACGTACGCCTACAGCGACACCCTGCTCGGGTACGCCCCGTTCGGGATGCTCGGCTCCGGCTTCGAGGCCGCCGTGATCCGCTACAACGTGCTCTACGTGCTGCTGCACGCGCTGGCGTTCCTCGGGGCGTACGCGCTGGCCCGGCAGCTCGGCGCGAACCGCTGGGGCGGTGCGGTCGCCGGGATCGCGTGGGCGTACGCGCCGTGGCGGCTGGCGCACTCCGGCCACCTGAACATCCTGTCCAGCGGCGGGATCGCGCTGGCGCTGGCGATGCTGGCGCGCGGTCACGGCTGGTCGCTGCGCCACGGCTACCGGCCGGAACGCCGCAAGCCCGGCTGGGCGGTGGCCGGGTGGCTCGTCGCGGCCTGGCAGGTCACGCTCGGCTTCGGCATCGGGCTGCCGCTCGTCTACTTCCTGCTGGCCGCCGTGCTGGTGGCGGCCGGCTGCTACGGCTGGTCCTGGTGGCGCAAGCGGGAGCGGCCCCCGTTCGGGCGGCGCTTGCTCGTCGCCGACCTGGCCGGCGGCGCCGTGTTCGGCACCGTGACGCTGCTGCTCGGGCTGGTCTACCTACGCGTGGTCGACCTCAACCCGCAGGCCGTCCGGTCGCTGGACTGGACCAAGATGTTCTCCCCTCCGCTGATCGGGTTCGTCACCGCGCCCGGCGACTCGTGGCTGTGGGGGGAACGGCACGCCGCCGCCCGGGAGCAGCTGACCTGGCCGCCGGAGATGGCGCTGCTACCGGGCATGACGCTGATCGGGCTGGCCGCGGCGGGGCTGTTCGTCTCGGCGTTCCCGGTGCGGCACCGCGTCGCGCTGGGGCTCGGCGTGGCCGGCACCGTGCTGCTGGGCCTGGGCGCCACGCTCGGCGGGGACGGCGACCCCGGCTACCTGACGTTGTCCACGCTCCTGCCGGGCTGGGACGCGTTGCGCACGCCGGGCCGGATGATGCACTGGACCAGCCTGCTGCTCGCCGTGCTGGCGGCCGGGCTGGTGACCGCGCTGGCCGAGTCGTGGCGCCGGCCCGCGGCCGCGCGCGCCTCCCGGGCCGTGGCGGCGCTGGTCCTGCTGGTGCCGCTCGCCCTGGTCACGCTGGAGGGCGTCAACCGCACGCCGCACCCGGCCGTGCCGACGCCACCGGCGGCGATGCGGACCGCGCCGGAGCCGATGCTGGTGCTGCCCGCCGGTGGGGTGGGCGACCTCAACTACATGCTGTGGTCCACCGACGGGTTCCCCCGGATCACCAACGGGCTCGGCGGTTTCGAACCGGTCACCCAGGCCCAGACGCGGGTCGCCGTGGCGACGTTCCCCGACGCGGGCAGCGTGGCCTACCTGCGCGGGATCGGCGTGCGGTCGGTCGTCGCGGTGCCGAGCCGCGCGGCGGGGACGCCGTGGGAGGGCATCGAGAACCGGCCGGTCGACGGGCTGGGCATCACCCGGGAGGATGTCGATGGCACGCTTGTCTACCGCCTCTGACGGCGCGGGCGCCGGGTGCGCGCACCCCGGCCGGGCGGGGTGAGCACCGTGCGGTTGTCGGTGGTGGTGCCCTGCTTCAACGAGGAAGCGTCGGTGGAGCGGCTGCACGAGATGCTCAGCGCCGCGCTCGCCGAGCTGTCCGACGTGGACGTCGAGGTGGTCTACGTCGACGACGGCAGCGAGGACGGCACGCTGGCGGCTCTGCGCCGGCTCGCCGCGGCCGATCCGGCCGTCTGCTACACGTCGCTGAGCCGCAACTTCGGCAAGGAGGCGGCCATGCTCGCCGGCCTGCGACGGGCCACCGGCGACGCGGTCGTCATCATGGACGCCGACCTGCAACACCCGCCGCGGCTGCTGCCCGAGATGGTGATGCTCTACCGCCAGGGGTTCGACCAGGTGATCGCCCGCCGGGACCGGCGTGGTGACCGGTTCATCCGGATGGTCGCGTCGCGCTCGTTCTACCGGCTGGTCAACTGGTGGATAGACGTCCGCCTGCTCGACGGCGCCGGCGACTTCCGGCTGCTGTCCCGGCTCGCGGTGAACGCGATCCTGGCGATGCCGGAGTACAACCGTTTCTCCAAGGGCCTGTTCTCGTGGATCGGATTCCGCACCGCGGTGGTGGCGCACCGCAACGAGACCCGGCAGGCCGGGCGCAGCCGCTGGACGTTCGGCAAGCTGTTCAACTACGCGTTCGACGGCCTGCTGTCGTTCAACAACCGGCCGCTGCGCCTGGCCATCTACGGTGGCCTGTTCCTCACGCTCATCGCGGTGGGCTACATGGCCTGGGTGGTCGCGGACGCCGTGGAAAAGGGCATCGACGTGCCCGGCTACACCACGATCATCGTCAGCGTGATCGGGCTCGGCGGCATCCAGATGATGATCCTCGGGGTGATCGGCGAGTACATCGGCCGCATCTACTACGAGACAAAACGCCGCCCGCACTATCTGGTGCAGGAGACCGAGCACGTCGTCGACACCCCCGGCCGGGTGTCCCGGATTCCGGAGCAGCGTACGGCCACAGGCGAATCGATGGCCGGCGAGACCGGCTGAGCGACCTCGATCGGTGACCGCCGATCACCTGCGAAAAGCTCTCTTTTCGCAGGTGGCGGGCGGTTGCTATGGTCGCCGCGACGCCGGAGACCGGCGCCGAGGAAAGGGTTGCGATGGGGCTGATGGACAAGCTCCGGGGCGAACTCATCGACATCATCGAGTGGCTGGACGACAGCCGCGACACGATGGTCTGGCGATTCCCCCGGTATCAGAACGAGATCAAGATGGGCGCCAAACTGGTCGTCCGGGAGTCCCAGACGGCGGTGTTCGTCAACGAGGGGAAGATCGCCGACGTCTTCGAACCCGGGACGTACACGCTGGAGACCCGTAACCTGCCGCTCCTGTCCACCCTGAAGGGCTGGAAGTACGGCTTCAACTCGCCGTTCAAGGCCGAGGTGTACTTCGTCAACACCCGGCAGTTCACCGACATGAAGTGGGGCACCCAGAACCCGGTCATCCTGCGTGACGCCGAGTTCGGCGTGGTCCGGGTGCGGGCGTTCGGTGCCTTCGCGGCGCGCGTGGTGGACGCGTCGCGGCTGCTGCGGGAACTGGTCGGCACCGACCCGCAGTTCCGCACCGAGGAGGTGCAGGAGTACCTGCGGCAGCTCATGGTGGGACGCCTGGGCGGCGCTCTCGCCACGGCCGGCGTGCCGCTGCTGGACCTCGCGGCGCACCAGGACGCGATCGGCCGGCGTCTGGCCGCCGTGCTGACCGAGGAACTGGCCGAGGTCGGTATCGCGATCCCCAAGTTCGTCATCGAGAACGTGTCGGTGCCGCCGGAGGTCGAGCAGGCGCTGGACAAGCGGACCAGCATGGGCGCGGTCGGCGACCTGGACCGGTACACCCGCTTCCAGGCCGCCAACGCGATGGAGGCCGCGGCGAACAACCCGGGTGGTGAGGCGGGCGCGGGCATCGGCCTGGGCCTGGGCATGGCGATGGGCCAGCAGATGGCCCGGTCCATGGGCGGTGGCGGGGCCACGCAGCCGGTGCCGGCTCCCGCGCAGCCGGCCGCCGCCGAGCCGCCGCCGCTGCCGGGCCAGGCCCAGTGGTACGTCGGCGTCGGCGGCCAGCGGCAGGGCCCGTACGACCTCGGCGCGCTGGCCGAGCAGGCGAATGCGGGCGCGCTCGGCGCGGACACGCTCGTCTGGCGTACCGGGATGGCGCAGTGGCAGCCGGCCGGGCAGGTGCCCGAGCTGGCATCGGTGCTCGCCAGCGTCCCGCCGCCGCTGCCGCCGCAATGAGCGACACGGCTGTCTCGCCGCCCTCCTACCGGTGCGGGGGGTGCGGCGCCCGGCTGGAGTTCGCGCCGGGCACGACCGCGTTGAGCTGCCCGTACTGCGGGCACCGGCAGGAGATCGCCGGCGCCGGCCGGGAGGTGCGCGAGCACGCGTACGCGGAACTGGCGTCGCTGCCCCGCAAGCCGGTGGCGAGCGTCGCCGCGCACACGTTCGTCTGCCCTGGCTGCGGCGCCCGGACGGAGAGCGACGCGCTGGCGCAGCGCTGCCAGTTCTGCGCCACCCCGCTGGTGGCCGACGGCGGGGCGGGTGAGCTGATCGCGCCGGAGGCGGTGCTGCCGTTCGCCGTCGACCGCAACGGCGTGCGGACAGCCCTGGGCCAGTGGTGCCGCAGCCGCTGGTTCGCGCCCGGGAGCCTGAAGAAGATCAGCGAGGCGGAGACGCTGAAGGGCACGTACCTGCCGCACTGGACGTTCGACGCGCGGACCGTGTCGGACTACCGGGGTCAGCGGGGCGAGCACTACTACGTCACCGAGACGTACACGGTGACCGTCGACGGCAAGCAGGAGACGCGGACCCGGCAGGTGCGGCACACCCGGTGGCATCCGGCCGCCGGAACGGTCCGCCGGGACTTCGACGACGTGCTGGTGCCGGCCACCACCCAACTGCCCACCGGGCAGCTGGACAAGCTGGCGCCGTGGCCGCTGGCCGAGGTGACCGCGTACCACGGTGACTACCTGGCCGGATACCAGGCCCTGCGGTACGACACCGAGCCCGAGGCGGGCCTGACCGAGGCGAAGGCGCGGATGGCGCCAATCATCGAGCGGGACTGCCGGTCGGACATCGGCGGTGACGAGCAACGGGTGTCCGCCGTGGACACCGTGTACTCCGACGTGTCGTACAAGCTGGTCCTGCTGCCGGTGTGGATCGCCGCGTACCTGCACGCGGGCCGGTCGTACCAGGTGCTGGTGAACGCGCGGACCGGCGAGGTGATCGGCGAGCGTCCCTACAGTACGGCGAAGATCGCGGCGGCGGTGCTGGCCGCGCTGACGCTCGTCGCGCTCGTGGTGGCGTACGCGATGAGCCGCTGACGCGTACGGGTCACCGGTGTGCCGCACCGGTGGCCCGTGCGCATCGCGCGAGGTGACTGTCCGAGCGGCCGATGCGCCGCCGCGCGGGTCCACAGCAGAGTGAGGGCACCACCACCATCGGCCGGGCGGCGTCGGAGGAGGCCCGATGGATCCACTGCGGAAGATCTCGCTGGTCGCCGGCGGCGCCTATCTGCTCACCTTCGTCTCGATCCCCACCGTCGGCCTGTACGCCCCGATCCGCGAGCCGGACTACGTCCTCGGCACCACATCGCAGGCCCCGGTCGTCCTCGGCGGCGTCCTGGAGATGATCGTCGCCCTCGCCTGCATCGGCACCGCCGTCGCGCTGTACCCGGTGCTCACGCGCCAGGGTCCGGCCCGGACACTGGGCTTCGCCGGCGCCCGGGTGCTCGAAGCCGCCGGCATCCTCGTCGGCGTCGCGAGCATCCTGACGCTCGTCGCGCTGCGGGACTCCGGCGCCGGGCCGGACGCGCTCGTCACCGGCCGGACGCTCGTCGCGTTCTACGACTCGGTCTTCCTGCTCAGCCAGGGTTTCCTGCCCGCCGTGAACGCGCTGCTGCTCGGGACGCTGCTGTACCAGTCACGCCTCGTGCCGCGCATCCTGCCGGTGCTCGGGCTCGCCGGCGCGCCGCTGCTCGTCGCCTCCGACCTCGGCACCCTGTTCGGCGCCTGGGACCGGCTGTCCCCGGTGGCGGCGGCCGCCGCGCTCCCCATCGCGGTGTGGGAGTTCTCGCTCGGTGTCTACCTGGTCGTCAAGGGCTTCCGGCCCTCCCCCGTGACGGCCGGCACGGCGGAGCCCCGGCCGGTCCAGGGCGCCACCGTCTGAGCCGGGTCAGGCCCGTGCGCCGCCGTCGACCCGCAGCACCGTACCGGTCACGAAGGAGGCGCGGTCGCTGAGCAGCCACGCGGCGGCCTGGGCGATCTCGTCGGGCTCGGCGGACCGGCGCAGCGGCGTGGCGGCCGCGAGACGGTCGATGATCCCGGGCGACTCCGCGTCCCAGGACCGCATCATCTCGGTGAGCGTGCTGCCCGGGGCGATCGCGTTGACGCGGATGCCCTCCGGCCCGTAGGTGACCGCCGCGGACTCGGTGAGGCTGTTGACCGCGCGCTTCATCGCCCCGTACGCGGGCAGTGCGGGGTTGCCCATCAGGCTGCCGACGCTGGAGTTGTTCACGATCGCGCCGGTGCCGGCGGTGGCCCGGATCGCGGCGACCTCGGCGACCATGGCGAGCCACGGTCCCTTCAGGTTGACGGTGTAGACGTGGTCGAAGTCGTCTTCGCGCACCCGGTCCATCGGTCCGGGCGGCACGATCGTCGCGCCGTTGTTGAAGGCGACGTCGAGGCGCCCGTACACCTCGACCGTGCGGTCGACGGCGGCGCGCACGCTTGCCGCGTCGGCCAGGTCGCAGACCACGTACCCGGCGGTGCCGCCCGCGGCCCGCACCTGCTCGGTCACCGCCTTCAACTGGTCCTCGGTACGGGCGGCGAGCAGCACCCGGGCGCCCTCGGCGGCGAACAGCCGGGCCGCCGCGGCGCCGATGCCGCGCCCGGCGCCGGTGATGAAGGCGACCTTGCCGGCCAGCAGGCCGGCGGTCGGGTGGACGGTCGTGTCGGTTCGTGTGGTGTCCATGCGGCAAGCCTGCGGCCGGTCGTGGAGCCCATCCAGGCACCGGCGGTACCTGGTTACGCGCCGCCGCCCGGGGGCACACTGGGGTCGTGGACCGACAGGAGCTGGCAGTGTTCCTGCGCAGTCGGCGGGAGCGGATCACCCCGGCCGACGTGGGCCTGCCCGCCGGACGGCGCCGCCGCACGCCGGGGTTGCGCCGCGAGGAGGCGGCGCGGCTGGCGTTCATCTCGACCGAGTACTACACCCGGCTGGAGCAGGGCCGGGGTCCGCGTCCGTCGCGGGAGGTGCTGGCCGGGCTGGCCCGCGCGCTGCGGCTGTCCGACGCCGAACGCGACCACCTCCACCACCTGGCCGGGGAGCCGCCGGGACCGCCGCCCGGGCCACCCCGGGAGGTACGGCAGAGCGTGCTGGACCTGCTGCACCGGCTGCCGCAGGCGGCGGCGTTCGTGACCTCGGCGGCGTTCGAGGTGATCGCCTGGAACGACCTCGCGGCGGCGCTCATGGAGGACTTCTCCGCAGTTTCCCGGCGGGACCGCAACCTGGTCCGCCGGGCGTTCCTCGGCCCGCACCTGCACGGCGCGGGGTTGTACGACGTGTCGGACGTCGGCGAGTTCGCCCGCCTCTCGGTCGGGCGGCTGCGTGCCGCAGCGGCCCGCTACCCGGACGACCCGGAGATGACCGCGCTGATCGCGGAGCTGCTCGCCGGGAGCGAGGAGTTCGCCCGGTTGTGGGCCTCCCACGAGGTGGGCGGCGCGCGGACGCTGTGCAAGACGTTCCGGCACCCGCTGGTCGGGCCGGTCACCGTCAACTGCGACGTCCTCGACATCACCGACCGCGACCAGCAGGTGGTCATCTACACCGCCACGCCCGGCTCCCCGTCGGAGGAGGCGCTACGGCTGCTCTCCGTGATCGGCACCCAGCGGATGACCGTCGAGCACTGACCGCCCGCCCTCGGTGGAACGCCACGGGTGCCTGCGATCGCGTTCGGCACCCGTGACGTTCCGCTCGCCAGGGGTCAGCAGCCGATGCGGGTGGATCCCATCGCCACGTCGTCGTACCAGAGGGTGTCGGCGCCGCCGCCGTAGCTCTCCCAGCCCAGCTTCAGGTCGGTGAGCTGCGGTCGCCAGGTGCGGTTGTACCACTGGCCGTCGATGTCGTGCGTCGGTACGCCGTCGGCGGTCAGCCCGGTCACGGCGACGCCGTCCAGCCAGGTACGCAGCTGACCGGCGGAGCCGTCCACCATGAACTCCAGGCAGGCCCAGCGGTTGGTGGGCAGCGGCACGCTCTGCGCCACCCCGGCCGGGCTCTGCTCGGGCAGCGTGGCGTCGTCGGAGGCGCGGTTCCACTGGAGCGCGCCGTTCTGTCCGCCCAGCCGCAGGTCCCGGTTGCCGTCGGCGGCATCGGACATGGTGATCATCGTGGTGTGGTCGGTGGGCTGGGCCGTGGTGTGCCGGACCCAGATCCGGGCGTACCGGACGCTGCCCAGGTTGCTGAGGTTCTTCGTGGTCCGGACGAACACGTGGTTGCAGTATCCGGCGGCGCCGTTGATCCGGACCGCGCGGCTGCCGCTGTGCGTGGTGGTCGTGTCGATCGTGGCCGTGCCGGCGCCGGAACAGTCAGGGCTCACCACGCTCCAGTCGCCCGACGGCGTCGAACCGGGCTGGTTCTCGAAGCCGTCGCAGAGCACCGCCCCCGCGCACCCGCTCGGCGGCGGGGTGGTCGGCGGCGGCGTCGTGGGAGGTGGGGTGGTCGGCGGGGCCGTCGTGGGCGGTGCGGTTGTGGGCGGGGCCGTGGTCGGCGGAGCGGTGGTCGGCACAGCGGTGGTCGGCACCGTCGTAGTGGGGGGCGGCGTGGTCGGGCCGGTGCCGTTGCACGGTACGCCGTTCAGGCTGAACCCGGTCGGCGCGCCGCCCGCGGTGCCGTACGTGCCCTGCACGCCGAACTCGGTCGAGCCGCCGGCCGGGATGCCGCCGTTGTACGACATGTTGCGCGCGGTCACCGTCGACCCGGACTGGCTCACTGTGGCGTTCCAGCCGTTCGTGACGCGCTCGTCCCCGGCGTACGTCCAGGTGACGGTCCAGCCGGAGACGGCTGTGTCGCCCGGTGACACCCTGATGTTCGCGGTGAACCCGCCGGGCCACTGGTTGGGTGTGTAGTCGACCCGGCAGCCCTGTGCGGCTGCGGCCGGGCCGGTGAGCAGGGCCGTACCGGCCGCGGTGACGGCGGCCAGCGCGGCGACGGCCGCCACGAGCGGGGCGGGGCGGGCACGGAGAATCGTCATGGGAAGTCCTTCGGCGTGGGACAGGGCGCAGCGACGCAGGTCCGGGACGGACGCCGCAGCGCGGGAGGGTGCGGCGCGGCGATGCGCCACGTGGTCGATGCGTACGACCGATGTGCCCGGCTCGAAGGCGGCCCGGTCAGCCGCCGGGGTCCGGTGTACGGACCTCGGCGGCGCCCGAGCCCAATCTATTTACCGTTGCCTATCCAATCAAGGCCTGCGCCCGCCCGTCGTCCCGGATCGGCGCCCGCGCCGCCCAGCGGCGGTTGCCAGCCGTCGCGATAACGCACACCACCGGGTCGCAGCCGGATCCGGTCGTGCGGCGTACCGGGGACCGGCTCGGTCCGGATCGCCTGTGGCCGGTCCACGACGACGCAGACCTCCTCACCCGGCCACCACCAGCCGCAGGAGCGGGCCAGGCCGGCCCAGGTGTCGAGGTGTCCGGCCTCGTCCGGCCCGTACCGGGCGAGGCCGAGCCGGCGCAGCGCGTCGTAGTACGCGATCCAGGACGCGTCCTGCTGCCCGTACCAGCACACGGGCACCGGGCCGTCGCTCGCGAGCGCCGCACGCACCGGCAGGTAGAACCCGTGCGCGAGGCTCCGGTGCAGCGCCGTCCGTACCCCCTGGTGCAGCACGACGGCGAGCGGTACGCCGCTGTCCAGCGCCCGCAACGGCGCCAGCTCGGGCCACGGCTCCTTGGCCTTGCCCGTGCGCGCGGGTGACAGCTCGGGATCGGTGTGCACGACGCCCGCGCTCAGCGCGCCTCGAAGCTGGGAGACGATCATGGCGATGTCGCTCGCCGGCAGCGGCGTCCGGGGCGGCCGTGCCGCCCGGACGCGTTCGTGGAGGTGGTCGAGGGTGGGCCAGCCGCTGACCAGGGCCATCGCCTTGTCCGGCGAGTCGACCCATTCGAAGCGGGGCCTCGGCCGCGACGCCCTCGCGTAGACGGCGGTCAGGCACCGCTCGGCGGCCGGCCGGTCCGCCGGTTGCGTGGACAGGGCGTGGCCGAGCCACTCCTGGCGGATCCCGACGGCCTGCTGCCACAGGTCGTGCGGGATCTTCGCGGCGTCGTCGCGCCGCGCGTGGGCGCTCATCGCGCCGGGGCGTCGCCGCCCTTCCGGTTGAAGATCATGGAACGACTCTGACGCACGTGACGGCGCCACTCAAGCGAATTCCGGTCCTCCTCGACGATCCGCTCGTGGCCCGGCGTGGTGCCTCCGGGCCATATAGTGACCCTCGTGGACAGTGACCGTCTGACCCGACCCCCTGCCATCACCGCGCAGATGCTCATCCGCCGGCCCGCCGCCGAGGTCTTCCAGGCGTTCGCCGATCCGGCGGTGACCACGAGGTTCTGGTTCACCGGGAGCAGCGGCCGGCTGGAACCCGGCGCCACTGTCACCTGGGAGTGGGGGATGTACGGCGTCTCCACTGTCGTGGCCGTCAAGGACGTGGAGGAGAACCGCCGCATCCTGGTCGAGTGGGATCCGGAGTCCCCCACCCAGGTCGAGTGGCGGTTCCTGCCGGGCGAGGACGACACCACGCTGGTCCGGGTCACCGAGACCGGCTTCGCCGGCAACGCCGACCAGGCCGTGAGCAAGGCGATCGACTCGATGGGCGGGTTCACCATGGTCCTCTGTGCCTGCAAGGCGCTGCTGGAGCAGGGTGTGCTGCTGAACGCGGTCGGAGACGCCCACCCGGCCGGCTTCGAGGACTGACCGCCGCCTGCGGCGGGCGGGCCGAGGCCCACCCGCCGCAGACCGGCTCATCCGGCGAGCCTGGCCTTCGCCGCGTCGATGGCGTCGAGCAGCCGTTCCTGGTGCTCGAAACCCTCGTCGTCGGCCACCGGGCTCGCTCCGCACTCCCGCTGCCGCGCGTGCAGCAGCGTCTCCGCCACCGGCGTCACCGGGAAGGCCAGCGGGTCGAGACCGGGCACCCCTTCCACGTCCTCGACCAGGAGCCACTTGTCCGCCTCGCCGTAGCGGACCACACCGGCCGCGATTCCCCTGGTCCACTGGTCGAAGAGCGCGGCCAGGCTGGGGGCGGCACGGACCGACTCCCAGGCGTCCTCCCCGACCGGGTAGCGCCAGATCTCCCCCTCGTGCTCACCCGCGAGGACGAACGTGTAGAGCAGGAAGTCGAAGTGGAACAGCGGTAGCTGCTGCCGCCAGGGGAACGGCGTCCCGATCGACAACCCCAGGTAGTCGAGCGCGTCCCCACCGTCCGGCCACGGCATCCGCCACCCGCCGTTCGGGAGCAACCGCGCGTCCGGCCAGCGCTGCGACTGCAACCAGGCCAGCTGGTCCGCGACGTGGTCCACGTCGAAGATCCGGCGTACCCGGTCCGGCGGAGCCCCGGCCGACGACTCGCCCGCGTCGGGCCAGTCGAGGCCGGCAGCAGTCGCCGCGACGCGGTACTCCCGCACCGCTTCGCGTAGTACGCGCATGTCGTCGAGCATCAGGAGGCTCCTCGGCTCACGGTGCCACGGGCGTCATGCACAGGCTAGCCCCGCCGCCACTGAGCTTGAAGGCGAAGCTCGGGCCACCTGCCTCGACCCACGGCTTCACCGGCAGCACGACGAACTTGGTCTTGTCGCTCACCTTGCACTTGCCGTAGAACGCGTTGATGTCGTTGGCCTGCGGGAGCGACTCGGCGGTCGACACCAGCTTCAGGCTGGCGACCTGGCCGGTCAGGTCGACGGCCTGGTCGGTCGACCAGAACGGGAACTCGTCGCAGGTCTGCCCGGGAACCCGTACGTCGCAGGCGTTCGGCTTGAACGCCGCGGTGCCGAACCAGCCGCGGCTGTGGCCCTTGGCGCGCGCCGCCTGCCCGCCGACGCTTCGCGCCGGGTAGAACCACACCGCCCGGGTCGGCGGCTGCGGGTATCCGCCGTCGCCCATGGCGGCCACGATGTGCTTGCCGGTCTCGGTCATGTCGGCGCCCTTGTAGTTCTTGGCCCCGGGTACGTAGACGATGATGTCGTCGTCGCATCCGGCCTTGCCCTGGGTGCCGCGCTGCGCCGTACAGGCCTGGTCGATGATCCGCTTGAGGCGCGCGTCCTCGGTGGAGTCCCAGGCGAAGGGCAGGTTGCGCTGGTTCGCCACCAGCTTCGTCGTCTTGACGACCTCGGCGTAGACCTTCAGGCTGTTGTACCACTCGCCCTCGTCCAGGCCCCAGTTGTCGAACTGCTCGAAGTCGACGTCGTGCGAGATCGGGTATTCGATGAGCCCGTTGACGCCGATGGTGCCGGGAAAGAGGATGGCGAGCAGCGTGCCCAGCGCGGCCCCGAGGCCGAGGCCGCCGAGGCCGACGACCCACCACGAGATGCTGGCGGCGGCCGCCGGGGCGACCGCTGCGGCCGCGGCCGTCTCCGCGACGGGAGCGATGAGCGTCGCGCAGGCGCCGCTGCTCAGACACCAGGCGATCGGCACCGCAGCCGCTTGCAGCAGCAGCGGCCTGGGCTGCGTGTCGTCGATCGACGAGATGACCGGCCCGCGGCCGGAGGGGGCGATGGCGAACAGCGTGCGGGTGAGGTCGTCCGCGCAGTCGACGAGCTTCTCGCCGGACGGTGGCAGGACGGCGTCGAGGCAGCTGGTGTCGGCCGCGCGGTAACAGCCGAGGAAGATCTGCGTGGCGCCGGAGGGCACCGGCACACTGGTACGTGAGCTGGCCGCGATGTAGATGTCACCACCGGCGCCCGCGCATTGCGACGCCTCGCTGGCGGTGGCCTGCGTGACCGCCGGCGACAGCTCGTCCACGTGGATCATGGTGGTGAAGTCGCCGGCCAGTTCCCGCACCACCGTGCCGTCGGCGCTCAGCGCCTCCACCCGGAAGGCGTACGGCGTGTACTCCTCGAGCGGCTCGATCGGGAGCTTGATGACGCTGTCCGCCGTGCACGGGCTGGCGACGTTGCCGTTGCCGTCCTCGCAGAGCTGGTCGCGCTCGAAGTGGTCGTAGATCTCGCCGTCGAGGTAGGCGCGGTAGCTCGCCTCGGTGGCCGGATTCGGGTGCCAGCTCGCCATGGCCCCGCCCTCGTCCGGGTCCAGGGTCAGGCCGGCGTCCACGTCGGGCGGTGGCGGCAGGGCGTCCGTCGTGAACGACGTCGTGGCGGGCGTCTTCGACCGGTTGCCGGCCAGGTCGACGGCGACCACGGAGACCGTGTGGTTGCTCGACGGTTGGAGCCCGGTGATCGAGTACGAGCGGGTGCCGACTGTGGTCCGGTGCGGGGTGCCACCGTCGACGGTGACCTCGTAGCCGGCGAGGCCGTAGTTGTCGGTCGCCGCGCCCCAGGTCACCTTCGCGCCGGTCGCCGTGATCGTGCCGACCGCCAGGTTCGGAACGTTGCTCGGCGGGATCAGGTCCAGGACGGTGATGTCGCGCAGGATCCGGGCGTAGCGGCCGGGTTCGCGCTCGGCGCGGGTGCAGACCTTCACCGGGCCGAGTCGCGGTGGGCGCATGCTGGTGGTCCAGGAGGCCGACCAGTCCGTGACGCCCTCCGGCGGCGGGCCGTAGGTGAAGCTGGTCGAGGTGGTCTTCTCGATCGAGACGTCCACCATCGTGGCCTGCTTGTGCACGTAGCCGTCGACGGCGATCCTGCCGTTGGCGTCGACCGCGACCTCCGACCCGGCTGCCGGTCCTTCGAGACGGATGGACGCATGGTTGACGTCGTCCGGCACGGACGGGTCGGCGCACGCCGGAAGTTGCGTCTCGGTGACGACCTGGGCGGATGCCGGCTGGCTGATCACGCTGAGCGGGAGGAGGACCGCGACGGCGAACGCCGTCGTGCGTAAGGATCGGCTGAAGTAGCGATGACGTCTGTGACCTGACATGCCGCCCCGTCTCACTGAGATTGGTCGATGACGAGCGGAGCCTGTCACGGCTATCTATATTCGAGATACTTTGTGGCCTACGCCGGCCGCACGATCCGAGCGGCCGGCGAATCGATCATCCGGACCGGGACAGCAACGTGAGGAACGGGTTCCCCCGGACGAGCCGCGACGGCGGCCCGGGCGGCGCCGTCGACAGTTCGGCGGCGTAGTCCCGGACCAGCGCGGGCAGCCGGTAGCGGGCCGGACCGTCCCGGGCGACCAGGTGCGCGTCGACCAGGCCTTCCATGGCCCGTCGGATCCGTTCGGTGGACTCGCCGAGTACCGCCGCGGCACGATCCACCGCCGCCGGGGCCTCCGGGCGGGCGGCGAGAAGCTCGAACAGCCGGCCGGCCACCTCGTCCTCCGAGGCGACGACCGCGACGGCGGCGGCCAGGCTCGCCCGTACGGACAGGTCGTCGTAACTCAGCAGATCCAGTTTGCTCCCGCCCGCGGTGAGTTCGCCGACCAGCGCGGCCACCGACATCCCCGGCCACGTCGCCAGTCGCGAGCCGGCGACCCGCAGCGCCAGCACCGACCCGGCACAGAGGCCGATCAGCTCGGCTGTCGCGCCCGGATCCGCAGCCAGCCGTTCCGGACCGGCGAGCGCGGCCAGCAGTTCCCGGGCGCTGGGCTCGGCCAGCGGCGACAGGGCGACCCGCCGTACACCGTCGAGGTTGCCCAGCGCGCGCCGGGCCACGGCGATCAGGGCGGGGCCGGGACCGGCGGGCAGGAGGGGCCGCACCTGGGCCGCGCTGGTGACCCCGTCGAGGACCAGCAGCAGCCGGCGGCCGGCGGTGAGCGAGCGCAGGCGCCCGGCACGCTCGTCGGCGCTGTCGGGCATGTCGCCCGGCGCGACGCCGAGCGCGCGCAGCACCCGGGCCAGCAACTCCGCCGGGGTGACCGATGCCCGGTACGCGATGTCGACGAAGATCTGCCCGTCGAGGAACTCGCGGGCCACGGCGTGGGCGGCGCGTACGGCGAGCCCGGTCTTGCCGCTCCCCGGTGGTCCCGTGACGACCACGACCGCGGGTACGCGACCCGTCGCTGCCGTACTGACCTCCCCCGCCTCCCTGGTGCGCCCGGCGAAGGTGACCAGGTCCGGTGGCAGCTCCCGGGGCACCGTCCGGGCGGTCTCGGCGACGGGAGCCGGATCGGCGGGCGACGGCGGCGGTGCCGCGATCACCGGCGGCGGCCGGGTGTACGAGACGTCCGGCGCTCGCTCCAGGATCGCCCGGTGCAGGGCGGCCAGTTCCTCCCCCGGCTCGATGCCGAGGTGCCGGTCCAGCCGGGCGCGCGCGTCCCGGTAGGCGGCCAGTGCCGCCGGCACCTCACCGCAGCGGTACAGCGCGAGCATCAGCTGCCCCCACGCCCGTTCCCGCAACGGGTGCGCGGCCAGATGCTCACGCAGCCCGGGTAGCAGCTCGGCGTGCCGGCCGACCGCGAGGCGGGCGTCGGTCAGCACCTCGAACACCTGAAGCCGCTGCTCCTCCAGGCTCGCCCAGCGGTTGTCGAGCGTGGTGCCGGCCGGCAGGCCCTCGCCCGCCGAGCCGCGCCACAGAGCGAGCGCGGCGTCGAGTGCCGGAACGGCGTCGAGCGCACGCCCCCTGACCAGCGCCGTGCGGCCGTTCTCCGCCAGGCGGTGGAACTCCGTGACATCCAGCTCGTCGGGCTGCATCCGCAGCTCGTACGCGTTCGGACGCGTCACCAGTCGATCGCCCACCACCCGGCGCAAGCCCGCCGCGTGCGAACGCAGGTTGGCCGTCGCCGAAGGCGGAGGAACATCGGCCCAGACCATGGCGGCCAGCCGGTCCAAGGACACGGACCGGTTCGCCGCCAGCGCGAGCCCGGCGAGCACGGCCCGCCGCTTTCCCGGGCCCGGCTCGACGCGGCGGCCGCCCGCCCTGAGCTCGACAGGGCCCAGAAGCCGAATGTCCAATTGCATCCCGTCGCTCCCCCGTCGAACTCCGAGGCCGCCCAGAGTAGGCGACCCCGCAGATCAGGACAAGGTATTGCGATAACGACTATCGTGACGAGTATCAATGTAAATAGCGGTGTGTCGACGTAACGGAAACACCGCAGAAAACGCTCCGGCTCGCCGTCAGGCGCCGGGCACCGGCGCGAACAGGGGCGGCGCCGGATCGGCTGCCCGGATCGCGGCCACGAGCTGCGCCAGCTGCGGGTAGTCGCCGCGGGCCGCGCGGAGGAGGTGATCCGCGTCGGCACGGTTGCCGAGGTACGACTCGGCGGCCGCCCGCAGAAGAAGTGCGACGGCGCAGAGGTCGGGCGGCTCGGCACCGGGGCGGACGTCGAGAAGCAGCGATCGCGCGTCCTCGGGCCGCTGGTTGAGCAGATGAGCCAGGCTCATCGCGATCCGGGCGGAGAACACGTGCGGCTGCGTCCGGGCGGCGATCCGGGCGAGTTCCGAGATCTCCCGCACCTCCCGGTGTTCCACCGGCGAACCGGTCACCACCGCGGCGTACAGGTACCACAACCCGAACTGGACGCTCAGCATCTGCCCGATGGCCGCGGCCGCCGCGGGATCGGTGCCGCCCGCGCGAGCCAGCGCGGCGAGCCGCTCGGCCTCCTCGACCAGCTCCGCCGACTGCGTGTGTGCCGTGCTCAGTCTCTGCTGGTAGGCGGCGAGGGCCAGGAGCGGATCGCTGCCGGCACGCGCCTGAATCCCGACCCGGTGGACGCCGTCACCCGCTCGAGCGACCGCCCGCAGTGCCCTGACCACCTCCTCCTGGTAGTAGCCCGCTCGCAGCGCTTCACGGGCGGCTGCCGGAGCCCGGAGCCAGCGGAGCAGGTTCTGGCCGTCGCTGCGGGTCGAACGCCCCGGAACGAGGTTGGTCAGGCCGAGCAGCGCCCCGACGAACGCGGCGCCGAACAACGTCAACCGCGTCAGGGCCGTGCTGGCGTGTCCCGCCGCGACGACGAGTGCCGTCGCGGCGGACAGGTTGGCCAGCGGGCCACCGAGGTAGAACAGCACCATCCGCAGCGGTAACGCCGCCGTCGACGGCGAGGGCCGGACCGACACCTCGTTGCGCCAGCCGTTGAAGGGCGCGACACGGACCGCGACGACCGGCAGACCCAGCAGCTTCGCCACGACGAGGTGCCCGCACTCGTGCAGGACGAGGTGCAGCCACAACGACAGGCAGGTGAGACCGGCGGCGACGATCGCATCCGTCAGGGACTCGGTGACGAGCAGCGCGAACGCTGCCGCCTCAACCGCCAGGAGGAGTGACACGGCGACCAGCCGACGGCGGATTTTCACCAGGAGATGGTACGGCCGGACGGGCGGCCGCAGCGGTACGCGCGCCCTCGCGCCCGGCATCACGCAGCCCGACGGTACGGCCGTAGAGCCGCAGCCCCGGCTGGACGACGTGTCGTAGGCTTCGCCGGTGCTTGAGGTGTCGGGGGACTTCGAAATCCATGTGACGGCCCAGCCCTACGACGCGGAGCGGCTGTCCGCCCTCGCTGCGCGGCACGGGCTGAAGTTCGTCCACATCGTTCTCGACCGGGGTGCCCACGCCTCCCAGCCGATGGTCACGCTGACCGGGCGGGGCACGCACGCCGAGCAGCAGGCCGCGGCGGAGCGCCTGCAGGGCGAGGTGGAGGCGTCCGGGATCCACGTGTGCCGCACGAAGATCGAAGTGGCACCATGGGCTGCCGGCGTGCCGCAGTCGGACGAGGAGGCCGCGGCGGAGCCGGCCGCCCGCTACTTCGAGCATCACATCAAACTGCTGCTGGCCGGACCGACGGTGGCGCGGACACTGGCGCTCACCGGCCTGGTCGAGCCGCACGGGGCACGGCTGTCCCGCAACGCCCGTCGGGTACGCGCCGACGGTGTGCAGGAGCGGTTCGTCACCCAGCGCTGCTACCGGGTCGGGCTCGCCACGGCCGGGCAGCGCCTGGAGGCCCTCGTCGCGGCCGTGTCCGCCGCCGGCTTCGAGATCGCCGCGGTGGAGCAGGAGTACGTGGTGTTCGACAGCGGACCGGTCCGCGACCTCGGCTGGCTGGACCCGCCCGGGAGCCGGGAGGAGCCGCGGCCGAACGACTGGGTGACGAGGCACGAGAACGCCATGCGGTCCGCGCCCGCACGGTCCCGGGGTTTCCCGCCGACCTACCAGCCGCTGCCCGCCGACGCTCCCGTCCGCCAGCGCGCCGCGTTCGATCCCGCTCTGAAGCACTACCCGAACGCGTACCGTGCCGGTGAGCCGGACTTCCTCGTGCCCGAGACCGGCCGGCGGTGGAGCGCCGCCCGGCGTACCGCGCTCACCGGCGTGCTGGCGGCGATCGCGGCGGCCCCCGTCGGCCGTCACCTGGTGCTGCGGGGCAGTGCGCTGATGCCGGTCCAGGTCGGCGCCGCCGCACGTGAGCCCGGCGACCTGGACTTCGTGGTCGTCCCGCACACGGTCACCAGCGGCAGCGACGAGGCCCGTACGCTGCTCGACGCCGTCAAGGCCGCCGTCCGCAGCGTGCCGGACGCCGGCCTGCGACCGGACCGGATCAGCGAGGCGGCCATCTGGACGTACGAGCGGGCCGACGGCCGCCGCCTCGTCGTCCCGTTCGGCATCGCCGGAGCGCCGGACGGCCACGTACAGATCGATGTCGTCTTCGGCGAGGAGCTGCCGCTCCCGCCGGAGACGGTGACGCTCCCCGGTGTCGCCGCTGAGGTGCTCGCCGCGCCCGCCGCGCTGGCGCTCGCCTGGAAGCTGCTGTGGCTGGCCACCGACGCGTACGCGCAGGGCAAGGACCTGTACGACGCGGTCCTGCTGGCCGAGACCACGAGCGTGGACCGGGATCTCGTCCGCCGTCTGATGCGGCCGGAGCTGGGCGCCGAGGCGGACGGCTTCAGCGCCGAGGACGTGCTGACGTGGAGCATCGACTGGGACAACTTCGTCGACGAGTACCCCGGGATCGAGGGAACCGAGGAGCAGTGGACGAGGCGGCTGGCTCTGGCCCTCGAACGCGCCTGGGGATAGCCGGACCGCGTAGCGGCGCGGACAACCGCCGGCCTGAAGATCGAAGAAGGAGGCCCGGCTCGACCGGTTGCCGCCGAATGGCACTCTTGCGCCGATGGACGCGTTCGTCTCACAGTTGCCGGCGTTGCTCGGCGTCGTTGTCGGTGCCCTGGGCACAGGTCTGGTGACCTTCCTGTCCGCCAGAAGCCAGTTCAAGCGCGGCCAGGCAGTGCGGTGGGACGAACGACGACTGGAGGCATACAGCGAGTTCGCCCAGGTACTGAAGGAGATCCAGGCGATATCGCTGAAGGTGCTGGCTGCCGCGGCCGGGGACAAGTACCGCTCGGGACTGGACAGAGCAGAAGCCCTCCCCCGGCTCGCCGAGGCCGACATCAGGCACACCCTCGTCTGGGAGAGCCTTCTGCTGCTCGGGGACGCCTCCACCGTCGTCGCCGCACAGGACTGGCGAGAGGCGGTCTGGAAACTCGAACACCGAGCCCGTGGCGTCGGCGAGAACTCCGAGCCGTTACTGGAACTGGTCCAGCAGGCGAACGCGAGTCGGGACCGCTTCTATCAAGCAGCTCGGCGGGGCCTCGGCGTAGGCGGCGGATCGGTCGCTCAATCCGACCGCCTGCAGCGACGCCTCGCATCCGAGAACCACACGCCTCCCTCCTCGATCAGCGGAGCCGGCCAGACCTCGCGATGAGTTCGGCCGCCTCCGCCGGTCAGAGCTGATGCGTCCGATCGATGTCGGATGCGAGTGCGCAGCCGACCGCCAGGAGGGACGAGAACCATGACCGTCGTCGACACCACTCCCCCACCCGTCGCGCGCGGGTTGCACCGGACGCTGTGGGCGCTGCAGGGCGTCCTCGGGGTCTTCCTCATCGTCGCTTCCGCCGGTCCCAAGCTGTTCGGCGAGGCGAACGCGGTCCAGACGTTCGAGGACATGGGCGCCGCGCCCTGGTTCCGCTATCTCGTCGGCCTGCTGGAGCTGGCCGGTGGTATCGGGCTGCTCGTGCCGCGGCTCGCCGGGCCGGCCGCCGTCGGGCTCGCGCTGCTCATGGTCGGCGCCGCCGTCACCCAGGCGTTCATCCTGCACGGCGGCGCTCTGGTGCTCACGCCCGTGGTGCTGTTCGCGCTGTTCGTGTTCATCGCGTGGGGCCGCCGCCACTCGATCCGCCGGCTGCTCAAGCGCTGAGCCGGGGGGTGCGCCGGCCGATCCGTCAGGGCGTCCAGCGCACCCCCGGGTTCACCCGCCCGAACCAGTCGAAGAGGGCCATGTTGTCCCACCCGTTCCCGGTGCCGTTGATGTTCGCCGGATCCCAGCCGTTGCCGCTGACGGCGTACCAGGTGGGTTCCCAGTAGAAGACCCCGATCGCGCCGGCGTTGCGGGCGGTGTTCTGGACCCAGTCGAACTGCTGGGCCTGCCCGGCCCACGTCGCGCTGATGCCGTCGCAGGTGGCGTCGCCGATGACGTTCGGCTGGCCGTCGGCGTCGTCCCGGGTGAAGGGGTACGCGGTCTCCACGATCACCACCGGCTTCCCGTAGCGGTTCCGCAGGTCGACGATGTTGTTGTAGAGGTTCGCCAGGCTTCCGTGCCACATGCAGTAGTACGACAGGGCCGTCATGTCCCACTGCACGCCCTGGGCGCGGATGCCGTCGTAGAACCACCGGGCGTTGGCGTTGCTGTCGGCGTTCGCGGTGTGGATCATCACGGGGATTCCGCCGCCGCACGCCTTCACCGCGTTGTAGCCCTGCTTCAGCAGGCCGGCCAGCGGGGCGAAGTCGTTGTTGACGACCTTCCCCTCGTTCCACAGCATCCCGACGTTGATCTCGTTACCGATCTGCACGCTGTCCGGCAGGGTGCCCTGCCCCCGCAGGGCGGCGCAGACGTCGTACGTGAACGCGTACACGTCGTCGCGCAGCCGGCTGAGGCTGTGCCCGGCCCAGGCGGCCGGCTTGTACTGCTTGCCGGGGTCGGCCCAGGTGTCGGAGTAGTGGAAGTCGATCAGCACCTTGAGGCCCTTGGCCTTCGCGACGCGTGCCTGGGCCAGCACCTTGCTCTTGTTGTTGTAGCCGCTGGCCGGGTTGTTCCAGACGCGCAGCCGGACGTAGTTGGCGCCGACGGACCGGAGGATGTCCAGCGGGTCGCGGGCCACCCCGCCTGCGTCGTAGTACTTCGCGCCCAGGTCCAGGCTGCGCTGCAACGAGGAGACGTCCGCGCCCCGCATGACGAGCGTGTTCGCGGCGGCGACGGGCGCCGGCGTACCCCCGAATGTGGTGGTGACGGCGAGGACGACGGCCGTGACGGCCCCGGCCAGGGTGCGGCGGCGGTGGAGTGCGCTCACGGGACTTCCTCTCAGCCGACAGTGCAGGGGGCGCCGTTGAGCGAGAAGCCGGTCGGCGGCGCGTCGCTCGCGCTCCAGCGCCCCTGGAAGCCGAAGGTCGCGGAGCCGTTCGCCGCGATGACGCGGTTCCAGTCGGCGTTGCGGGCGGTCACGACGGCGCCGGTCTGGCCGACGGTGGCGTTCCAGGCGGTGGTGACGTGCTGGTCCCCGGGGAAACTGAAGGTGACGACCCAGCCGTCCACCGGCGTCGTCCCGCTGTTCTGGATTGTCACCGCCGCCACGAAACCGCCGGGCCACTCGGACTGGTTCCGGTAGGTCACCCGGCAGGTCGAGGGCGGCGGGGGCGGCGGCGTGGACGTCGTGGGCAGCGTGACCGTGTCGGAGGCGATCGAGACGTTGCCGGCCGCGTCCCGGGCCCGTACGTAGTACAGGTTGCGCAGCGGCGTCGACGGGGGCAGCGACGCCGTGTACGTGGTGCCCGGCACGGTGGCGACGCGCGTCGAGGTGAACCAGCCGTCGAACCGGTAGACGTCGTACCCGAGTACGCCGACGTCGTCGGTCGACGGCGACCAGGACAGCGTGGCGGTGGAGGCGGTCACCTCGCCGACGGTCAGGTTCCGCGGGGCGCTCGGCGGGGTGGTGTCCGGGCCGGTGTCCGTCACCGGGGTGACCACCGTCAGCGCGTCGGTGGAGGGCGAACGGCGGTTGTCCGAGTCCCGGGCGGAGACCCGGAACGAGTACTGCCGGCCCGGCTGGATGTAGCCGGTGATCGTGGTGGTGGTGACGTTGCCGAGGCTGACGCCGTAGACCACGTCGTCGAACGCCTGGTAGTACGTGATGTCGTACCCGGCGACGGGGCAGCAGCCGGGCCTGGCGGCCGCCCAGGTGAGGGTGACCGACGTGGTCCGTACCTCGGTGGCGGTCAGGTTCGTGGGCGCGCTCGGCGGGAACGGCGTGGTGCTGGGCGTGGTGGGCGTCGACGTGAGCGGCGGCGCGGTCGCGGTCGGCTCCGCGACGGACACCGCGGCGCCGCCGGGCGCCGGCGCGACCTGAGGGTACGCGGTGCCGGCGCCGGCCGGCGCGGCGCTCAGCGCGGTGGCGAGCACCGCCGTGGACAGCGCGACGGCGGTCACCGGACCCGGCCGCAGGCGGCGGAACAGCGAGGACGAGGAGACGGCTGCCATACGTCGACGATGGGGTCAACCCATCGATGATCGCCAACCTATCTCACGCCTCGGTCCGGTACGGCGGCTCGGCCGGCCTGCCGCGAGGACGCAAGTTCCGTCTCATTCGTCGTTTTGCGCCGCTTTTGCTGCCGGTCGCCCACAATCGGGAATACGGGGTGGGCCGCCGCGGAACGGCCACCGCACGCACGAGAGGCCGGGACGGGAAACGGCGATGGCCACCTTCGAGTACCGCTGCCGGCAGGACGGCAACTTCGACGTCGCGCTGCCGGTCGGCGCCGCCGGCCCGTCGACGAACTGCCCCCGGTGCGGGGGCCAGGCGACACGGGTGTTCTCCGCACCTCGGCTGGGCCGCGTGCCGGCGGCGCTGCGCGAGGCCATGGACCGGACCGAACGCAGCGCGGAACAGCCGGAGGTGGTCGGGCGGGTACCCGGTGGTCGCCCGGTACGCCGCTCGACGAACCCGGCCCACGCCCGCCTGCCCCGATGGTGACCACGAGAAGGGCTCAACGCCGTGCCTGACCTGCTGTTCCCCCTCGACTCCGCCAAGAGGTTCACCGACCAGGAGAAGGTCGGGCACAACCGCTGGCATCCCGACATCCCGCCCGTGGCGACGGTACGGCCCGGACAGTCGTTCCGCGTCCACTGCCGCGAGTGGTTCGACGGCGCGATCCACAACGACGACTCCGCCGACGACATCCGGGACGCTCCGCTGACCCGGGTCCACGCTCTCAGCGGCCCGTTCGCCGTCGAGGGCGCCGAGCCGGGCGACCTGCTGATGGTGGACATCCTCGACATGGGCCCGATCCCGCAGGAGTCCGGTCCGCTGGCCGGCCAGGGCTGGGGCTACACGGGCATCTTCCCCACCGGCAACGGCGGCGGCTTCCTCACCGAACAGTTCCCCGACGCCTACAAGGCGGTCTGGGACTTCACCGGCCGCAAGGCCACCTCCCGGCACATCCCCGGGGTCTCGTTCACCGGGATCTCCCACCCGGGGCTGATGGGCACCGCCCCGTCCGCGTCGCTGCTGGCCAACTGGAACCAGCGGGAGGGCGCGCTGATCGCCACCGCGCCCGACCGGGTGCCGCCCCTGGCCCTGCCCCCCGAGCCGCAGGACGCGATCCTCGGCAGCCTCACCGGCGCCGACTTCGACCGGGTGGCCGCGGAGGCGGCACGGACCGCTCCGCCCCGGGAGAACGGCGGGAACCAGGACATCAAGAACTTCACCGTCGGCAGCCGGGTCTTCTACCCGGTGTACGTGCCGGGAGCCAATCTGTCCCTCGGCGACCTGCACTTCTCCCAGGGCGACGGGGAGATCACCTTCTGCGGCGCCATCGAGATGGGCGGCTTCGTCGACCTGCACGTGGACCTGATCAAGAACGGCATGCAGACGTACGGCGTCGCCGAGAACGCGATCTTCATCCCGGGCGACACCCCGCCGCAGTTTTCCCGGTGGCTGGCCTTCTCCGGGATCTCCGTCACCCTCGACGGCGAACAGCGGTACCTCGACTCGCAGCTCGCCTACCAGCGTGCCTGCCTGCACGCCATCGACTACCTGACCCGCTTCGGCTACCAGCCGGAACAGGCGTACCTGCTGCTCGGTGCCGCACCGATCGAGGGCCGGCTCTCCGGTGTGGTGGACATCCCCAACTCCTGCGCGACGGTCTACCTGCCCACCGAGATCTTCGACTTCGACATCCGCCCCTCGGCCTCCGGTCCGACCCGGATCGATCCGGGCAAGGGCGCCCCGAAGGCCACCATGGGGTGAGCGGTGACCACCACGGTTCCAGCCGGATCGGGCTGATCACGGGGTCCGGCCGGGGCGAGGCCGGCGGGCCTCTCCGATATGCCAGAGTCGATCCGAGCCGGCCGGCTCGGGAAGACCGGTAGGACGAGAGGACGGGACACCCCATGCAGAAGTCATCCCTGACCGCACTGGCCCGCGAGCAGCTGAAACTCGCGCACGCCTCCTCCAGCGGCCGCAGCAGCTCCACCGTCTACGGCGGACACGAACACAAGCTCCGCCAGACGATGATCGCGCTGACCGCCGGCCAGATGCTCGGCGAGCACGAGAACCCGGGCGAGGCCACTGTCCACGTCCTGCACGGCCGGGTCCGGCTCGGCGCGGGCGAGACGTCCTGGGACGGCGCACCCGGCGATCTGCTGATCGTGCCGGACCGCCGCCACACGTTGGAGGCGCTCGAAGACTCCGCGGTGCTGCTCACCGTCGCCAAGCGCTGACGGCCCCGAACCCCCCGGGAGGCGTCTCGCCCGCGGCTGGCTCGCCGGCCACGCTCGGGGACGAGTCTCCGAACCACGAGCTGCGGGTGGAGAGGGACCTCATCGCCGCCCGCAAAGGGGGTGCGACCTTCCGTCGAGCATCGAGGACCCGTGGCAGGGCGGCTAGTCGAGGGCGGCCAGTTCCTCGGGGGACAGGCGCAGCGCCCCGGCGGCCAGGTTCTCGACCAGATGGTCGGGGTTGCCCGTGCCGGGGATGGCCAGCATGTGCGGCCCGCGGCTGAGGGTCCACGCGATCCGCACCTGCGCCGGCGTCGCCCCGTGGGCCCGGGCGACGGCCGCCACCGCCTCGTTGGTGGCCACGCCACCGGCCTCACGTCCGTCGCCGGCGATCGCGAAGAACGGCACGAAGGCGATTCCCTGCTCCCCGCAGGTGCGCACGAGCTGGTCGTGCGCTCGCCGGGTGTCGACGCCGTACGGGTTCTGCACGCAGACCACCGGGGCGATCGCCTGTGCCTGCGCGAGGTGCTGCGGGCGGATGTTCGACAGGCCCAGATGCCGGATGAGGCCGGCGTCCCGCAGGTCGGCCAGCGCGCCGAAGTGCTCCGCGACCGACTCCAGCCCGTGCTGGCGCAGGTTGACGACGTCCAGGTGGTCGCGGCCCAGCTGGCGCAGGTTCTCCTCGACCTGTCCGCGCAGCTGGTCGGGCCGGGCCAGCGGCAGCCACTCTCCGGAGGGGTCGCGGCCCGGCCCGACCTTCGTGGTGATGACCAGGTCGTCGGCGTACGGCGCGAGCGCCGTGTTGATCAGCTCGTTGGCCGACCGCAGTGGCGAGAAGTAGAACGCCGCCGTGTCGATGTGGTTGACCCCGAGCTCGACCGCCCGGCGCAGCACGCCGATGACGCGTTCACGGTCGCTCGCCGCACGCCCGTTGCGGGTCAGCCGCATCGCGCCGAATCCGATCCGGTTGACAGTCAGGTCGCCGAGCGTCCAGGTGCCTGCGGACGCCGCAGTAGTCATGTTGGGCACTGGGCGAACCTAGCCATCCCCGCTGACCCGCACAGCCGGTCATCTGCCCGATACCGGCCCGCGGGGATCACTGTTAACTTATCTACGGTGAACGACGGCGCGGATCTCGCCCGCGTCGAGGGGCCACGCGCCACTCGACGGCGTCTTCGACGTGTCAAGCGGTCCTCCGACGTCGCGGCGTCGGACCGGTTGGCCGGCGACCGCCTCGAGGTCACCGGGCTCTACCGAGCGCCCTGGTGATGTGCCACTCGGCCAGGTCCAGCATCCACTTCCGATCCGGAAAGTCGGTGTCCGCGATCCGCAACGGCCCTTCGATCAGCGACAACGTCTGCGCGTATCGGTAGAGCTCCAGCCGGTGGGGGTCGAGATCGACCGGACGCAGCGCCGAGTAGGCGTCGCCGAAGCGCATCTGCAGCCAGGCGTGGTCCCATTCGACGTCGAAGTAGGTCAGCCCTTCGAAATCGATCATGACGGCCTCACCAGCCGGGGTGACGAGGACGTGGTCCGGGCCGAGTTCACCGTGCACCAGCCCGTACTCCTCGCGCGGGGTGACCGCGCTCCTGAGGTGGTGCACGTGGGCGGTGATCCGGTGATGGGCATCGGCCAGCCGGACGTCGCGGGCCGCTGCCGCGTCGAGGTGGCCGAGCGCGCGGTCGACGATCACGTCCTCCGTGCGCCGCGTCGGGGGTGCCTCACCTCGGGCGGCGGCCGTGAGCTTGCCGTGGTGCGGGCCGTACGTCGTGTGCATGCGACGCAGGGCGTCACCGAGCGCGGACAGCGGCGTGGCGGCGGTGGCCGGATCGTCTTCCAGCAACGCCTCGAGCCGGAGCGCGCCGGCGTCCTCGACAAGCGCGATGTCAGCGTCGAGGTGACGGCCGTCCCGGTCCATCATCATCAGACGCGGGACACGCACACCCGCTGCGGTGAGCGCCGCGTGGCCGGCGGCGAAGAGATCGGCGCCCGAAGCATCCGTGAACGGGTCGTCCGGGACGGTCGGTGACGGCGGCCAGTAGTTCTCGCCCGCGGACCACACGTACAGCATCACGGTTGTCCGGTCGTCGAGCCGAAGCCGGTAGACGCCCTTCTTGGTGCCGCCGGTCAGTCGGTCCAGGGCGGCGAGCCGCCGGTCGGAGCCGAACTGATCAGACACCAGCCCGTGCAGGTCATCCGTTCGCAGGAAGGTCCGCGTCATGGCCGCCTCTCGTCATACCGGGGCGGCCAGGCTGCCAGGCCAGGCAGCGGCGGGCAACCGAGTTGACGGCGGTCCGGCCGTGACCGGACCGCCCGCCCGCCGTCAGGCGCGGGTGCGCTGCCGCTGCCGCGTCGACACGATCGCGACGACAGCCATGAGGACCGCGACGACCAGCGACGGCAGGGCGTCCGGGCGGCGCAGCAGTTCCCCCGTCAGCCCGGCGTTGTCCAGCTGGTGCAGCGTGCCCAGCAGGAGGGTGGGGACGACTGCGATCAGCAGCCGCTGGTCGGCCGTCGCCACCCACAGGAAGGCGGCCACCCCGGCGATCACCGCGGCGGCGGCGGCGATCCGCGGGCCCGCGTCGACCATGCGGAGGCCGCCCGCGGGGATCAGGTGCAGGGCGAGGACGCCGGCGGTGACCAGGACGGCGTTGGCCCGGGGCGCCGGCGGCACGTCCGCCGGACGTCGCAGGCCCAGCACGATCAGGGGCGCGGCGACGACCGGCGCCCACCACTGCGGCAGGCCGTTGAGGAACAGGTACGGGGAGATCACGGTCGGCACCACCGCCGCGGCCACCGCGAGGAGGGCGGCGGTACGGGTACGGCCCGCGACGAGCGCCACCAGCGCGGCAGTCAGAACGACCTCGTGGACGCCCTGATTCCGCAGGACGGTCAGGGGGTCCGAAAGTCCGCCGTACTGGAACGCCTCGATGATGTCGTCGAGGCCGATGAGCACACCCAGCGCCAGCGCCGCCAGGGCGCCGAGGTGGATGCCCTGCCAGAACAGCACGGCGGTGGGCCGGGCCGCGGTGCTGCCGCCGTACACCCTCAGGCCGCCCCGGACGAGCGAGGCCGCCTCCCGGACGCTGGGCCAGCGACGGGTGGTGGGTTCGTCGCCGATCAACGTGTCGAGCAGTTCGTCGGCGCGTTCGCGGCGGTAGCCGGCCGGGTAGGCCCGCAGCAGCATGCGGTAACGCTTCTCCAGGACATCGGAACTCATGCTGGTCTGATCCTCACGGTGGAAGGTGGACGGGCACTTGCCTGCGATGTGACCCGGCGTGGCAGGCGGTCCATGACCACCCGCGCGGCCTGGGCGAGCCGGTCGGCCTCTTCGGTGAGTACGCGACAGCCCTCGTCGGTGAGCCGGTAGTAGCGACGGGCACGCCCGTTGACGATCTCCTCACCGTCGGCGGTGACGAGGCCCTCGCCGAGCAGCCGGTCGATCACCGAGTACAGCGATCCGGCGGCGAGGGTCACCCGCCCGTCGGACAGCTCGGTCACCCGCTTGATCACGGCGTAACCGTGGAGCGGCCCGCCGAGCAGGGCGGCGAGGACGAAGTACGACGGTTCCCGTAGCGCGGGACGCGAAGTCGATCCCATGCCGCCGAATATACAACCAACTTGAGTATCCGTCCAAGGTGACTGTTCACAGCGACCCTTGCCCAAATCATCTTAATGATTAAGGTAATTGGATGAGCGCATCGACCGACTTCTCCGTGGCGATCGCCGGTGCCGGCCTCTCCGGCCTCTGCCTCGCCCAGTACCTGACGCGTGCCGGCGTCGACGTGCACGTCTACGAGCGGGATCCCGGCCCCTTCGTCCGGCGGCAGGGCTACCGGATCATCCTCGACCGGTACGGGCTGGCAGCGTTGCGCGAGAGCCTGCCCCGCCCGCTGTACCGCCTGGCGCTGGCCACCGGCGACGAGCCCGGCGGACACCTGCGCTTCACCGACCGACGGCTGCGCGACGCCTTCACGATCACCTTCAAGGACGATCCGCACGAGACCCGTCAGGTGGACCGGCTGACCCTGCGGTCGATCCTCCAGTCCGGGCTGGACGGCCGCATCCACCACGGCAAGGCCGCCGTCGCGGTGGACAGCGGCGGCCCGGCCGGGCTGCGGCTGCGGTTCTCCGACGGCAGCGCCGCCGCGGCGACCGTCGTGGTGGGCGCCGACGGCGTCGGTTCGGCGCTACGCGCGCAGCTCATGCCGGACGCCGAACCGGCGGACACCCCGATGGCGGGCATCTACGGCCGGTCACCGCTGTGGCGCGACGGCACGAGCGTCATCCCGGACGCGCTGCGCACCAGCGGGGTCCTGGCCATCGCCGACCGGCCGGGCAGCGCCTTCTTCTTCACCTCCATGCGGTTCGGCGAGAGCCCACGGGAGGCGTTCACGCGCCTGGCTCCGGGCAGCTACGCCCCCACCGGCGACGACTACGTCATGTGGGCGCTGCTGCTCCGCCGGGACGAGTTGCCCGACCGCGTCCGCGGGGACCTGCGGGCGCTGTGGCACGTGGCGGCCCGGATGAGCATCGGCTTCCACCCGCTCGTCCGGCGGCTCGTCGACACCGCCGAGCTGGACGCCACGGTGCTCAACCTCTTCTCCACCGGCCGGCGACCGCACCGGTGGGCGCTGCCCCGGGCGACGATGATGGGCGACGCCGTACACGTCATGCCGCCGTTCGGCGCCCACGGCGGCAACACCGCGCTGCGCGACGCCGCCCTGCTCGGCCACAGGCTGGTCGAGGCCCGGAGGAACGGCACACCCGTGGAAGAGGCGATCGCCGGATACCAGGACGAGATGGTGCCGTACGCCTTCCGCGCCGTCGACGACGCCGCCAGGTTGATGCACCGTCTCACCGGCGGCGCTGCGGCACCGCACTGGGTGCTGACCCGCGTGCTGCCTCGGCTGCACCGGGTCACAGTGCCGGAGGCATGATTGTCCGCATGTCCCACGATCCGGCCCGCGCCTCCGCGATCGCCGACCTCATGCGCGCCGGGCGGGAGACCTCGCGGCTGTCCACCGTGTTCCGGTACGCGGTCGCGGAACGCCTCGGCCTCGCCGTGAGCGACCTGGAATGCCTGGACTACCTGGCGGACGTCGGATCCGCCACCGCGGGGCAGATCGCCGAGCGCACCAACCTCACCACCGGAGCGGTCACCAGCATGCTCCGCCGGCTCCAGCAGGCCGGCTACGTGACGGCCGAACGCGACCCGGCAGACCGGCGGCGGGTCGTCGTCACCATGAGGCCGGAGCGGATCGCCGACCTGGAGCGGCCGTACGAGCGTTTCGCCGAACGGGCGGAACGGCTCGTCGAGGGCTACAGCGCCGAGGAGGTCGGGCTGCTGGTCCGGCACCACGACCGCCTGCAGGCGATGTACCTCGCCGAGCTGGACCACCTCCGCGACCACGGCACCGGGCAGCGGACCGCCTGAGCCCGCGTCTCCTGTCGCTCCGCCGCTATCCCACGGTCGCCAGGAAGTCCGAGTAGAACAGGCCCAGGCCGGCCGCGACGCAGACGCCGGCCACGATCCAGAACCGGACCACGATGGTGGACTCGCTCCATCCGGCCAGCTCGAAGTGGTGGTGCAGCGGCACCATCCGGAAGACGCGTCGCCCAGTGGTCCGGTACGAGACGATCTGGATCACCCAGGTCGTGGTGATGACGACGAAGAGCCCGCCGATCAGGATCGAGAGCAGCGTCGTACGGGTCACCACCGCGAGCCCGCCGATCAGGCCGCCCAGCCCGAGCGCGCCCACGTCACCCATGAAGATCCGCGCCGGAGAGGTGTTCCACCACAGGAAGCCCACACAGGCGCCGGCCGCCGCTGCCGCGATCATGGCGATCTCCAGGGGATCGCGGACCTGGTAGCAGTACTCGTTCACGCGCGCGTACCCGTCGTCGGCGCACCAGTGCCGGTACTGCCAGAAGCCGATCAGCGAGTACGCGCCGAGCACCAGGATCGACGCGCCGGTGGCGAGGCCGTCGAGGCCGTCGGTGAGGTTCACCCCGTTCGACATCGCCGTGATCACGAAGATGAAGACCAGGACCGCGCCGACCTTGCCGACGTCCAGCCAGCTGATGTCGCGGATGAGCGAGATGTGCTCGCTGGCCACGGTCTGGCCGTTGGTGCTGGGCACGTACAGCGCGGCCACGCCGAATCCGCCGCCGACCAGCGCCTGGCCGAGCAGCTTGCCCTTGGCCGACAGCCCGTCGGAGTTGCGCCGGCGCACCTTGAGGAAGTCGTCGAAGAAGCCGACCGCGCCGCAGAAGACGAACAACCCGAGCAGCACCAGGGCCGTCATGGTGGGCCCCTCCTGCGCGATCTGCCGTTCGGGCAGGGTGGTCAGCGCGAGGTGCCCCGCGACGTACGCGAGGACCGTCGCCACGATGAAGACGACGCCGCCCATCGTGGGCGTGCCCACCTTGTGCTCGTTGCTGGCGAGCCCGATGGACCGGATCGGCTGACCGGCCTTCAGCGCGCTGAAGACGCGAACCGCCACCGGCGTGCCGAACAGGGAGACGACGAAGGCGACGGCGGCCGCGACGATGACCGCCCTCACCGGCGGACCTCCACGAGGTCCGGATTCCGTACCGCGTCCCCACCGCTCTTCGCGAAGTCATCGATCACGACACGTGAGCTTGCCATCCGGCGGCGGACGGAGCAGCCCCCTGACCGTCACCACGCCGAGGCTGGCGCGTACGCCGTAGCGTCGACGGCATGAGAACGATGGTGGTGTCACTCGCGGTGGCCGCGGCGGTGGTGCTCGCGCTCGTCGTCTTCGTCGCCCGGCGGGACCGGGCGAGGCACCCTCCGGACGAGGATTCGGCCGCGGTCCGCCGGGCCGGCGCCGACCGGCACCGGCACGACGCGCAGCGGCAGGCCGCGTCGGGCCTCGCGGAGCGGCACGGCAACCCGTCGAGCACCTAGGCGCGACCGGCGGATGCGGTTGGTTGCGCGTACACCGGGGTCGGCTCGTTGCTGGGCGTCGGCCACGGCGACCGCACCGACGCACTGGTGTTCCACACCGCTTCAGTGCCCTGGCCGCCGACGGCCACAAGGTTCGCTGACCCGCCGCCCGGCCCGCCGCCGGACGACGCGAGGGCCGGGGCCACGGCGGTGCGGCCGGCAGAGCGGCCGGAGTGCTCGTGGCCCCGGGCTCGCCTCATGCCTTGCGCAGCCAGAACGTCAGGCCGAGCGTCTCGTCGGTGAAGGCCGTCGCGTCTGCCCACGTCGGCCGCCCGACGGCGAAGTCCGTCGCGAGTACCTCGTCCGCCACCAGCTTCTGATGCTCCGTCAACGCCGGCAGGGTGTCAGCGGTCGCCTCGTAGCGGAGTTCGATGCGGTCGGCGACCTCCAGGCCGGTGGCCTTGCGGGCCTCCTGGATCTGGCGGATCACGTCCCGTGCGATCCCGGCGAGACGGAGTTCCGGCGTGATGTCCAGATCCAGCGCCACCGTCGCACCGGCGTCGGCGGCGACCGTCCATCCGGCGCGTGGAGTCTCGGTGATGACGACCTCGTCCGCCGTGACCACCACCGCCTCACCGTTGACGTCGACGGTTGCCTCGCCGTTCGTACGGAGGGCGTTGGCCAAGGAGGTCGGCTCGGCCGCCAGAATCGCCGCGGCGACGCCCTGGACCGCCCTGCCGAACCTCTTGCCCAGCGGGCGGAAGTTCGCCTTCACAGTCGTGTCCACGAGTGAACCGCTGGTACCCGTGATGGGCGCCACCGAGACGACATTGAGCTCCGACGCGATCTCGGCGAGGAGTTCGGCCGGCAGGTCGGCGAAACCCGCCGCGGACACGACCGCGCGAGACAGCGGCTGGCGCGTCCGGATGCCGGAGTCGGCGCGGGCGGAGCGGCCGAGTTCGACGAGCCGACGCACGAGGAGCATCTGCGCCGACAGTTCCGGGTCGATCAGGGAGACGTCAGCGGTGGGGTACGCGGCGAGGTGCACGGACTCCGCGGCATCGGGCGTGACCGGAACCACCAGGTCCTGCCACACCCGCTCGGTCACGAACGGTGTGATCGGCGCGAGGAGGAGCGTCAGGGTGGACAACGTCTCGTGGAGCGTGGCCAGGGCGGCCGGGTCGCCGTGCCAGAAACGACGGCGACTGCGGCGCACGTACCAGTTGGACAGATCGTCGATGAACGTGGAGAGCAGCCGGCCGGCCTCGTGGGTGTCGAAGCGCTCCATCGCGGCGTCCACGTCGCGTACCAGGCTGTTGAGCTCCGACAGCAGCCATCGGTCCAGCAGTGGGCGGCTGAGCGGCGCGGGATGCGCCGTCGACGGCGACCAACCGGCGGCACGACCGTACAGCGCCCCGAAGGACACCGTGTTCCAGTAGGTCAGGAGGGTCTTGCGGACGACCTCCTGAAGCGTGTTGTGTCCGACGCGCCGGGCCGACCAGGGCGAGCCGACAGCGGCCATGAACCAGCGCACCGCGTCGGCGCCGTGCTCGTCCATCAGCGGGATGGGCTCAAGGATGTTGCCCAGGTGCTTCGACATCTTGCGGCCGTCCTCGGCGAGGATGTGGCCCAGGCAGACGACCGTCTCGTAGGCCGACTTGTCGAAGACCAGGGTGCCGACCGCCATCAGGGTGTAGAACCATCCCCGGGTCTGGTCGATCGCCTCCGAGATGAAGTTCGCCGGATACCGCTTCTCGAAGAGGTCGGCGTTCTTGTGCGGATACCCGTATTGGGCGAAAGGCATCGAGCCCGAGTCGTACCACGCGTCGATGACTTCGGGTACCCGGCGCGCGGTGGCGCCGCATCGGCAGTCGAACGTGACGTCATCGATATAGGGCCGGTGCGGGTCCAGCTCGGACAGGTCCGTCCCGGCCAGCTCACTCAGCTCGGTCAACGAACCGACGCAGGTGAGGTGGTTGTCCGCACAGCGCCAGATCGGCAACGGCGTGCCCCAGTACCGGCTACGGGACAACGCCCAGTCGACGTTGTTGTTCAGCCAGTCCCCGTACCGGCCGTACTTGATGTTCTGCGGCTGCCAGGTCGTCGCCTCGTTCTCCCGCAGGAGCGCCTCGCGGACCGCCGTGGTGCGGATGTACCAGGACGGCTGCGCGTAGTACAACAGGGCCGTGTGACAGCGCCAGCAGTGCGGGTAGCTGTGCTCGTACGGCTCGTCGCGGAAGAGCAGTCCCCGCTCGGCGAGATCCGCCACCAGGACCGCGTCGGCACTCTTGAAGAACGCGCCGCCGACGAGCGCCAGGTCGGGCTGGAACGTGCCGTCCGGGCGGACGGGGTTGACCATCGGAAGACCGTACGCACGGCACGCGGCGAGGTCGTCCGCGCCGAATGCCGGCGCCTGGTGCACCAGGCCGGTACCGTCCTCGGTGGTCACGTACGTCCCGAGGATGACGAAGTTCGCGTCCTCGACCTGAACCAGTTCGAACGGTCGCCGGTAGGTCCAGCGCTCCATGTCCTTGCCCCTGAAGGAGTCGCCGACGACGGTCCACCCCTCACCGAGGGCGGTGTCCGTCAGCGCCTCTGCGACGACGACCTGCTCCTGCCCGTCGGTCGCCACGACGTAGGTGACGTCGGGATTGACCGCGACCGCGACGTTGGACACCAGCGTCCACGGAGTCGTCGTCCACACGAGCAGGGATGCCTGGCCGGCCAGAGGACCCGAGGTCAGCGGGAACCGCACGAACACCGACGGGTCGGTGACCGTCTCGTACCCCTGGGCGAGCTCGTGGTCGGACAGACCCGTCCCGCAGCGCGGGCACCAGGGCGCCACGCGGAAGTCCTCGACGAGCAGCCCTTTGTCGAAGATCTGCTTCAGCGACCACCACACCGACTCGATGTATTCCGGGTCCATCGTCCGGTAGGCGTCGTCCATGTCGACCCAATAGCCCATGCGTTCGGTCAGCCGGGCGAACTCGTCGGTGTGCCGGGTCACCGACTCGCGGCACCGGGCGTTGAACTCGGCAATACCGAAGGCCTCGATGTCGCGCTTGCCGGAGAAGCCCAGCTCACGCTCGACGGCTAGTTCCACCGGAAGCCCGTGGCAGTCCCAGCCGGCCTTTCGCGCGACATGGAAGCCCTTCATGGTCTTGTACCGGGGAAAAACGTCCTTGAAGACTCTGGCTTCGATGTGGTGCGCCCCTGGCATGCCGTTCGCCGTAGGAGGCCCCTCGTAGAAGACCCATTCCGGCCGCCCCTGCGATTTTTCCAGGCTGAGGGCGAAAACCTTGCGATCACGCCAGAAGCCGAGGATATCGTGATCGATATCTGGAAAGTTCGCCTGCGCGGGAACAGCGCGGTACATGGATCCTCCAACGAAGCGGTCACCGGACTTCGGTGGAGGGACGAGGCCTGAACCCCGCGGTACCACCCTCCTTGGCCACAGGCGTGGCCCCCTCGTTGAGTTGTGGTCGGGTCTACTCGGCGTGACGCCTTTCTTCCGACGGCTCCGGGGTGATCTTCCCGCTGCGCACACCCCCGGGCTTCCACCGTCCCCGGGTCTCTGCTGGCTGCGTGCAGTGGTACTCGTCCCTTTCGACGCCTTTCCGCGCCAGTGTAGCCCACCACCGTCGGGGCCACGCCGGGCCCGACGACGGGCCGGCCGACCTGCCCGCAGTCGCACACCCTCGTGCACAACCCACCCGAAAGATGCGATCGACGTCAATCTGATGACAGTCAGTCGATGACGTCGAGGTGACCGCTCTTGTTCGCGCCAGCTCAGCCAGGTCTGGACGATCCCGTACGCTATGCCGAGGCAGAAGAACGGTTTTCCCGGGCCGCTTCGGAATGCGCCGCATCCGCGGATTCGCAGGGGATGGGCGAGCACTGCTCAACACTGCGCGGGCGGTGGAGAAACAGGGAAGAGGGGCCGAGGCAATCAAGCTGGCGGAGACAGCGAGACCGCTTCTCCGTGATTCGGGTGCACTCTCGGCCCTCGCCGAATGTTGCCACTCCGTCGGCGTATGGCGGTTTCACCACTTCGACGACGATCCGCCCCTGGACGACTTCGGCGAAGCCATCCAGGTACGCCTCGGGGCCGGCGATCTGATGGCTGCCGCCCAGTCGTGGCACAACATGGGATACGTCCAGCTGGCATCCGGTGACGTCGCCGGTGCCGCTCACTCCTACGGGCGCGCGACGGACCTCCTCGATCAGGTTCGTGCCGGCACTGACCCGGAACTGGCGTCCAAGGCGTTCCGCCAGCTCGGTTTCATCCTGTCGCACCAGGCGTTCGCCGCCGCGCGTCACGATCCGGCCCGCACCGCCCTTCAGGCGGCGAGGCAGACGCCGACGGCCTCGCGTTGACCCACGGCGGCCGCGCGGTGCCGACCGGCGGCGCGCTGTCGGGGCTGTCCGCCGTCGTCATCGCGGCCTCGGTCCACGACCTGGACCATGGAGCGTACGAATACGACGCCGTGAGTCACGAACTGGCGCCGGCGTCGGGGCCTGCGCCGGCGCTGGCCGGCTGGCCGGGTCTCGCCCATCGACTGACGGGAATCCCTCACACGTCGATCCAGGCGATGGTGCTGTTCGTCCCCCGACTACGCCCGCCCCGCCCGTTCCTACGACTCCATCGTCTGTGCGACCGCGTTGAAGGAGGTAGGCGCTGCGCTTCAGGCCATGGCCCTGGTGAGCGCCGATCGAGGGCTCTCCTTCTGCCCGATGGGTGGTGGTTTCGCCACGACCGCGGGCCTGGGAGAAGGCATCCGGACTGCCCCGGTCATCGGTGAGGCGGTACTGGGGCGACCAGAGGTCACGCCCTGACGACCGGTCGGCGTCCGGCGGCGAGGTTCACCGCGGGACGCCGGGCACGGTCATGTCGTCACCGTCCGCCCGGGGCGTCGGCGGCTCGGGCGTCCCGGCGAAGGTGACCGGCGCACCGAACGCGGCCCGCCGGGCGGCGCGGCGCAACGCGGCGAGGACGGCCGGACCGGCGAGGACGATCGCCACGGCGGTGGTGATCGCCCGGCCGGTGTCCCAGCCGAAGGTGGAGGTGACGGCGGTGAACAGGGCAAGGCGGTGCAGGTTCTCCAGCACGGGCGCGCCGGCGACGTACGACAGCTGGGTGTCCGCGCCGACGCTGAACGGCCAGAACCACAGGTTCATCAGCAGGCCGTAGCCGTAGGCGGCGAGCGCGCCGTAGCCGGCCAGGACGGCGGTCTCGGCCCGGCCGCGCAGCCGGGCCGGGAGCAGGCCGGCGCCGAGGCCGATCCAGGAGGCGCAGAGCATCTGGAACGGTAGCCACGGTCCGACGCCCGCGGTGAGCAGGGCGGACGCGAACAGCGACGTGGAGCCGAGCAGGAACCCGAACCCGGGTCCGAAGACCCGGCCGGCGAGGACGAGCAGGAAGAACACGGTCTCGATGCCCGCGGTTCCCGCCCCCAGGGGCCGCAGGGCGGCATTGACGGCAGCGAGTACGCCGAGCATCGCGAGGGCTTTGCTGTCGATGCCGCCGGAGGTGAGTTCGGCGAGGGTGAGCGCCACGAGTACCGGCAGCATGACGAGGAAGACCAGCGGCGCCTCGGCGGTTCGGGCGGTGCTCTCCGGGTGTGCGGGGACGAAGAAGGGCCAGGTGAAGGTGGCCAGCGCGGCGGCCGAGGCGAGGGTCAGCACCACTGCGGTCCGCGGGGCGACCCGCAGCACGCTCACGCCGGTCCCCCGGTCGCGCCGATCGCGGCGGCTACCTGTTCCACCGTCAGCCAGGGCGCGGGGGCGAGGACCTTGGCCACCTGCGGCGCGAACGCCGGGGAGGCGAGCATGACCTCGGCGGTGGTGCCGTCGGAGACCGTCTCCCCCTCGGCCATCACGACCACCCGGTCGGCGAGGGTCGCGACGAGTTCGACGTCGTGGGTGGCGACCACCACGGCGCGGCTGTCGTCGGCCAGCATCCGGACGATGGCGGTGAACTGCCGCTTGGCGTGGTAGTCCAGGCCGCGGGTCGGCTCGTCGAGCAGGATCACCGGCGGAGCGGCGGTGAGTTGCACGGCGAGCGCGAGCGCGAGCCGCTGTCCCTCGGACAGGTCCCGGGGGTGCCGGTCGCCGGGCAGGCCGGGGGTGATCCGGTCCAGCAGTTCCCGGCAGGTGCCGGCCGCCGCGCCGGTCTCCCGGTCGGCCTGGGCGCACTCCGCGTCGACGGTTTCCAGGTAGAGCAGGTCGCCGGAGTTCTGCGGGACGAGGCCGACATACCGGCGGGCCTGCCCGGCCCGCAGCGCCTCGGGGTCGGCGGTGCCCTCCGGCCCGGTGACGGCGACGGTGCCGCCGTGGCGGGGGCCGCTGCCCTGTACCGCCCAGAGCAGGCTGGACTTGCCGGATCCGTTGCGGCCCATCAACGCGACGATCTCGCCGGCTCGCAGATCGAGGTCGACACCGGCCACCGCGACGGTCCCCGGATACCGTACGACGATCTTCCGTGCGGTCAGCGTGGGACGGGTGTCCGCGGCCGCCGGGGCCGGCGGCGGTTCCGCGCCGGCGAGCCGCTGCCGCAGGCCGGACGCCCGCCGGCGGGCGTCGCGGACCGACAGTGGCAGCGGTGTCCAGCCGGCGAGGCGACCCAGCTCGATGAGGGGCGGCGCGATGTCGACGTGGGTCAGCGCCGTCGCAGGCGTGCCGTCGTGCACGTGGCCGTCGCCGGGCAGGTACAGCAGCCGGTCGGCGTACTGGAGCACGCGCTCCAGCCGGTGCTCGGCCAGGACCACGGTCACGCCGAGGTCGTGCACCAGTCGGGTGACTGTGGCGAGCACGTCCTCCGCCGCAGTGGGGTCCAGCGCGGAGGTGGGTTCGTCGAGCACCAGCACCCGGGGGTGCGCGGTGAGCACCGCGCCGATGGCGACGCGCTGCTGCTGTCCGCCGGACAGCGTCCGCAGAGGCCGGTCCCGCAGCTCGGCGATGCCGAGCAGGTCCAGGGTCTCCTCCACCCGCTTGCGCATCACCGACGGCGACAGGGCGAGCTGCTCCATCCCGTACGCCAGTTCCTCCTCGACGGTGTCGGTGACGAATCCGGCCAGCGGGTCCTGGCCGACCACGCCGACGACGTCGGCGAGGTCGCGCGGCGGGTGCGTGCGGGTGTCCCGGCCGTCGACGGTGACGGTGCCGTGCAGGGTGCCGCCGGTGAAGTGCGGGACGAGGCCGTTGATCGCCCGCAGCAGCGTCGACTTTCCGGCGCCGGTCCGGCCGGCGACCAGGCAGAGTTCGCCCTCGTCGATGTGCAGCGTCACGTCCCGCAGCGGCGGCGGGCCGCCCTCGGCGTACTGGACGGTGACCCGGTCGAAAGTGATCATGGGCGCCCTCCCGGTGACGGTGTCGTCGCGGCGCGTTCTCCGTCCGCCGGCATCTCCGGCACGGGGACCGGCCGGTCCATCGCCGGCGGGCGGTGGACCCGCACCACGGGCGGTGGTGGTGCCAGCCAGGCCGGCGCCGCGGCGACACCGACGGCGAGAAGCATCAGCGGGGTCAGCTGGGGCCAGGTGAGCGGGCTGACCGGAGGGTAGAGCAGCTGCGGGTCCACCGTCCCGGCGAGCATGGTCAGTGCCGCGGCGGCCACCCCGCAGCCGGCCACGAGCAGCTCGGCCGGGCGCCAGCGGTCCGGTCGGTAACGGCTGCGGCGGACCCGGCGCCCGGCCAGCAGCATGCCGGTCACGGCGGCCGCCAGTCCGGCCAGAAGCATCGGCAGCCCCAGATAGCCGGGGCCGGCGCTGTCGAGCAGCCCGTAGGTGCCGGCGCAGACGCCGACCAGCCCGCCGAGGACGAGCCCTCCGGTGACGGTCCGCTGCCCGGCGGGCACCGCGCCGGTGCGGCCGTAACCACGGGAGTCCATCGCCGCCGCGAGCGCCAGGGACCGGTCCAGCGCGTCAGCCAGCACCGGCAGGGCGATCCCGCGCAACGCCCGCATCCCCCGCCCGGTCGCGCCGCGCAGCCGCCGGGCCCGGCGGACCCGGAGCACGCTCTCCACCAGCTGCGGGGCGACCGACAACGCGACCACGACGGCGGTGCCGACCGCGTACAGGGCGCCGGGTACGGCCTTGAGCAGCCGCTTCGGGTTGGCCAGTGCGTTCGCCGCGCCGAGGCAGATCAGCATCGTCGCCAGCCGCAGCCCGTCGTAGAAGCCGCCGAGGATCTGCTCGACGGCGACCGGCCCGAACAGGCGGATGCCCGCCGCCCACGCGGGCAGCGGGATCTCCGGCAACCGGACGAGGATGTGCTCGCCCTGGCCGCCGCCGAACACGATCCGGAACACCACCCGCATCGCGACGATCACCACGCCGAGCCAGACGTACATGCGGAACGCCAGCGCCCACGGGGCGTCGCCGCGACGGCGCACCACCACCAGCCCGGCGACCGCGACGAGCAGGGCGAGGGGCAGCGGGTTCGTGGTGTGGCTGGCCGCGGCGGCCAGGCCGAGCGCCCACAGCCACCACGCGCCCGGATGCAACCCCCGGGGTAGCCGCCATGCCGACCTCCGGCCGGCGTCAGCCGTCCGGGACCGCGTGACCGTGGCGTCAGTCATCCGGGTCGGCGGCACGCCGCCGCCGGGCCGCGACCAGCGCGCCGGTGGCCAGCACCACGAGCAGCAGCACCCCGGCGATGGTGCCCAGCGGCAGACCGTCGTCGTCGCGGGACGCGGCGACATCGGTCACCACGGGCTCGTCGGAGGGGCCCTCCGGTGCCGTGCCGGTGGCAGCACCCGGCGTGGCGGCCGGAGCCGGGGCGCCCGGCGCCCCGCCGGCGGGGGCGGTGCGGGGGGGAGCGGCGGGGCAGACGGGGCCGGCCGCCCGGGGGGGCGCACCCGGTCGCCCCCCGCCGACCGGCGGCGGGACGGCTGTTCCGCCCGCCGGTGGTGGCCCCGCCGGCCCGCCGCCTGTCGGCGACGGCGGTGCAGGCGGCGGTGGTGGTGGTGGAGGAGGAGAGGCGGGTCGTTTCGGCGTGACGCCGGGACGGGGCGCGTCGCTGGCGTTGCGGTTGAGGGAGAACGACCAGCCCTCGAAGCTGCCGGACGCCGGCTTGCGGTTGAGCACACCCTTGTCGCTGTACGTCCAGCTGCCGCCGTTCGACGCGTGCCAGTACGACCAGTAGGCACTGGCCGGCGGCGTGTCGACACACTTCTCCGTCGCGGCCGACGGCTTGCCTTCGATCCGGCAGATGAACCCCTCGCCCCAGCGCAGGGTGCCGGTGATCTGGAAGCCTGCGTTCTTGAGCGCGGCCAGTCCGGTGGCCTGGGTGCCCGGCGCGCAGCGCACCACGGTCCCGCCGCCGAGTTCGTTGAAGTCCACCACGACGGTGACCCCGGAGGCGTCCGGGCAGTAGCCGGCCGACCCGGCGGCCACCGCGGGACCGCCCGGCCCGATCACCGTGCCTGTGATGACCAGGGCGGCGACCAGCCCGCCGCGGGCGGCACGGAGGCTCATCCCGCCCGCCGCCGGCCGAGCACGAGCAGGATCACTCCACCACCGACCAGCAGCAGCGCGACCAGCAGGTAGGTGCCCACCGCCGCGCCGGTGGTCGGCAGCCCGCCCGGTCCCGGCGGGGCCGGCGTCGTGATCGGCGCAGCGGCGGTGGTCGGGGCCGCGGTCGTGGGCGCGGGTGTCCCCGGAGGACTGGTCACGCCCGGCGTCGGGCCGGCGGTGCCGGTCGGTCGAGGCGACGCGGTGAGCGTGGGGGACGCGGTGGGCGAGGCCGTCGTCGTGGGCGAGGGCGTGCCGGTCGGGGTGGGCGGCGACGTGGGCGGCGCGTCGAGGCCGATCCGGCCCAGCGGAACCTGGGCCAGCCCGAGCAGGGCCTGCGCGGTGGCCCGCCTCCACTGATCCCGGTCGGTCCCGCCGATCCCGCCCGCCTTGGCAGCCGTGAGTCCGTCGGTGTTGTAGGCGATCGCACCGGCGTCGGCGGAGGCGGCCCCGCCGTTCGCGGTGAGCTGCAGCGCGGCCAGGGCCTTCGCTGCCCGGGCGGCGTCGTCGTCGCGGCCGGCGGCCGCGAGTGCCTGCCCGGCCAGGCCGGTGCTGTTGGAGTTCGCGCCGGTGGTCGGTCCCGAGCCGCCGAAGGAGCCGTCGGCGTGCTGCTGGGTCACCAGCCAGTCGGCGCCCTTGCGCGCGGCGTCGCCCGCACCGCTGGCGCCGTCCTCGGCGGCGGCCAGCAGCGCCTGCACGGCCATCGCGGTCGAGTCGACGTCGAGGGTGGCGCCGGGTTGCTCGTCGCAGGAGGGGGACGGCCCGTCGGCGGTGTCCGGGTAGAGCCGGAAGCCACCGGCCGCGCACTGCTGCCGGATCAGGAAGTCCACCGTGTCCTGCGGCAGGTCGCCGCTGCGGGCCAGGCCGAGCACGGCGAAGGACTGGTCGAAGGTGTTGCCGGCGTCCGGGCCGCTGTCGGCGGTGGTGCGGCTGGTGATCCGTCCACGCTGGTGCCCGGCGTCGGCCCCGGCGATCAACGACAGGGTTTCCGCCCGCAGGTCGTAGCCGCCGAAGTCGGTGGGGTCCGCGCCGGCGGCGGAGGCGGCGTAGAGCAGTTTCGCGGTGGCCCCGCCGTCGGTGAACCCCTCGATGCCCCAGTCGTCGTAGCTGTTGTAGGAGCGCACGTGCTCGGCGACCTGCGCGGTTGCCGCCTTCCGGGTGGGCGCGTCGACGCCGGTGGCGGACAGTGCGACCAGGCCGTCGATGGTCAGCCCCCAGTCCTCGGGGGCGAACGGGCCGGGCAGCGTGCCGTCGGTGAACTCGCCGGCCAGCCAGGACGCGGCGTCGCGGGCGGCGGTGACGTGGGCCGGGGCGGGTGCCGCGACCACGGTCAGCGGGGCGCCGGTGATCGTGGCGAGGGTCGCCACAGTGGCTGTACCGAGACCGGTGGTGAGACGCCGGAACAGGGGCATCAGGGGTGCCTTTCGCAGAGCGGTCGGTGAAAGCTCCGGAAAGCGCCCCGAGAAACGGACACCCCGCTCCGCGTGCTGCGGTGAGCGGGGTGGGTCGGACCTCGGCGGCCCGGACTTCACCCTGTAGACCTCGACAGTGGAAGCCGCTCGTCCCGGGCGGGGCATTCCGGCTCGCGAGAGGGCCTCTCGCTCACGGTTGCGGGTCAGCGCCGGCTTCATACCGGCTTCCCCCCGCACGGGACGTATGCAGTTGTGTGCCCGGCGCACCGGGCGCCGACACCGTACCGCCCTTGCGCGCGTCGACGCCAGAGCAGCGGACGGCACCCGGTGCGCCGGTGGTCACACCGCTGGTGACCGCCGGTTCAGGGCGCGGCGATGCTCGGCGGGGCACCGGCGCCGAAGGACCAGCCCTCGACACTGCCCGGCGCGGGGTTGTAGCCGGTCGCCCCCGACGTGCTGTAGGACCAGGAGCCGCCGCTGGGGGCGTGCCAGTACGACCAGTACGCCGTGACCGGCGGGGTGTTGACACACGGCTCGGTCGCGGCGGTGGGCTTGCCGTTGATCCGGCAGACGAAGGCCAGGCCCCAGCGGGCGGTGCCGGTGACGGTGAAGCCGGCGGTCTGCAGGGCGGCCAGGCCGGTGGCCGGGTCACCCGGGGCACATCCGACCTGGACGCCGCCACCGAGCGCGGCGAAGTCGACGACCACTGTGACTCCCGAGGTGCCGACGCAGGCGGCGGCGTGCGCCGCCCGGGGCGCGGGTTCGGCGGCGGTCAGCGCGACGCCCGCCACGACGGCGGCCAGCAGGCCGGCCAGCCAGCCGCGGACTGTGGAACGGTGACGGAACACGGGTCCTCCTGTGATCGGGTGAGCGGCGTGGGGGTTCACGGGCAGGCGAGCGCCGGTGCGCCGGGTTCGGCACCGGCGGCGGACAAGCGGGCGTACCCGGTCCCGGCGAGACCGAGGACGGCCTGGGCGGTGGCCCGGGGTGCGGTGGCCGGGTCGAAACCGCCGCCGTCGAAGTCGACCGCGCCCCGGTCCGCCTGCGCCCCGGCGCAGCCGACCTGGAGTCCGGCCAGGAACGCCCGGGCGCGCGCCCAGGCCAGCGTGCGGCCGCCGTCGTGCAGGGCCTGCGCGGCGAGGCCGGTGCTGTTGGCGTTCGGCGTACCGGCGACGTCGGTGAAGCCGCCGTCGACGCCCTGGACGGACACCAGCCAGCGCAGCCCGGCGGCGGCGTCGGCCGGGCGCTGCGCGGCGCGCAGCGCCTGCGTCGCGAGCGCGGTGGCGTCCACGTCGGACACGCAGACCGGTTGTGCGGGCAGCAGCGGGTAGCCGCCGTCCGGGCATCGGGTGGCGGCCAGCCAGGCGGCCGCCGCCGGTGGCGCGCCGTCCGCCGTCCGCGCCAGCGTGAGCAGCGCGAAGGACTGGCTGAACGCGTTGCTGTAGTCGCCGTACGCGGACCGGTCGCTGAACCGGCCGGCCGGCGTCTGGAGCGAGCGCAGCCGGGCGATCAGGTCCACCCCGCCGACGTCGGCCGGGTCACCGCCGCGCACCTGTACGGCGAGCGCGAGCTTTGCTGTCGCACCCGCGTACGCCTCGGAGACACCGTCGCCGACGTAGCCGTCGCGGACGTCCGGACGGGTGACCCAGGCCACCGCGTCCGCGCCGTAGTCGTCGGCGGCGCCTGCGGCGGCGAAGGCGAACACGGCGTCGAGGGTCAGCCCCTGGTCGGGGTAGGCGACACCGTCGAAGACCGCCTCGAAGCGTTCGCCGTCGACGAGTTGCCGGGCGAGCCAGCCGGCGGCGGCCTCGGGGCGGGTGGCTCCGGCGCGCTCGGGTGCGGCGAGGGCAGGTGTGGTGAGGGTGAGGGCGGCGAGCACGCCGCAGAGCAGCGCGAGCAGGCGGTGCCGGCTTCGGCGGACGACCATCGGAAGCGCCTTTCCGGCCCGGCGGTCGTCGAAAGCCCGACCGACGCGGCAACGCCGGGTCGGTCGGGACTCCGACCCGTGGGCCACGACGGGTGGGGAGCGGATGCACGCGTACGACGGGTATTCGGGCTCGCCGCCCAGAGTCCACTGGGCGGCCTACCGTTGCGGGCCAGCGCCGGATTTCGACCGGTCTTCCCCCGCACGTACACGCGTTGGTTCAGTTGTCGCGACAGTCTTATGTGGCCGCAGCTCCGATGTCAATGCGCCAGGAGCCGGACACGTGCCGTGACCGCCGGCAGTCGCCGTCGAAGGCGACGTCGAAGAGGTACGGGGGCAGCCGGGAACTTCCTGGCGCACCTGGCCGACTACTCGACCGGGAGACGGCAACCGGGCAGCCCAGGGCTCGACGGGCACGAGCCACCCCGAACCAGAAACCTCCATTTCCGATCGGAGTAGTCGATGTCCGTCACCGACCTGTCCGGCGATCCCGCGCCGGATGCCCCCGCCGCTGCGCAGACCGCTCGTCCCAGCCGCGAGCCCACGCCCTTCGCCGCGCTCCTGACCCGGCTGCACTTCTACGCCGGCATCCTGGTCGCCCCGTTTCTGCTGGTCGCCGCCCTGACCGGCCTGGCCTACACCATCACCCCGCAGCTGGATCACGTCCTCTACGGCGACCAGTTGACCGTGGCCGCCGTCGGCGACCAGCCGAAGACCCTCGCCCACCAGGTCACCGCCGCCCGCGCCGCGCACCCCGACGGCACCATCGCCTCCGTGGCGCCCGGTGCCGGCGACCGGACCACCCGGGTGGTGTTCTCGATGCAGGAACTCGGCGAGAAGCAGCACACCGTCTACGTCGACCCGTACACCGGCGAGGTCACCGGGCAGCTCACCACCTGGTTCGGCTCCGCCCCGGCCACCACCTGGCTCGACGACCTGCACCGCAACCTGCACCTCGGTGAGATCGGCCGGCACTATTCCGAAATCGCCGCCAGTTGGCTGTGGCTGCTCGTTCTCGGCGGCGTGATCCTGTGGTGGCGCCGCCGCAACGCCACCCGCGCCCGGACGGCCCACCTGCTCGTACCGGACCTGAGCGCCCGCAAGGGAGTCCGCCGCACGCGGGGCTGGCACGCCACCACCGGCGTCTGGCTCGCGGTCGGCCTGCTGTTCCTCTCCGCCACCGGCCTGACCTGGTCCCGGTACGCCGGCGCGAATTTCGGCGCCGGCCTGGACCTCCTGCGCGCCGGCACTCCGCAACTCTCCACCACCCTCGACGGCGTGCCCCCGCCCGCGAGCGACGGTGGGCACCAGCACGGTGACGCAGCACCCGGCACGGCGGACAATCCGGCGTCCTACGACACCGTGCTGACCTCCGCGCGCAGCGCCGGACTCACGGGACCGACGGAGATCAGCCCCGCCGCGGAGTCCGGCCTGGCATGGACCGTCGCCCAGGTCGACAACACCTGGCCGGTCGCGAGGGACCGGATCGCCGTCGACCCCACCACCGGCGCGGTCACCGCCCGCAGCGACTTCGCCGACTGGCCACTGCTCGCACAGCTCAGCAGCCTCGGCATTCAAGCCCACATGGGAATCCTGTTCGGGCCGATCAACCAGATCCTGCTCGCCGCACTCGCTCTCGGCCTGCTCTGCGTCGTCGTCTGGGGCTACCGCATGTGGTGGCAACGCCGCCCCACCCGCGCCGACCGCCGCGCACCGCTCGGCGCACCGCCCGCCCGAGGTGGGGTCCGAGGGCTTCCGTGGTGGGCGCTGCTGCTCGGCGTACCGGTCACCGTGGCACTCGGCTGGGCACTGCCCTGGTTCGGCGTCACCCTGCTCGGCTTCCTCCTCGTCGACATCGCCCTCGGCTTGCTCGCCCGCCGGCGCCGGCGGCCCGTACCCGTCTCACCCGCCCCGGCCGGTAGCTGACCCGGCAGCTGTCCGGCCGCCACCGCCGCGGTGCGGCCGGACAGTGGCGGCCACAGAGGTCGCCTGAGCTACTCCCCTCGCCCCGCTCGGCCCATGACCCGGCAGGTCCGACGTGAGATTCCCCGGTAGCTCGGAGCCTTTCCGATCATGCTCTGATCCGCAGGAGCTGCTGCGGCCCCGCGTCGTCCGCCGGCTCTTGTGGTCGTACCCCTTCAGCGGGCCGGCGTCGGGAGGTGGAGGCGGCCGTCGTGGACTTCGGCGACCTGGTCGACGGCGGTGAGGTGGGTGCGGTCGTGGGTGACCAGGACGGTGGCGGTGGCCTGCTGGTGGGTGAGGCGGGTGATCAGGTCGATGACGGCGGCGCCGCGTTCGTGGTCGAGGGCGCTGGTGGGTTCGTCGACGAGCAGGACGGTGGGGTCGCTCATCAGGGCGCGGGCGATGTTGACGCGCTGACGCTGACCGCCGGAGAGCTGGTGCGGCCGGCGGCCGGCCTGGCCGGCGAGGCCGACCGCGTCGAGGAGTTCCATGGCGCGGGTACGGGCTGCGGCCGGCCGGCGGCCGTCGATGTGGGCCATGACCTGGAGCTGCTCGGCGGCGGTGAGGGAGGGCAGCAGGTTGGGCTGCTGGAACACGATGCCGATCCGGTGGCGGCGCAGGTCGGCGAGTTCGCTCCGACTCATTCCGGTGGTGGGCGTGCCGTCGACGGTGACGGTGCCGGAGTCGGGGGTGATGAGGGTCGCGGCGACCGCGAGGAGGCTGGACTTGCCGGAGCCGGAGGGGCCGATCACGGCGGTCAGGCTGCCCTCGGGCACGTCCAGGGTGACGCGGTCGAGGGCGGTCAGGCGGCCCTCGCCGTCGGGGTAGGTGAGGGTGACATCGGTCAGGTTCAGGCTCATCGGGCGCTCCCCAGGGCGGTCAGCGGGTCGACGGAGGTGATCCGGCGGATGGACAGAGCCGCTCCGAGTACGCCGAGGACGACGATCACGGCCGCGGGGAGGACGACGGTTGCCGGAGTGAGGAGGAACGGCACCGCGGACCCGGCGACGAGAGCGCCGAGTGCGGCGGCGATGCCGGTGCCGAGCAGGGTGCCGCCGGTGAGCAGGACGACGGCCTGTCCGAGGGCGTCCTTGAGGAGGCCGGCGGTCGGGGCGCCCAGTGCCTTGAGCACGGCGACGTCGCCGCTGCGCTGGATGGTCCAGACGGTGAAGAAGGCACCGATGACCAGGGCGGAGATGGCGAACAGGAAGCCACGCATCAGCTGCAGGGAGCCGTTCTCGGAGGTGTAGGAGCCGATCGCGGACAGCGAGTCGTCGACGGAGACCGTCCTGGTGCCCGCCTGCCGGTCGGTGGCCGCCAGATCGGCCCCCGAGGTGGTGGTCAGGGCGACGACAGTGGCCGTCGGGCGACCGTCACCGGTGCCGGCGGGAGGCGCGATCCTCTGCCACGCGTCCAAGCTGGTCCACACCACAGGGGTGTGGCTGAAGGAGGCGTCGCCCCGTACGGCCGCCACGGTCAGTTGCTGCCCGGCCAGGGTGACGGAGTCACCGGCCCGCACGCCGAGGTCGTCGGCGGCCCTGGTGGACAGCACCGCCGAGCGGCCGTCGATCCGGTCGCTGCCGGGGGCGAGGCGGGAGCCGGGCCGGACGCCGAAGGCGGAGACCCCGGCGCTCCTGTCCCCGGCGGTGGCCCTGGTGGTGGTGATGCCCAACGGTTCGGCACCGGCGACTCCGGGGGCCCCGGCCCACACCTGCCACTGCTTCTCGCTGACCGTGGAGTTGGAGTACGACACGTCCCGGCCGTCGCCGGGGGCCTGGAAGGCGATCTTGTCGGCGGGCAGGCCGGTGATGGCGGAGACGTTCTGCCGGCCCAGTCCGGCCGTCAACCCGGACAGCAGCCCGACCAGCAGGGTGATCAGCACGATGACGGCCCCCATCAGGGCAAAGCGCCCCTTGGCGAACTTCAGATCTCTCCAGGCGACAAACACGGTCCCGGCCTGTCCTCTCCAGCGGTGGAAGCGGTACGGCTCCACCATCGCGGCCGACGCCGGTGTGCGCGTCTGGCGTGGGACAGCACTTCGCGGGCCGGAAGACGGCACACGGGTTCCAACTTTCGATAGAGGCCCCAGGCCGCCTGCATCGGTAACGTGGGACGCACTGTGAGCACCGCTGCGCCCGCCCTGACCCCGACCATCCGGGCCCTGGCCTGGTGCCTGCACCTGCTGATCGCCGGCCTGCTCGTCCTGACCGCCGGCCGGGCGGTGACCGGCGACCGGCCCCACGCCGGACTGATCGTCGCCGCGGCGGCGGCGTTCGGCCTGACGTACGCCGCCGGGCCGTTCCTTCCCCGCATCCGCCGCTCGCGGCGGGCCGCCGCGTGGTGGCTGGCCGCCGTGGGCGCCGTGTGGCTGGTGCTGCTGGGCCTGTCCCCCGACGCGATCTGGGTGGCCTTCCCGCTGTACTTCCTCCAGCTCCACCTGCTGCCGCGCCGCGCCGGCCTGGCCGCCGTGATCGCCACCGCCGTGGCGGCCGTCGCCGGGTTCGCCGCGGACACCGGCTCCTTCACCCCGGCCGTGGCGATCGGTCCCGCGCTCGGCGCCGCCGTCGCCGTCGGGGTGGTGTGGGGATACCAGGCCCTGTACCGGGAGAGCGAGCAGCGCAGGCAGCTGATCGAGGAACTCACCGCCACCCGGGCCGACCTGGCCCGGGCCCAGCACACCGCCGCCGTGCTCGCCGAACGCGAGCGTCTGGCCCGCGAGATCCACGACACCCTCGCCCAGGGCCTGTCCAGCATCCAGTTGCTGCTGCGCGCCGCCGAGCGCGCCCTGCCCGGCCGGGCCGACGCCGCCGCCGGCCACGTCGACGCGGCCCGCCAGGTCGCCGTGGACAACCTCGCCGAGGCCCGCCGGTTCGTCGCCGCGCTCACCCCGCCCACCCTGGAGGGCACCACCCTGGCCGGGGCCCTGGAACGCCTGTGCACCACCACCAGCGCCCGCCACCGCCTCACCGTCCGCTTCCACCTCGTCGGCGAGCCCTCGCTGTCGACCGCCCAGGAGGTGGCTCTCCTGCGTGTCGCCCAGTCCGCCCTAGCGAACACGGTCCGCCACGCCGAGGCCACCACCGCCGAGGTCACCCTCAGCCGCCTCGGCGACCACGTCGCCCTGCACGTCGTCGACGACGGGCACGGCTTCGACCCCGGACGGACGCCCGCCCCCGCCGCCGACAGCGGCGGCTTCGGCCTGGCGGCCATGCGCGCCCGCATGGACGCCCTCGGCGGCACCCTGGCCGTCGAGTCCGCGCCCGGTCACGGCACCGCCCTGACCGCCCGGCTTCCCCTCACCCAACCCACCGAGACCGAGCCCGAGGGCCGCCCGTGACCGACGACGCCCCCATCCGCCTCCTCCTGGCCGACGACCACCCCGTCGTACGGGCCGGACTGCGCGCCGTGCTGGAAACCGAACCCGGCCTCCTGGTCGTGGCCGAAGCCGCCACCGCCGAGGACGCCGTCACCCGCGCCGCCGCAGGCGACATCGACGTCGTGCTGATGGACCTGCAGTTCGGCAAGGGCATGGGCGGCGCCGAAGCCACCGCCCGGATCACCGCCCGCCCGGGAGCGCCGCGCGTGCTGATCGTCACCACCTACGACTCCGACGCCGACACCCTGCCCGCCATCGAGGCCGGCGCCACCGGCTACCTCCTCAAGGACGCCCCACCCGAGGACCTGGCCGCCGCCGTCCGCACCGCCGCCGCCGGACGCACCACGCTGGCGCCCGCAGTCGCGGACCGGCTGATGAACCGGCTGCGCACGCCGGGCACCGCCCTGACCCGACGCGAGACCGAGGTCGTCGCCCTGGTCGCCGACGGCCTGTCCAACCAGGCCATCGGCGCCCGCCTCCACCTGACCGAAGGCACCGTCAAATCCCACCTGGCGCGCATCTACGCCAAACTCGGCGTCGACTCACGCACCGCCGCCGTCGCCACCGCCACCCACCTCGGCCTCATCCGCCGCTGACCCGGGCGCGTGCGGGTCGTCACGGGGCGTCCGCCACCCGAGCGATTGGTCAGCTCACAGCCGGGGTAGTGGCCCTCCTCGCGGAAGATCAATCGGCGGCCGGTCCCGGCCCGCCCGGCGAGAGGGGTACCACCGGTGCGGACCTGGGTGCGCGACGCCGCCGCGCGGTTACGCGACGACGGGATGACAGTGGTCGAGCTGACCGCCGCCGCTGTGGTGGCCTGGATCGTCGCGGCGGTGGTGATCCGTCACCCGGACCCGTTCTTCGCGCCGACCGCCGCGCTCGTCGTGCTCGGCGAGTCCCGCGGGCGACGGCTGCGGCAGACCGTCGAGATCCTGCTCGCCGTGGCAGCCGCCGTGCTCGTCGCGGAGCTGCTGGTGTACGCGTCGGGCCCGGGCACCGAGACGGTCCTGCTGGTGCTGCTGCTGACCACCACGACGCTCGTGGTGATCGGGGCCCGTCGTGCCCTGGTCGTGCAGGCCACCGTCTCGGCCATGTACCTGGTCGTGGTCTCCGCGCCGAACGGGACGCTGATGCCGTTCCGCTTCGTCGACGCGCTCATCGGCGGCGCCGTGGCGCTTGCCGCCAGCCAGCTGATGGCCGCCCGTGACCCGCTGGCGCCACTGGTGGCCCAGGCCCGGCGCAGCTACACCGACCTGGCCGACCTGCTCGACCAGGTCAACGCGGCGCTGCGGGACTGCGACGAGGATGCCGCCCGCGCCGCGCTGGACCGGGCGCGACAGGTGGACGACTGCGTCGCCGAGATGCAGGCCGCGGTGCTCGCCACCGGTGAGACGCTGCGGCTGGGACTGCGCCGCCGGCACCTGGGCAAGCTCGCCGAGGTGGAGGCCACGCTGCGGCAGCTCGACTACGCCGCCCGCAACATCCGCGTGCTGGCCCGGGCCGGCGTGACCCTGACCCGCCGGCACACCGCCACGCCGCCGGAGCTGGCCGCCGCGATCGGCGCGCTGACCTCCGCCGTACGGTCGGCCGGTGAGGCCATGGCCCACGACCTCACCGGCGCCGACGCCGACCGGCACGCACAGCGGGCCGACGCGGCGGCCCTGGAGGCGGTGCGGCTCGCCGCGGGCCTGCTGCGGAGCGATCCACCGCTGCCGGTAACCATGATCGTCGGGCAGATCCGGGCGACCGCCATCGACCTGCTGCGCGGTGTCGGCCACGACGACGTGACGGTGCTGGACCGGGTGGACGAGGCGCTCGGCCTGAGCCGGGCATGACACCCGGCTCCTGCCGGCCATCGGAGCCGACTTGCCGGCGGCTGACAGTGCGCTACGTCGTGAAGTAGGCGGCGCTCTCCGCGTCGGCCGGGTAGTAGGACTCGATCGCGATCTCGTCGACCGTGATGTCCATCGGGGTGCCGAATGTGGTGATGGTCGAGAACAGCCGCAGCTCTCGTCCGCCGACGCGAAGGATCATCGGTATCACGACGTCCGTTTCGATCCGCTGACCCGACGTGTTCTCCGGTTCGGGCGCCAGCAGCTCTTCGTAGAGTGCGGTGAGCTCAGGGTCGGGAGCGGTGGCGAGCTGGCGTGAGATCCGGCTGCGGAACACCGCGCGCACGTCGGCCAGATTGACGACCATGCGCCCGAACCCGCGCGGATCCAGTCCCAGCCGCACCAGGTTGACCGGCGGCCGCAGCAGGTCCGGAGCCACCTGTGCGAAGAACGGGTCGACAGCGCGGTTGGTCATCACGATGTTCCACCGGCGATCGAAGACCAGCGCCGGGTAGGGCTCGTGGGCGCGGAGCACCCTCCGGACGGCGTCGTGGACGGCTGACAGTGCGTTGTGGTCGAGCGGCCGCTCGGCGTACCGAGGTGCGAAGCCCCCGGCGAGCAGCAGCCGGTTGCGATCACGCAGCGGCACGTGGAGCTGATCCGCGAGTCGAAGGATCATGTTGGAGCTCGGCTTGGACTTACCGGTCTCGACCAGGCTGACGTGACGAGCCGAGACGTCCGCAGCGATTGCGAGATCCCGTTGGCTGAGTCCCCGGCGCTGCCGCCACTGCCGCAGGAGTTCCCCGACCGTGTACACGCTCATGGAGCGTACGCATCGTCGAGTCGGACGCCATGAAATCCGAGTTCATCGACAATCGAGGCGGTCACGCAAACACTGCATCCATGACCACGGTGAACAAGAGCATCGTCCAACGGGCGCTGGCCGGACTGATCGAGACGGGCGACGTCGATGCGCTCGCACCGTTCCTGAGTGACGACTTCGTCCACCACAGGCCGGGTGGAACCACATCGACCAAGGTGGAGTGGCTCGCCGCCGTCCGCGCCGCGCTGGTGCCGCTCGCCGCCATGCAGGTCGAGATCCATCAGGTGCTGGCCGACGGCGATCACGTCGTGATGTACTCGCGGCGCCGGCTTCCCGACGCAGGACCGGCGATCGCGGTCGTGGACATCTGGCGGATCGACGACGGACTGATCGCCGAGGCGTGGGAGATCATCGAGCCGGTGGCCCAGGTGACCGCCAACCTCGCGTGGTGGAAACCTGCTCAGCAGTGAGCAGGCGTAAGCCACCTGCGATGCCGGATCGGGGCAGCGGCTGGCAGCCTCACAGGGATTGGACGATCTGGATCGGGTTGCCGTCGGGGTCGGCGGTCCACGCGATCAGTAGCCGGCCGAGCCATCCGTGTGGAGGTGCGAGAGCGGGTGCTCCGCCCGCGACCAGGCCCTCGTAGGCCGCGGTGGTGTCATCGGTCCAGAGGACGACCGCGACGCGCTGGCCTTCGGCGACCGGATCCAAGCCGTGGTCCTCGCGGGTGGAGGCTACCGAGGCGATGCCGATCTTGTATCCGTCGAGGACGAGATCGATGTGAATCGGTTCGCCGTCAGCCGGTACCCGGAAGGTTTCCCGGAATCCCAGCCGGGTGTAGAAGGCGGCCGCCCGAGTGAGATCGTCGCTGAAGAGAATCACCTGGGGACTGCGGAAGGTCCACATGCCGCGAGCCTATCGGCGAAGCGCCGGGGCACCTGGGCCGAGGCGGGTCCGACCACCACTACCGAGCCTCAGGCGCCGGCGTCGGTGAGCAGCCGGGTGGCCAGGGCCCGTACCTCGTCCTTGAGCTTGTCCGGCCGGTCGATTGTGAACGGCCAACCGAGCCCGGCGAGCATCTGCGCCGCGCCGTCGAGCCGTTCGGCCCGGGCTGTGAGGCGTACTCCGTCGGGCACCTCGGTGAGCGTGCCGACCGACGGCGGGATCCGTCGCTGCGCCTGCTCCAGGCTGGTGTGCAGGACGACGGAGATGTCGTGCGTGTACGGCACGGCGGCCAGGCCGGCGAGTACCTGCGTGGTGGGATCGAAGCCGGCCGGGATGTCGAACCCGCCCTGGGTGGGGCGGGCTGTTCCGATGCGGTCGAGCCGGAACGTCCGTACGGCCCGGCGGTGGTGGTCGTGACCGGTGACGTACCACCGGCCGGCGTGGAAGACCAGCCCGTACGGGTCGAGCTGACGCTGGCCGTACCGGCCGCGCCAGGTGGTGTAGGTGATGATCACCGGTTGTTGATGCCGGGCCGCTTCGGCGAGCACCAGCAGCACCTCGATGCCGGGCGGAGCGGGCTTGCGGACGGGTGCGGTGAAGTCCACGGCGCCCAGCAGCGAGTCGATGCGCCGGGCGAGGGCGGCCGGCAGTACCCGGCGGATCTTCGCGGTGGCGCTCTCGGCGGCTGCTCCTTCGGCGGTGACGAGCCCCGCCCGGGTGGCGGCGACGAGCCCGAGCATGACGGCGACCGCCTCCTCGTCGGTGAGCATGAGTGGCGGCAGCTTGTATCCGGGCGCGAGCCGGTACCCGCCGTAGCGACCGCGCCGGGCCTCGACCGGGATGCCGAGGTCGGCGAGGTGTGCGGCGTAGCGGCGGACCGTGCGTTCGTCGACGTTCAGCCGGCCGGCCAGGTCAGCGACGGTGAAGCCGCCACCGGCCTGGAGGATCTCCAGCAACGCCAAAACGCGCGCGGTGGGTCGTACCAAAAATCCGACTCCTAATCCGGGCGGAATCTGTCCGGTATTGATCGTAGCGTGTGATGCATGACGACATTCGTACTGGTTCCCGGGTTCTGGCTCGGCGCGTGGGCCTGGCGCCCGGTCGCCGCTGTCCTGCGTGCGCACGGCCACGAGGTGTACCCGCTGAGCCTGACCGGCCTGGGCGAGCGTGCCCACCTGGCCCGCCCGGACACCGACCTCGACGTCCACGTCACCGACGTGGTCAACCTGCTGCGCTACGAGGACCTGCACGACGTGGTTCTCGTCGGGCACAGCTACGCCGGCGCGGTCGTCACGACAGCCGCCGCCGACCGCATGACCGACCGCGTCGCCCAGCTGGTCTTCGTCGACACCGGCCCACTGCCCGACGGGGCGGCGAACGACGACTTCAACCCGCCCCAGGAACGGGCACGAAACGCGGCAGTGGTCGCCGAGCACGGCGACGGCTGGCGGCTGCCACCTCCGCCGTGGGCCGAACTGGCGGCGACAGCGCCGGATGTCGACGAGTCGGTCGTCGCGCTGCTCGGTGAGCGGTCGGCGGCCCAACCGTGGGCGACCGCCACCACCCCGGTGCGGCTCACCGGGGCGTGGGAGAAGGTGCCCCGCCTCGGCGTGCTGTCGAGCTTCACCGCCGAGCAGGCGCGCGAGATGGCCGCCACCATGCCGCTGTGCCGGCACATGGCCGGCGACTCGTGGCGGTACGAGGAACTGCCGACGTGGCACTGGCCGATGCTCAGCCGACCGGCCGATCTGGCCCAGATCCTGCACCGAGCCAGGCCGACGGGATAGCCCACGGTGCCCGGGTGACCCCGCACCGAGGCCACCCGGTCACCGGTGCGCGATCACCGCGCACCGGTGATGTCGGCGCCCCCGGAAACCGGGATCGAACCAGCGGCTGGCACGGCTGACGGTGACCGCCCGTGCCTGCCGGCTGGTCGCCCATTCCACCTGCCGGCACGGGTACGGAGTCAGCCGCGCCGCCGCACGTGCGGTGATCAGGTGGTCGGATGGGCGAGCGTCACGGCGATGGCCGGCCCGATCGCGACGCTGAGCAGGTAGGCGAGGTTGAACAGACCCAGTGCCTCGGCACGGTGGGAGGCGGACACGACGCCTGCCGCGTGCAGGGCGAGTACGCCTTGGCCGGTCGCGGCGGCCAAGGAGCCGAGCGTCATCGCCGCGAGCAGCAGCGGTACGGCGGTGGTGACCGCCGCCAGCAGCAGCGCGGTGGCGCCGGTGACGAGCAACGCGGCGGACGCGACGCGGCGTGACACTCGCACGGATGCCGCGACCAGGAACCCGGAGCAGATGCCGCCGATCAGGTACGGCGCCAGCAGCACGGTCCCGCTGAGGGTGCCTGCCCATCCCGCGTGCTGTCGCAGCAGGTCCGGCGCGGCGTAGAGCAGGGCGAAGTTCCCCACTCCCAGCGCGAGGGCCAGCGCGCACGCCGCGAGGAACCGGCCGTTCCGTGCCACCGCAGCAGGCAGGAAGCCGTCCGGACGGACCTTGGTCCAGAACACCAGCAGAGGCAGCAATACCGTCGCGGCCGGGCCGGCCACCAGCGGTCGGTGCGGAACGAGGACGGCTGCGGTGACCAGCATGGCCAGGAGGGTCATCCCGAGGAAATCGAACGGCGCCGGCGCCACGTCCGGTGCGGTGGTGCCGCGGCGAGCCGCGGGCACGGCGAGCACCGCCAGCAGCGGCAACGCCAGCGCCGCCTGCCACGACGAGATGTCGGCGACCAGTGCGCCGGTCAGCGGACCGGTGGCCCCGACGACCGCCAGCGACGCGGCGACCACGCCCATCTGCCGGGCCGAGTCGGCCAGTTTCATCGCGGTCACGGTGAGGCCGGCAGACCCCAGTCCCTGCACCGCCGCACCGGCCACCATCGCCGGCACGCTCGGGATCGGCACGAGGATGAGCGTCCCCGCGGCCACCAGCGCGGACGCGACGGTCAGGACCGCTCGTACGCCACGACGGGCGAGCAGCGCCGCCAGCAGCGGCGTCCCCAACGCGATCCCCCAGCCGAAGGCGGTCACGCCGGCGGCCGCGGCCTGTTCCCCGCTACCCGTCGCGCGCGCCAGGTCGTCGAGCAGCAGTGCCGGTGCGGCAATCCCGAACGACAGCGGACCGGCCAGCAGGGCGAGCCAGGGTGTGGCCACCCGCCCCGGTGCGAGTTGCCTGTGGCGGGAAGCGGCTCGGTGCCGCTGTAGCTGATCCATGTCGTTCCTCCGGTGTCGGCTCGGTTCAGCCTGCCGGGGGCTCCTTACCGCCGGCTGATGGCCGACTGACGTACGCGTCGGTGGCCCCCGCGCCGCTTCCCGGTGAGCGGACCGACGGTGGCGGACGTTCGCGGGGCGGATCAGCCGGCTGGCTAGTGTGAAGCGATGAGGTTCGGGGTGCTGGGGGACGTCGCGGTGTGGACGTCGGACGGCAAACCTGTCGCCGTGCCCGGCCTCAAAGTGCGTGGTCTGCTGGCTGACCTGCTGGTTCACGAGGGACGCCCGGTGACCGCCGACCGGCTGATCGAAGATCTCTGGGGTGACGAGGCGCCGGGCAACGCGCTCGGGGCGCTCCAGACCAAGGTGTCGCAGTTGCGCCGCGCACTGGAGGCGGGCGAGGCGGGTGGCCGTGCGCTGGTCGAGTCCGGTGAAGCCGGCTACCGGCTGCGGGCGCCGTCGGAATCGGTCGACGCCGGTCGCTTCGCCGCTCTGCTGCTACGTTCGGGCGCGCAGCGGGAGCCGGCTGTGCGGGCGGCGACGCTGACCGAGGCCCTGTCGCTGTGGCGCGGTTCCCCGTACGCCGACTTCGGTGACGAGCGATTCGTCCGCCAGGCGGTCGAGCGGCTCAACGACCAGCGCATGACCGCGCTGGAGGAACTGGCCGAGGCCCGGCTCGATCTTGGCGAGCACCACCTGCTCGCCGGGGAACTGACCGACCTGGTCGCGCGCCACCCGTGGCGTGAGCGACTACGGGCCGCGCACCTGCGCGCCCTGTACGGCTCGGGACGCCAGCATGAGGCGCTGTTCGCCTACGAGCAGTTCCGTCGGCAGGCGCGCGACGAACTCGGCGTCGATCCCGGCAGAGAGCTGGTCGAGCTGCACGGGGCGATCCTGCGTCAGGATCCCGCCCTCCAGCCGCCGGCACCGGCGTCGACTCCGGCCCGAACCAACCTGCCGGCGCCTCTGTCGCCCGGTCCGTACGGCGGACTGATCGGGCGCGACGCGGCCGTCGAGGCGGTACGGGAGCGGCTGACGAACGAGCGGCTGGTGACCCTGACCGGTCTGGGTGGGGTGGGAAAGAGCAGGTTGGCGATCGAGGCCGCTCGGGTGCTGGCTGACACGTTCCCCGCTGGGGTGTGGCTCGTCGAGCTGGCCGGCCGGCCGTACAGCGGCGACCACGCGACCTGCACCGAGATCGTCGACATGGTGGCGGCGACGCTCGAGATCCGGGACGACAGTCCGCCCGGCCTGCCCGGTGATCGACCACCCCGCGAGCCGATGGACCGGCTGGTCACCGCGCTGCGAGGTCGGCGCATGCTGTTGCTGCTCGACAACTGCGAACACGTGGTGGCGCCGGTCGCTCAACTGACCGAGAAACTCCTCGGCGCCGCGGCCGACCTGCGCATCCTGGCGACGAGCCGCGAACCGCTCGGGATCCCCGGCGAGGTCGTCTTTCCGGTGCCGCCGCTGGCCCTGCCGGAGCCCGGAGCCGGCGCGCGGCAGATCGCCGAGGCCCCGGCGGTTCGGCTCTTCGTCGCCCGCGCCCGCGCCACCGAGCCGGGGTTCACCGTCGATGAGCGGAACACGGACGCGGTCGCCGTCATCTGCCGGCGTCTCGACGGCGTACCGCTGGCGCTGGAACTGGCCGCGTCCCGTCTGGCCGTTCTCGACCCGGGCGAGCTGGCGGCACGGCTCGACGATCGCTTCCGGCTGCTGTCCTCCGGCCGGCGCACCGCGCCCCCGCGTCAGCAGGGGCTTCGCGCCGTGATCGACTGGAGTTGGGAGCTGCTGTCGCCTCCCGAACGCGCGGTGCTGCGCCGGCTCGCGGTCTTCGCCGACGGCGCCACCCTGGCCGCCGCCGAGCAGGTGTGCGCCGGCAGGCAGGTGGCGTCGGACGAGGTCCTCGATGTGCTGGCACGCCTGATCGACCGATCGTTGGTCATGGTGCGGCACGACGAGAGTCCGCGACGCTTTCGGCTTCCGGAGACAGTGGCCGCCTACGGTCTGGAACAGCTCGACAGCGCCGCCGAACTGCCCGCAACTCGTCGCCGTTACGTCACGTGTTTCGCCCGTCTGGCCGAACAGGCCGCCGGACGGCTACGTGGTCACGATCAGAGTCGCGCGCTACGCGAGCTCGACGCCGAGAACGCAAACCTCCGGGCGGCGCTCGACGTCGCCGCCACCGACGGTCAGGCCCGCGTGGGCTTGGCGCTCGCCACCTCGTTGTCCTGGTACCGGCTTCTCCGGGGTCGATTCGGAGAGGTGAGCCGGTCACTGCGAACGGCGTTGGACATCGTCCCGAGGAGCGAGGACGACGTCGCACCGGACGGCCTGCGGCGCCGTGCGGAGATGTGGCTGACCGCTCTCGCCACCCGGGACGGCGATCCGACCGCTCCCCGGCAGCGGATCCTGGACAGCTACCAGGACACCGAAGGGCCGGAGAAGGCGTTCGCGCAGTGGTTGTTCGCCTTCATGATGCTCGGGTCCGGAGATCCGGGCGAGGCCGCCGTCCTGGTCGACGCGGCGCTGGCGGCGTTCCGCGCCGGCGGGGACCGGTGGGGCATCGCTGCCGCCTGTGCCGTCCGAGCGGACCTCGCGCTCGTACTCCGCAGCGACCTGCCCGCGGCGCAGCGTGACTGCGAGACCAGCCGGTCGCTGTTCGAGCAGGTGGGCGACCGCTGGGGACAGGTGCATCCGACGAGCCTGCTGGGAACCCTGGCCGAGATCCACGGCGACTACGATCGCGCCGCCACGCGCTACCGGGAGGCGCTGCGCATCGCCGAACACCTGCGACTGTGGACGTCGGTGTCCCGGCAGCTGGCATGCATCGGCCGGCTCGCCCTCTTGCGGGGCGACCTCGACGAGGCCGCCGTCAGTCACGACCGCGCGCTACAGGTGGCGCAGGAACAGTCGAGCCGCTCAGCGGCCGCCTTCGCCGCCACGGGACTGGCGATGATCGCGCGACGACGGGGCGATCTCGACGCCGCCGAGACCCAGCAGCGGGACCTGCTCGACTGGAACCGCCGCGCCGGCTTCCTGCCGGGCTGCGCGCTCGCGCTGGCCGAGTTGGGGTTCGTCGCGGAGCACCGCGGTGATGCTGTCCTCGCCGAGCGCCACCACCGTGAGTCGCTCGACGCGGCGCGCGCCACCGGGGATCAACGGGCGGTCGCCCTGGCTCTCGAGGGCCTGGCCGGGGCCGTCAGCCTCGGCGGTGACAGCCGCCGCGCCGCGCGGCTGCTCGCCGCGGCACGGACGCTGCGCGAGGCCGCCGGAGCGCCGCTGCCTCCCGGCGAGCAACATGACGTCCAGCGCATCACCGTCCGTCTCCGGGAGGCGCTCGGCAGCGACGAACTCGCTGCCGAGATGAGCCGCGGCGCACAGCTCGACCTCGACGAACAGCCGTTCGGCGGCGTCGGTAAGGCGATGGTCAGCGAACGGTAAGCCTGATCGGCACGGTTGACCGTGAACCGAGCCGACCCAGGAGGCACCATGCACACCGATGCCAGGATCGCCGTCATCTACTACTCCGCCACCGGCACTGTCCACCGGCTCGCGCAGGCATTTGCCGATGGAGCCGCCGACGCCGGCGCGGAGGTCCGCCTGCGCCGGGTGGCCGAGTTGGCCCCGGAGCACGTCATCGATGCCAAGCCGCAGTGGCGAGCCCACCTCGACGCCACCGCCGACATCCCGCTCGCCACCCTGGACGACCTCCGCTGGGCCAACGGGTACGCCTTCGGCACGCCGACCCGTTTCGGGAACATCTGCTCCCAGCTGCGCCAGTTTCTCGACACCACGACCGTCCCGTGGCAGGCGGAGGAACTGGCCGACAAGCCGGCGACCGGCTTCACGGCCACCTACGAGGAACACGGCGGTCAGGAGGCGACCCTGCTCAGCCTCTACCAGACCTTCCACCACTGGGGGTCGATCATCCTGCCCACCGGCTACCTGAACTACGACACCGCTCACGCCGCCGGCGGAAACCCGTACGGCGTCAGCCAGGTGGAGAGCCGCGCCAGCCGGGATCCCGAGTACGCCAGAGCTGTCCTCGAGACGGCCTGCTTTCAGGGCGCGCGCCTGGCCCGGATGGCAACCGCTGTCGCCGCCGCCCGCGCGGGCAGCCGGCTCGGGTAGGAGCCCGGCGGCGGCCGCCTGCCCGTTCGGGCGGCCGCCCTTGACCCCTTGCGATGGGATCATGATCGGGTGACGCCCTTCCGCATCGACGTGCCCGAAGCCGTCCTGGACGACCTGCGGGCTCGGCTTTCGCGGACAAGGTTCGCGCCGGCCGCACCAGGAGAGCCGTGGGCGGCCGGCACCGACCCCGGGTACCTGGCAGAACTGGTGCGGTACTGGCGCGATCGATTCGACTGGCGTGCGGTCGAGCGTGCCCTCAATCGGTACCCCCAGTTCGTCACCACGGTCCGAGGCACGCCGGTCCACTTCGTTCATGTTCGCTCGGCATCGCCCGACGCCACGGCGCTGATCCTGACCCACGGCTGGCCCAGCACGTACACGGAGATGTTGCCCCTGGTGTCCCGGCTCGCAGACTTCGACCTCGTCATACCGAGCCTGCCCGGCTTCGTCTTCTCCGGGCCTCTCGCCGAGGGCCCGACGACCGAGGCGGCTGTCGCGGACGTGTGGGCCGAGCTGATGACCCGTCTGGGCTACGACCGCTTCGGCGCCTACGGTGGCGACATCGGGTCCGGCGTGACGACGTGGCTCGGCGCCCGCCACGCGGATCGGGTCATCGGGGTCTTCTCGCAGCACATCAAGTTCCCGCCGGCGGACCGCAGGGACGACCTCAGCCCGGCCGAGGAGGCGTTCGTCGCCATGCTCGACGTGAAGGCCCAAGATGACTGGGGCTACGGGATCCTCCAGGAGACACGGCCCGACACCCTTGCGGCCGCGCTGAGCGACTCGCCGTCCGGACTGGCCGCGTGGATCATCGAGAAGTACCAGCGCTGGAGCGACTGCGGCGGCGACATCTCCCGCCGGTTCGACTTCGACGAACTGCTGACCACAGTGATGCTGTACTGGGTCACCAACTGCATAGGCACGTCCTTCCGGCCCTACCGTGACGACCACCTGGCCCCACATCTGCCGATGGTCGCCGTGCCCGCCGGTGTCACGGTCAGCGTGGAGGACGCCGGCCTGCCCCGGTCGTTCGCGGAACGCACGTACGCCAACCTCACCCACTGGCGCGAACCCACGGTCGGCGGCCACTTCCTCGCCCAGGAAGAGCCCGACCTGCTCGCTGCCGATCTGCGCGCCTTCTTCAGCGCGCTGCGCTGATCCAGGAGCTCCTGGACGAGGCGCCCAACCCGGCCACCGAGCACGAGGCGCCGGTGGCGCTGCCCACCTCTTCGGTGCCGGCGGCGTCGACCCGGTGCACGTCGTACCCGGTCACGCCGGTGTCCTTCCACTTCTGGAGCGGCCGTACCGGGTGACCAGGTCGGGAAGCTCAGCGACCGGCACGACGGGCCGAACGACCCGGCCAGGTCGTCGGGCGCCTTCGGGGCATGTGCCGAAGGTGATCGTGGGGAACTGATGCGGGGCGCCGCTTCCTCGCCTAAGCTGCGTCCATATGCATCGACACTGATCAATAGCAGGTGTCGGCGGACGGGGCCGATCCAGGCAACCACGGGCCTCGCATTCACCGACTCCGATTGGAGTACCCGATGACCTGGCGTCCCGCAATCGCCGCACTCACCGGCCTGTGCCTCGCGCTCACCACCGCACCGGGCCCCGCCGGTGCCGCACCCCCGGCACCTCGGGACGCCGCTGATGTGAACGTTCACGCCGGCCCACCCGGCGCGCCCCCCGGGGTCTGCCCGGGCGGCACCGGGTACGGCCCGCCCCTGCCGGCCGGCTCCGTGTCCGCGACGAAGATCCGGAGCGGGTTCTCGTTCCTCGAAGGACCGGTCTGGATCGCCGACGGCGGCTACATGCTGATGTCCGACATGGCCGCGGGCACCGGGCCGGACAACGTGCAGCCCTCCACGGTCCGCCGGTTCACCCCGCCGGCGACCTTCGACACCTTCGTCGCCGACGCCGGCAGCAACGGCCTGGCGCTCAGCCCCGACGCCCAGCAGATCATCGCCGCCACCCACGACCAGCGGGACGTCTCCGCATACCGCCTGAGCGACCAGGCCCGCAGCACCGTCGCCGCCGACTACCAGGGCCGGGCGTTCAACTCACCCAACGACGTCACGGTCCGCTCCGACGGCGTCGTCTACTTCACCGACCCCAGCTTCCAGCGCGGCAACCGACCCGACCAGATGAGCGGACGTACGAGCGTCTTCCGCGTCTCCGGCGGCCAGGTGTCGCTGGTGGACGACCGGCTGCGGCAACCCAACGGCATCGCGCTCTCCCCGGACGGCGGCACGCTCTACGTGGGCGCCTACTCCGAGAACAAGATCTACAAGTACGTCGTCCAGCCCGACGGCAGCACCGGCGCTCGCAGCGTCTTCGTGAACTACATCGGCGGTCCCGACGGGGTCACCATCGACTGCGCCGGCAACGTGTACTGGGCCTCCGGCTCGGACGGGCTGATCCACGTCTACTCGCCCGCCGGCGCGCAGCTCGGCACGATCCGCTCCGGCGGCACCGGCACCACCAACGTGGCGTTCGGCGGACCCGACCGGCAGACCCTCTACATCACCTCCGGCCGAACGAACGACTCGGGCCTGTACAGCGTGCGGCTCAACGTTCCCGGCTACCCGTACTGACCAAGAACCCTGGGAAGGAAAGCACCCGTGCGGACCCATCCTCGCCAGTTCCGACACCGCGTCCCGCTCGCCCTGCTGATCTGCGCCGGCACCGTCCTGACCGGCGTACCCGCGAACGCCGCGGCGGCCGCACCGGCGGCCGGTAGCCGGCCGGCGGTGCGGCTCGCCGCCGACACCAGCCCGCCCACCCGGCCGACCGGCCTGCGCAGCACCCGGCTGACCTGCCAGTCCGTCACGCTCTCCTGGTACGCCTCCCGGGACAACGTCGGCGTCGCCTTCTACGACATCTACCACGACGGCCAGCTCGTCACCTCGGTCCCGGGACAGACGCGGACCGCCACGCTCAGCGTCGTGCAGGGTGTCACCTGGGGCTGGTACGTCAACGCCCGCGACGCCGCCGGCAACGTCTCGCAGGCCAGCTCCACGCTCCCGGTCACCCCGCCGTTCTGCCAGCAGGACACGTCTCCGCCCAGCACGCCGACCAACCTGGCCGCGACGGTCAACGGCACGGACGTGACCCTCAACTGGTCGGCCTCCACCGACAACGTCGCGGTCACCGGCTACACCATCCTGCGCAACGGTACGGCGGTCGGCTCCACCACCGGCACCGCCGGCAACCCGCCGGCGACCACGTTCACCGACACCGGGCTGACGCCCGACACCGACTACCGGTACACCGTGACCGCCCGGGACGCCCAGGGCAACGTCTCGGGGGCGAGCGCCGCGGTCACCGCGCGCACCGGCTCGGGCTGCACGAGCCCGATCTGCGGCGCCACGGCGGTCACCACCGAGAAGGACCTGCCCTGGGGCCTGGTGCAACTGCCCGACGGCACGGTCCTCTACGGCCGGCGGGATCTGTTCGACATCGTCGCCATGAACCCGGACGGCACCGACAAGCGCAGCATCGGCACCGTGCCGAACGTGGCCGGCACCAGCGGCGAGGGTGGCGTGCTCGGGCTGGCCGTCTCGGCCGACTTCACCACCGACCGGTGGCTGTACATCTACCACACCACCACGACCGACAACCGGATCGTGCGCATCCGCTACGACGGCACGCTGCAAACCGGCACCAGGCAGGTGCTCGTCACGGGAATCCCGCGCAACAAGTACCACAACGGCGGCCGGCTGCGTTTCGGTCCCGACGGCAAGCTCTACGCCGCCACCGGCGACGGACAGGACCCGGACGTGGCCCAGGACACCGGCAACCTGGGCGGCAAGGTGCTGCGGCTCAACCCCGACGGCACCGTCCCGGCGGACAACCCCTTCGGCAACTACGTGTGGAGCTACGGCCACCGCAACCCGCAGGGACTCGCCTTCGACTCCCAGGGCCGGCTCTTCGAGCAGGAGTTCGGCAACAACGTCATGGACGAGACCAACATCATCGTCAAGGGCGGCAACTACGGCTGGCCCGCCTGCGAGGGCACCTCCGGCGACTGCGCCAACCCGAACTTCAGGGCCCCGATCCGGACGTACCCGGTGGCCGAGGCCTCGTGCAGCGGCATCGCGATCGTCCGGGACGTGCTCTACATCGCCTGCCTGCGCGGCAACCGGATGTACCGCGCGGAGATCAGCGGCAACACGCTCACCAACGTCCAGCAGTACTTCGTCGGGACGTACTTCCGGCTGCGCACCGTCGAACCGACCCTCGACGGCAACCTGTGGCTGACCACGAGCACCGGCGGGGACAAGGACAGCACCCCGAACAACAGCAACGAGAAGATCCTCAAGGTGACCCTCGGCGGGGCGGCGTCCGGCCCCACGAGCTGAGGGCGAGCCGGGAATCGGGCACCGTCGGCCCTCGGAGGGTGCTCGCGTCGCGCGGGCACCCTCCGAGCGGTCCGGTCCTCACCTACCTTGCCTGTTGGGTGAAGTGGCAGTTCGGCATCGAGTGAGGCGACGATGTCGGCCCCACCGGCGCACCGCCATGGATTTCCTTCACTTGAGACGCGTCAGAGGTGACCTCTTCAGCTGGCACGGTTGCTGTACATCGCTGCTGCACTACCGGCATGAGGTGGCCGGTTTGCCTGGTCCAGCCGAGGAAGCGGCGGTGCAGCACGCCGGCCGGCGTCCAGGGCATGTCCTCGGTGGCCTGAACGAGGTAGGCACCGAGGTAGAGGGCCAGCGACACCGGCGTATCCATGAACTCCGCGCGCAACTCCCGCTTCCGGGTCGGGCAGGGCCAGGGCAGGTCGCAGCCACCACAGCTCCAGACCGGCATGACCGGGCCGTGGGTGGTCACCGCGCACCCTCCAGGAACCGCGCGGTGATCGCCCGCGCCTGCCGGCTCGTCGCCCATTCCACCTGCCAACAGGGGTACGGAGTCAGCCGCGCCCACCACGCTCGGCACCCGGCACACATGCCGTCGAGCCCTCGTACATGAACCGCGACGATCGACTGTTCCTGCTCGCTGGTCACCGCTCACCCTCCGACGGCCAGTGGCCCCGATTGATCGGAATTCGATGCCGGGCGCGGCAGGGCAAGTCGGCCCCACAGTGGCAGATGCGCCGCCAGAGCCGCCACGACCACACCGGCCGGTGCCTGCGGGCAAGAGTCAGCGCGGCGGCAGAAAGGTATTCATCATACGAGACGCGCCGCACGGACCCTCCCTCGCTCACGAACGAGGGCGGCCTCCCACCCCCGAGGTTGAGGGGGACGCGGCGACCAGGCGATACCCGCACCGCCCGCCGCATCCCGTGAGCAAGAAGCTACGGTCGGTCGCGAGGCGGAACGGGTAGGGTTCCTACCCCTGGATCACGAGAGCAGGCCGACCTTGACCGCAAGGTCACGGGCGTCGTCACGGGTGGAGCGTGGGCCGTCGAGCAGGTCCAACGTGATCTGGCGGGCGTACCCGTTGAAGCGGATCGTCTCGGGGGCCGACTCGTACGCCTTCCGCAGCGTCGTCACGGCCGCTTCCTTGTCGTCCTTGCCGTAGTGCGCCCGCGCCACCTCGATGAGATGGCGTGCCCGGCGCGGCCTCGACGGGATGACCGCCGAGTCGTGGCGACGCGCCTGCCGTACCGCCTCACCGGACTTCTGCAACTCCACCGCCACGGTTACCGCGTGGGCGCCCATGATGACCCGGGAGAACGACGTCTGCGGCTGATAGAAGCCTTCCGGCAGACGCTGCGCCACCCGGTCCGCCCGATCCCAGTACCGCCAGGCCCGGCCTTCCTCGCCGGCCCGAGCGGCGGTGTACGCGGCCTCGAAGTTGAGCGCACCCCACAACGCCAGCAGATTCGTGCCCGCGTCGGCCGCCCTCGGCTCCAGAGCCGACAGGACATCGTGCCTTACCGCCATGGCGGTGTCCCAGTCCCCCGCGTCCCGATGCACTTGACACAGGAACCATGCCGCGAGGGCCACCGCCTCCGGGTCACCGGAGTCCTGCGCCGCCACCATCGCCCGGTCCGCGACCCGCCACAACAACTCGGCAGCCGGCTGGTACGCAAGGAACATCTGCGTCAGCCCGAACGTCTCCGCCAACAGCGAGTGCGCCTGCCGACGCTCGATGCCCTCGTACACAAGCGCGGCCCGTTGCACGTCGTGCAGGAGTCTCGGCAGCAGCCCACCCAGCACCGTCCGGTGATCGGACGCCTGATGACGCGCCCGCCAGGCCATCGCAAGCCGCTCACGCAAACCGGCCAACGACTCCGGCTCAGCGTCGTCAGCGAGCACGACGCGGTTCACGGCGTCCCGCACCGACGCCAGCGCCGGATGCTCAGGCCCGTTGACCACAGCGGACCTGTCGCTCAGCTCGCCGGCCAGGGCGGACACGTCGACCTTCAGTGCTCGCGCGATGCGATCCAGCATGTGGATGCGCGGCGGCAGGATCCGGTCGGTCTCGACCGCCTTGACCCACTCGGCGCTGCGCCCCACCAGTCCACCCAGCACCGCGCGAGTCTTCCCGGACCGCTCCCGGTAGACCTTCAGCCGCTGCCCGAAAGTCAGCTCCGGCAAGGATTCCATCCCGAACCTCCTCAAGCGCGGGACGCCACCACCGGCCTCTTAGCCGCCGTGGCACCAACGCTACCGACCTATGTGCGGCCGCATAACCCCGAACACACCGGCGTGCTGTCCGGCTCGGCTCAGGTCAGCCGATCAGGGGTCGGGCCAAGACGAAGGGTTCCAAGGTCATTTTTCCGGGTCTTGTGACGGATGTGTGGGTCGGGTGTTCATGGGCGGGGTAGTTCGGGTCGGTGGCCGC